>NZ_JBGLOU010000002.1:0-93579 GCF_041402765.1 Nonomuraea sp. AD125B | reverse complement strand
CGGTCGCGGTGCCGACGTTCGGGACGTTGGCGGCGCTGCCGAAGAACAGACCCCGGTAACCCGTGTCGCCGAAGATGCAGAACATGCCCGGCTTGCACAACGCCAGCTTGTCAGCTGCGGTCTGTGCAACGGCCGGCGTGGCGGTGGAGGTGGCGATGGCCATGGCGGCCAGGGCGGAGGCGGCGAGGGGGCGGACGATACGAGAGATCATGAGGGTGCTTTCCGTGATGTGGTGGACGTGCTGGTGACGGGGTCGTGCGGTCAGGTGCGGGCGCAGGCGGCGAAGGAGCTGGTCGCGTCGTTGGCGAGCTTGCCGACGTTCGGGGTGAACTCGTTCGGGGCGATGCCCACGGCGATCGCGGTGCTGTTGGGACGCTGCCACTGGAGCGGGGTCCTGAAGTTGGTGTGGGTGAACAGGCACATCGTGCGGCCGGTGCGGTTCCAGAACGAGCTGGTGTGGTCGTTGATGTTGAAGCCGAACGGCGCGGTCGCGGTGCCGACGTTCGGGACGTTGGCGGCGCTGCCGAAGAACAGACCCCGGTAACCCGTGTCGCCGAAGATGCAGAACATGCCCGGCTTGCACAACGCCAGCTTGTCAGCTGCGGTCTGTGCGACGGCCGGCGTGGCGGTGGAGGTGGCGATGGCCAGGGCGGCCAGCGCGGCCAGGGCGGGGGCGGCGAACGAGCGGGCGACACGAGAGAACATGAGAGTGCTTTCCTTGGGTCTGGGGTTGTCCGGGGACGGAGGCAGGGAGCGGCCCGGGGGTCGCTCGGTGGCGAGATACGCGCTTGGTCGCGAGGTGATCGGGGTCACGGCGGCTACCGGGAGGGCTCTACGGGGTGGTTGGCTCTGATCACGTCGCCCGGGTCGTAGGTCTGCTTGACCCGCCGCAGCTGCCGCCGTACATGGTCAGGTTCGAAGCCGAGCCCGTCGTCCGGCCGCCGCCGTTCGGTGAAGTTGCGGTAGGCCAGCGGCGCCCGCCAGGGCGCGAGGACGGCGGCGAGCGTGTCGAGGGCCGCGTACACGGCGGCCGTGGAGGACGCGTCGAAGGTGAGGCCGCCGGAGAAGACGGCGAAGGCCGCGTCCAGCGAGGACACCGCGCCGCCGGGCAGGGCGCCCGGGGCCAGGGCGCCGCCTAGGTGGCGGGCCTCGACCGTCAGCAGCGGTACGTCGGCGTCAGGGCCGGCCACGGCCAGCAGGGCCGCCAGCGTCTCGTCGGTGAGAGCGGCGAGCTGGAAGCCGTCACCGGTGGCCGGGGTGGGGCCGGGCGGGTCCAGGTGCAGCAGGTCGAGCCGGGACGGTGGCGTGGGCGCGAAGGTGTCGAGCTCGGGACCCAGCTCCCGCAGCGGCGCGAGCAGGGCGTCGGCCGCTTCCTGGCCGAACTGGGCGACCGCTTCGACGGCGACCAGCGAGCGGCCTCGGAAGGGCTGCGGAATGTCCTCCAGCGGGGGGAAGCGCAGCAGCCGGCCCAGGGAGGTGATCGCGTCCGGCACGCCGGCGGTCCAGTCGCGCCACCGGGTCAGCACCTCCCCGGCCCGCTCGATCGGCCAGTACAGCGCGCCCGCGTACACCTCGGTGATGGGGAACAGGGCGAACTCCAGCTCGGTGACGATCGCGTACGCGCCCCCGCCGCCCCGGAGCGCCCAGAACAGGTCGGGCTCGTGGCCGGCGTCCACGCGCAGCACACGGCCGTCGGCGGTCACCACGGTGGCGCCGGTGACGTGGTTGGCGGCCAGGCCGTGGGAGCGGGCGAACCAGGACAGGCCGCCGCCCAGGGTGTAGCCGACCACGCCGACGTCGGAGGCGGTGCCGGCGAGCCCGGCCAGGCCGTGCTTGGCGGCGGCCGCGCTCACCTCCGACCACACCACCCCCGCGCCCACCCGGGCCAGCCGCCGCACGGGGTCGATGTGCACGTTCGCCATCTCGGACGTGCGCAGCAGGATGGTGTCGTTCAAGTGTCCGAGCGGGGCGGCGTTGTGGCCGCTGGACTGCGGCGCGACGCGCAGGCCACAGGCGCGGGCCGTCTTCAGGGTGGCGGCCACGTCGGCGGCCGAGCGGGCCAGCACCACGGCGGCCGGACGCTGGTCCACGGCCAGCTGCCAGGCCGCGCGGGCGGCGTCCCAGCCCGCGTCACCGGGCAGGACCAGCGCTCCTTCGAGCCGCGAGCCCAGCGCCCGCAGGCCGCCGGCACCGGCACCGTCGGCGCCGGGACCGGGGCCGGGAGCAGGAGTGACAGGCATCGTTCGTCCTCTTCGATCAGTGATTGGTCGTCGTCCTGATCGACGATGGCGGGGCGAGGACGCCGATCCCATCCCGCCCGCCGGGGGCATTCAGGGCCGCCACCCCCCGCGGCTGCGGGATCGGTCAGGCGGATCAGGGGCGGCGGCTCGTCGCAGGCCCGCCTGATGTCACGACGCCGGCCCGCCCCCCTCAAACGGGGGATGGGAACCCGTGGGACGGCGTGCGACCATGGCGGCGTGGACACCATCGGGGGGTTAACCGGCGTGCGCGCGTGCGCCGGTGAGCAAGCGCTGGAAGTGTCGGGCACGGGGTCGGAGGTGTTCGCGGCGGCCGCGCGCCGCCTGCGCCGCATGGTTCCCTACGACGCGGCAGCCTGGATCGGCACCGACCCGGCGACCGTCCTGCCGGCCTCGCCCATGCGCGTGGAGAACATCGGCCAGGAGCACTGCGAGACGTACTGGCAGCGTGAGTACGGCGCGCACGACGTGCTGACCTTCCGCGACGTCGCCCGCTCGTCCGCCGCCGTGGCGACGCTGCGGCAGGCCACCGTCGGCAATTTAGGCAGGAGCGTGCGTTTCCGGGAGTTCATGCGCCCGCTGGGATACGTCGACAACCTGCGGGCCGCCTTCCGCATCGGCGCGGGCGTGTGGGGGGTGGTGGACCTGTTCCGCGCCGCCGACCGGCCGCCCTTTGACGAGCGCGACCTGCGGCACGTGGCCGCGCTGGGGCCGGAGATCGCGCTGAGCCTGGCCGGGCTGGCCGTCGCCGGCAGGCAGGAGGGCGGGGTGTCAGGCGCTTCCGACGCGCCGGGATCGGCGCTGTTCGACACCGGCGACCGGGTGATCTTCGCCGACGCCCAGGCTGAGCACTGGTTCGCCGAGTTGGGCGGCTCTCCTTGGCTGCCCTTGACGGTCAGCCTGCGGACGGGAGCCGTCGCCTCGGTGGTGGCGCGGGCCAGGGCCGTGGCCGCCGAGCGCGAATCCGGTCCCGCCGTCATCCGGGTGCGCGGCGGGAGCGGGCGCTGGGTCAGCATCCACGCCTCGGTGCTGCAGGACGGCCGGGGCCGGACGGGGCCGGTCTCGGTGGTGTTCGAGCCGGCGACGGCGACGCAGATCGTCCCCATCATCGTGGAGGCGTACGCGCTGACGCCGCGCGAGCGCGAGGTGACCGAGTGCGTGGCGCGCGGGCACACCACCGCGGAGATCGCCACGCGGCTGCGGCTGTCGTCGCACACGGTGCGCGACCATCTCAAGGCGATCTTCGCCAAGGTGGACGTCAGCAGCCGCGGCGAGCTGGTGGCGAGGCTGTTCGGCGAGCACGCGAGCCCCCTCCTGCATGCCCCCGGCGCCGATATCGGGCACGTGGACGTTTGAGAGCCGCCGCCGGCGCTGCTGGCCAGGCTCGCGCTGGCGGCCGGTCGCCCGGCTGACCGCGGACGCGCTGATCTCCGATCTGTGGGACGACGAGCCGCCGGCGGGTGCCACCAGCGCGATTCAGGCGGGTTGCGTTGCGATGGCCGGGGGTCGTCGGTGTCGGCCTGGCGTACGGCAGCGGTCACGAGCTTGCGTGATTCGCGAAAGGTTGCCTTTGCTCGGGGGAGCGTCATCATACAGTCTGAGTGATCCTATGAGGACTGCGGGGGCGCCATGCCTGGTGGAGCAGCCGAACCGATCGTGGTTCTGGGCGCGGGCCTCGCCGGGCTCGCCGCCGCGATGCGCCTGTCGGCAAGAACGGTCACCCTGGTCGAGCGCGAAGAGACGGTCGGCGGCAAAGCCAGGACTCACCGGCGCGACGGTTTCACCTTCGACGTCACCGGCCACTGGCTGCACCTGCGCGACGCCACCGTGCGCGCCCTGGTCCATGACCTGCTCGGCGGGGACGGCCTGGTCGACATCGGCCGCAGGGCGAAAGTCTGGATCAACGATGCGATGGTCCCCTATCCGCTGCAGGCCAACATCCACGGGTTGCCGGGGGAAGTCCGCAGACGCTGCCTGGCCGGATTCCTTCGGGCACGGGCGGGGCGGCTGGTCCGTCGAAGGCCGCCGCCCGAGAGCTTCCACGACTTCATCGTCGCCCAGTATGGGCAGGCCCTGGCCGACCATTTCTTCACGCCGTACTACAGCAAGTTCTGGGGCCTTTCGTGCGACAGACTGACCTTCGACTGGCTGTCGGGCTATTTCCCGACGCCGAGCACCGTCCAGGTGGTCGGTGGGGCGCTGGGCATCAGGCAGGACCGCGTGGGGTACAACGCCCGGTTCCTCTATCCGGCAAAAGGCGGCATCGACCTGCTGCCACGTGCGCTCCTGGAGGCGGCCTCGACCTTCTCCCCGTGGGCTCGCGCTCCCAGTTCACCGTCGTCATGCCCCACTGACAAGTACAAGGCGTCCTTAAACCGGTGAAGTCGACCTTCACGAAGTGGTCGATGCGGATGCCGGTCAGGGTCTCGACGGTCTTCCAGGTGCAGCCGATACCGCCGCCCAGGTGCGGCAATTGGCCCGCCAGGTGCTGGGCGGGTTTGGCCTTGCAGGCGGGGAGCTGGACCAGCGAGTCCCGCGGGAAGCTGACGATGAGCGCGTTGTCACGGTCGGCGGAGATGTGCGCCAGCATGATCGTGTCGGTGCGCTCACCCGCGACATGGTCAACGCCGTCGGCGGCGTGGAAGTGTGCCTCCCCAAGCCGATCGACGACACCAAGGCGCTGCTGCACCTGGCGGCCGGCCGCCAGACACTCAACGGTGAGCAGGTCCTGGGCTACGTGCGCGCCCGCTACAGCCTGGGTGACGGCTCTGACATCGGCCGGATCCAGCGTCAGCAAATGTTCATCGCCTCCATGGTCAACAAGGTGATGAGCGGGCAGACGCTGACTAACCCGGCCCGTCTGTTCGCTTTCCTGGACGCGGCTACGAAGTCGGTCACCACCGACCCCGACCTCACCCCCGGCGTGCTGCAGGACCTCGCGCTGTCGGCCCGCGGCCTGAGCGCCGGTGGCATCCACTTCATCACCACGCCGTGGCGCTATTCCCTCTCCCAGCCCGGCCGCGTCGAATGGGTGCAGCCGCAGGCCAAGAAGCTGTTTCAGGTCGTGGCAGGCGACATGGACATCAACAGCTCGGGCGTCAAGGGCGGCAACCGGGTGGTCCTTCATGGCAGAACCCTGTGGCTGATGAGCGGCCGCCGGAGGGCTCACCTGTCATCGTCCCTTCACCGAGAAACCGGAGGATGCCCCGGCCTGTCCGGTCTCAGGACGTGCGTGACACGGGAGGTGCCTGACACAGGATGCTTGATACAGGGCCGACACGTACAGGGCCACAGCTCGTCGGCATACTGGCCTGGACCCCATGGGCGTTGAGGCTCATGGGGTCCGGCTCGAAGGGGGCTTCGTTTGTTCTTGTCGCTGCCCACCGGTGCATGGGTACTGATCGCGGCGGGCGCCACTTTGGTCAATCTCGCCGCCATGCAGTGGATCATCCAGATACCGACGTACCGCAAGATGCAGTTCTGGCTTCCGGCCATCGGCATCATCATGGTCGGCGCGCGAAGCCTTGCCCAGAGCCACACACTGGCCCAGAGTCTGTACCTGTACGCGGCGTTCATGATCATGTTCCCGGTCATGCTCGCCCCGGTTCGACGTCAGATCACCCGCGACTACTACCGGTGGGTCAAGGACCCGACCACGAAGACCAGCGGGGGTGTGATGGCCTGGATCGTCATCTCCATGCTCGTCATGTTGCTGACGATCGGCGTCGGCTGGGCGGTGGGCGGTAGCACCTCGGCCTGAACCCGCGACCCCAACCCCACAGCCTGAAGAAAGGGCTACAAGGGCTACGATACCCGCGTCTGCGGGCTTTCCTACGCAGGCGGGGCATCGTCCTCCGCCTCGCTCGCCGCGGAATCGAGTCCGGTCAGCGGTTAGGACGCCACCGCCGGGTGGGGGAGCGGACCGACCCGATTCTGGGCAGCGACGCGCGACGGTTCCGCCGCGACGAGCTGATCGGTGGCCTCACCTTGCTCATCGTCGGGCAGGTGAGCCGCCCGACCTACCGGTGGCTCCTGCGGCAGCGCCTGGCGCTGATGCTGGCCGAGGCGCGTCAGGCGCTCGATCCCGAAGGGTTCGCCCGGCTTGAACAGCACGCCCAGGACGCGATCGGATGGGCCCGCTCAGACGCGATGAACAAGCTCACCTGGATAGTGATCCACAAGGGTGGCGCCGTCGCGGACATCACCGTCGGCGACGGCGTCGAACTGACGGCCGCCCTGGAGGAACATCACTTCCGGGGAAGCGCCGGACGGCCGCTGTTCTACGCGCTGCTGAAGGAGACCGGGATCCTGCCCGCCACCGCTCCACCGCGGCTGCGGGCGCTACGCATCGAGGCCCGACCTAGCATTGAGCAGGTCGTCGACAAGTACGGCATCGAGTGCCAGCCGATCCGGGACCTGATGGTCGACTACCTCACCGAGCGGGCGCCCGACCTGGACCACACCTCGCTCCGCTCGATCGCCCGCAACCTTTGCCGACTGTTCTGGCGCGACCTGGAACTCCACCACCCGGGCATAGACTCCCTGCACCTGCCGCCAGAGATCTCCCAGGCATGGCAAGAGCGGCTCGCCTACAACCGCGATGCCGACGGCAACCCGATCCGCCCGCGCGTCAACTTCCGCAGCGAGCTGGTCTTCGTCAAAGCCTTCTACGAGGACCTCGCCCGCTGGGCCCTCGACGACCCCACCCGCTGGGCCAAGTGGGCAGTCCCTTGCCCGATCAAGGCCAGCGAATGCGCCACGAAGAAGTCCAAATCCGGCGTCAAGTCGCGGATGGACCAGCGCACCCGAACCCAGCTCCCGCTCATGCCCGCCCTGGTGCGCGCGGTCGAACAGCAGCGCAAGGCCGCCGAACACCTCATCACCACGGCCCGGGCCACGCCAGAAGGCGAGGTCTTCACCGTCGAGGGCCGCGCATTCCGACGATGCCGGCAAGGTCCGTCCGGACGCGTCTACGTCATCGAGGTCGCCACCGGCAAGAAGCACAGCCTCACCCACGAGGAAGAGGCCGCGTTCTGGTCCTGGGCGACCGTCGAGGTGCTGCGCACGACCGGGATCCGGATCGAGGAGATGCTCGAACTCACTCACCACAGCTTCGTCGCCTACACCCTGCCAACCACCGGCGAAAGCGTCCCCATGCTGCAAATTGCCCCATCCAAGACCGATGCCGAAAGACTCCTGCTCGTCTCGCCCGAGCTCGCGGAGGTTCTGTCCGCGATCATCTTCCGAGTCCGGCGCGGCCAAGCCGCCATGCCCCTCGTCTCCGCCTACGACGTGTTCGAGCAGACCTGGAGCGCGCCGATGCCGTTCCTGTTCCAACGCCGCTACGGCTCCGAGGACCGGGCCCTGACCCGCAGCTACATCCGCGAATGCCTGATCGCCACCTCGGCCGCCGCGCAGATCACCATCACCGGTGAATCCCTCGAATGGCGACCCCATGACTTCCGTCGAATCTTCGTCACCGACGCCCTGCGCTCCGGACTTCCACCCCACATCGCCGCCAAGATCTGCGGACACGCCCTGCTCGACACCACGATGGGTTATGCCGCGATCTACCCCGACGACGGATCACCCATCATCGGGCCTTCATCGCCCGCCGCCGCGCTGAGCGTCCCAGTGAGGAATACCGCGACCTCATGGCCAGCGAATGGGAAGAATTCTCTCCCATTTCGAGCTGAGAAAGGTCGCGCTCGGAGCATGCGGCCGCGACTTCGGAACCCCTTGCGCGCATGAAAACGCCTGCGTCAGATGCCCCCTCCTTCGCGTTGACCCAGCTCAGAAGCCCCGACTCGAAGAGATCCACGCCAACCTCATCGACCGTCTCGCCGAGGCCAAGGAACAAGGCTGGCTCGGTGAAGTTGCCGCCATCGAGACCACCCTCGTCGCTGCCGACCAGAAGCTCCAGATCATGCGAGAGGCAACCGCTCGCACGACGACCGTCAGCCTCGGCATGCCCGACATTCGCCGGTCCGTCGGCCGCTCGACCGGAAGCAGCACGTGACGCGTCGCACATGTCCCACGTCGTCGGTTGCACCATCGCCGCCGACAGTCCGTGACCACGGTCGGCGACAGAGTCATGATCACGAAATTCAGAGACCTCGTGAACCACTTTTGAGATCACTCAAGAACAGCCCCTACAGAAAGGGCTCACTCATGCGCACCATCTACGCCGTCACCCATCCGGAGGCGACGCACCACGTCGAGGGGGTCGTCGGCGGCTGGCATGATTCGAAGCTGACGCCGACCGGTCTCAGCGCGGCGGCCTCCATTGCCCAGGCGCTGCGGGCCCAGATCCCGGACGGCGCCGATGTGGAGCTGTTCTCCTCGGATCTGCAGCGGACCCGGCAAACGGCCGAGAAGGTTGCCGAGCTGTTCGGCGTAAAACCAATCCTGGACCGCAGACTGCGGGAGAAATCCTACGGAGAGGCGGGGGGAAGGCCACAGGAGTGGTTGGACCAACGATTCGTGCCGCCGCCGGCCGTCGGGGAGCGGTTGGAACACGACGAGGGCGTGGAGGGCGCCGAGACCAAGGCGGCGTTGGCGCAGCGCATCTACGCGGCCATGGACGAGATCGTGCAGCGCCCGTGTGAACACCAGATCATCGTGACGCACGGTGGCTCCCTGACATTCGTCGTGACGTCCTGGATCAAGATGCCGATCAAGGCGGTCGGCTATGCCAGTTTCCGGGTGCCATCCGGCAGCATCACCACGCTGCGCGAAGACGACTTCTTCCACTACCGCACGGTCGTCAACCTCGGTGACACCCGCCATCTCGACTCCGCCGAAGCTGGCTGACCTCTACCTGGGGCGCATCGACGGCTAACGAGGTGAGGTGCTACCGCTGAGCATGCTTCGTTCCTCAGCACGGCTCACTGAGCAAGGTGGTTGAGGGTCCAGCGTCATGCCGAGGCCCGGATCAGTCGGGAGGCGCTGTCTTCCATGATCCGGAGAATGCGCGGAATGATCTCTGGGGGCAGGCCGTCGTTCGCACGGCTGCTCCGCAGGTCGAGATTGCTGGACAGCAGGGCGAGTGACGCCCTGTGAACCGTCGGCACTCCGATTTTGGGAGCCAACGGGCCGTACGGCTCCGGACCGAGTTGGATTGACTGAACAGGCGACCCGGTCACGACCTGCGCGGCGAACTGGCCTGAACGGGCCTGGACATCGTTTGGGAACCTCCCGATCAGCTGTCGCCGGTCACGTCGCGATCTGATCGCTGCGTGATGCAGATCACATCCCCTGACGCGAACTCGTGCCGACCTCTCGGGCGAAAGCTGGTGAACCACCGCTCAGGAATTGGAGCACCATGTGACCGATGACGAATCCGATAGGGCTGTCGACGCCGAGCTGATACGGCGGTCGGAGCACGACCCGGAGTCCTTCGCCGACCTGTTCGACAGGCACGCGCCCGCGTTACGGCGTTACGTTGCCCGGCGGCTGGGCCCCTCTCTTGCCGACGACATCGTCTCCGACGCCTTTCTGACCGCTTTTCGGCGCCGTGGCCGCTATGACATGAGCCATTCTGACGCACGGCCTTGGCTGTACGGCATCACCGCTCGGCTCATCAGCCGACACAGACGTGTGGAGGTTCGGTTCTACCGGGCGCTGGTCCGCAGCGGCATCGACGAGATCGTCGAACCGTACGCCGAGCGTGTCGATGACCGGGTCGCCGCACAGCAGGCCGGTCTGGCGGCGGCGCTGGCAAAGCTGTCCCCCGGTGATCGGGAGGTGCTGTTACTCGTGGCCTGGGCCGACATGTCATATCAGGACGTGGCCCGTGCACTGGATATCCCGATCGGCACTGTCAGATCCCGCCTGAACCGAGCCAGGACGAGGACACGCCAGGCGCTCGGCGGATCCGACCCCGCGATGACCCGAGAGGAGTCTTTCGATGGATGACCTGCGATCGTTGCACGAGTGGCGTGCCGAGGTCCCCGAGCCCGGCCATGAGTGGATCATCTCGGAGCGCCGGCGGCTGCTGAAGCGGATACGGGGGCGCAGGCGATCAGTGGGGCGCCGCCTGCTTGCGATCGGGGCGCTGGGGGCCGCCGCCTCGGTCGCCGTGGCCACCCTATGGCCGCAACCGCCTGCTCAGGGGCCAGCGGCTACACCCTCAGTGGTCCGGCTCGACTCCAGCGTGGTGCTGGTCCGCGCCGCCGATGTGGCGAGCAGGCGTAGGAGCGCCCAGGTGCCGCTGCCGACGCAGTGGCACTACACCAAGACTCTGGACAAGCAGCCGAACTCAGAGACGACCAAGACCCGGGAACAATGGCTGCGCTATGACGGCAGGCAGGCCGCCTACTTGGGCGAGGACGGCCAGCTCACCGTCGGAGAGGAACACAACCCGCTGGATCCCGGCGATGACGACCTGTCGCCGCAGCAGTACGACGCCAAGCTACGCAAGCTGCCCACTGACCCGAGGAAGCTGCTGGCCAAGATCACAGGTGATCGTCACTGGATCGAGGGAGCCCGCGAGGAGGGGGTGCCCAAGAGGGTCGAACCCGCCGACGCCCGCGCTTATCGCGTGATCATGCTCTACCTGAGCAGGTACGGCACGATGCCACCGCGGCTGGAGGCGGCCATGTTCCGCGCTCTGGCGCTCATTCCCGGCGTCCGGATCGAGCAGGGCGTGAGCGACGCCGCCAGTCGCAGTGGGCTGGGCGTCTGGCTGGAGCGCGCCGGCGATGCGCGGCCCTTCCGCCGATACGACATCCTGGATCCGGCCACCTATCGCTACCTGGGAACTCGGACGGTCTGGCTGCGCGATGCGTTCATGCCTGGCAACAGCAAGCCCGCCATGCGCAAGGGAGCGGTGTGGAGCACAGCCTTGCTGACGTCGATGATCGTGGAACGTCCCGGTCAGCGGGGCTGAGCGCTCACCCGTGGGGGGGAAGCACGCAAAGATGAGGGCCGGTTTGGGGCCTGTTCGTCGTGCGCGGCCGCATGAGCCAGGACGGTGGACGGCGTGCACGGGGGCGCCGGGCTTGGCGTAATAGCGTCGTGACCAGCGTCGTCGCGGGTTCCCAGGTTGGTGATCAAGGCTACTGGCGTACCGGATTTCGGGCCTGAGCATGCGGAATGGAAGCCGCTTGGTCTGATCGCATGTGTGTTCCACCGCAGGCCACGAAGCATCGCGCAGCCAGAGTCCCGCTCCGCTTTCGCCGGCTTGGAAGACTCACTCACGCCAGCTGGCCTGAACCGGGTTCCGTCCCAGCATCCGCACCTGGCGTTCCCGGGCCGGCTTTGCTGAGGCGATCTTCCCCAGATTCTTCAGGAAGGAGCGAGATATAGATGAAGACCCGACGGCCGAGGCCATGACCGTGGTCGCGGAGGAGCTCATCCGTGCCTACCGCCAGACGGATTATTCGGCGGTTGAGAGAGCGCTGACCGCGGAGATCATTCGCTCCGTTGAAGCACTCCATCCCGCGCTAGGCCCCTCCAGCTCCCACTCTCTGCGCATCGGCAGGGGTCCTTTATCGGACTTGAGATGTTATCGAGAGCTACTTTTGGGCTGGTCGCGTCAACCCGAGTAGGGGCCCTCAAGGCCGGCAGGCAGCCGATCACCTTCCGCGGCGTCGCCCGGGAGGCCGGGGTGTTGCCCTGGCTGGTCTATGCGCCGGGCGTCCGCGAGCACCGAGCGGCGTGAGGCGATCGAGTGGGAGGCGGCCACGTCCGGCACGCGCCCGTCGGCCATCACCTACGTCGTCGGCCACCCAAGGCGGTCGAGACCGCTCCGCTGGCCTCCAGCACCAGCACCCGTACGCCGTGCAGCCGCAGCTCGGTCGTCGGCATCAGGCCAGTGGGCCCCGCCGCTCGTGATGATCACTTCATCATGCGCTCCAGTCGGGGCCGTCGCCCCGGGACGTGCCGCAAGCCCCGGGGCATCTCAGAGCGGCGGTCAGTGGCCTTGTCTCTTCAGGATGGGGCGCAGGACCTTCTCGTACGCGCCGGCGTACGTCGCCATGCCGAGGTCGCTCGGGTGCGAGCCGTCCACCAGCTCCTCAGGTCCGGGGAGGTTGTCGGCCGAGAGGTAGGAGAGACCGCTGACGCCGGAGCGGCGCAGGTTCGTGTAGGCCGTGCGCAGGGCTGCCGCGTTCTGGGCGTTGCGGGTGCGGCGGAACTCGACGAACTGGCCGTCCCCGTACCGGCGGTCCTCGACGAGCACGATGGGCGTGTCAGGGCGGGCCGCGCGCAGGATGCGGACGAAGGGCTCGGCGCGATCCGCGATCTGCTGCGGGTTCATGTTGGGGGAACTGTCGACCACGTAGACGGACGCGTCGAGTTCGGTGAGCAGCTCGGCGATCTCGGGCTCCATGCGCGCGTTGCCGGAGAAGCCCAGGTTGACGGTGGGGACGTCGAAGCGGCGGCCCAGGAGCGCGGTGATGGACATGCCGGGCCTGGACGCCACGCCGCCCTGCATGATCGAGCTGCCGTAGAAGACGGCGGGCGGGGTGGTGCGCGGTGCGACGCCGAGGAACTTGGCGCCGGACTGCACGCCGATCTCCAGCCGCTGCGGGCTGTTGTACAGCGGCAGGTAGGCGGTGTAGAGGCGCTCTCCTGGGTCGACCGCGATGCCCATCTGCTGGTCGACGTTCTGCGCTGCCGGGTGCGTGTTGGCGAGCCAGGCGTCGTGTCCTGCAGGGGTGCGCGCGTACAGGTCCACGCCGCTGTGGCCGATGGCCGGCATGTGGTACATCGCGACAGTGGCCAGGCTGAGCCGGTAGCGGGCCCGGAAGATGGTCGAGTCGGTGACGAACCGGGCCAGAAGCCCCGAGGAGTTGCGGCTGCGCACCCAGACCTCGGGGGTCACGACGCCTTCGGCCTTGGCCGGGAGCCGGTCGTAGTAGGCCGCCGTGTCGGACCAGCCCTTGCCCTCGACGCCCCAGTGCGAGACGTCGTACCAGGCGATGTCCCCCTCGATGGTGGGCGTCACCTCGACGAACTCGGTGGGCCACGCGGCGGGCGGGTTCGGAGCGGCGCCGTGCGCCGCCGCCGGTAACAGGACGGGGATCGCGAGGGCGGCGCCGCCGGCGCCCGCGAGCCCGAAGAGATGACGTCGATTGACCAGGTGGTTGCCCATCGGTGCTCCCTTGTCGGAACGATGCTGCTCAGGGCTGAGGCCGGTCGGTGAAGGCGCGGGTCGGGGCAGGGTGGTCAAGCGTCGGCCCTGATGCGACGATGATCGGACCCGGCCTGACGGTCGCGGCCAGCCGTGGGACGGAGGAGTGGCGGTGACGTCATCGCGCCCCGCCCTGGTTCACCGGAAGGTCATGATTCTTCGGTGACTGTAAGAGTTGGTATACAAGTCGTCAATACCAATCTCTGGCCGTGGCGTAAAATGCGGGGGAAGTTCGGGTGTCGCCATGATGGGGTTGGAGGGGGTGGACGTGAGCGACGCGGACGCTCGTCGCGGGCGCAAGCACAACATGGTCCGCGAGCGGATCATGAGCCTGCTCGAAGACCTCAACGTGGGTGATCCGATCCCGCCCGAGCGCGTGCTTGAAGAGGACTGCGGCGTCTCCCGGCTCACGGTGCGGCGCGCCGTCGACGACCTGGTCAGGGAGGGTCATCTCATCCGCAAGCAGGGCAGTGGCACCTACGTCGCGCGGCCCACGATCACCCAGTCGCCGACGGCGTCGTCGTTCTCGATGGGGCTGCGCCGGCGCGGCATCACGCCCTCGACCCGCCTCGTCGGCGTGGAGCGCTCCGACGCGGGCGTCCGCATGAGCTGGCGGCTGCAGATCGCGCCGTCCGACACGGTCGTGACGATTCGCCGGCTGCGGCTGGCCGACGGCGACCCGATCGCGCTCGCCACCACGACGCTTCCCGACGCGCTGGTGCCCGGCCTGCCCGCCGAGGAACTCGAGGAGAAGTCCCTCTACCGGTTGCTCTCCGACCGCTACGGCCTGAAGGTGGCGGCGGGCACGCAGACCATCGAGCCGACGGTGCTCAGCCAGGAGGAGTCGGCCGTGCTGGACGCGCCGCCGTACTCTCCCGCTTTCCTCTTCAGGACCGCGACCCGCACGTCGGACGGCGTCGCGATCGAGTTCACCCAGACGTTGTTCCGCGGCGACCGCTACATGATCACATCGGAGCTGGACCTCACGTCGACCCCGGAGGAGGACCTCGGACACCCTCGCGGAGTGACCCACAAGGCGACGTCTTTGGCATGACGACCAGCCAATTGGTCTACAAGAGATATTGACATCTTGCGCCACGGATAACACCATTTCGTGCATCGTGACCTTGCACCCCTTTTTATGGGCGCATCGATCCGAAGGCGGTCACTCATGCACAAGTCCCTGTTACGAGTCGCCGCAGGCGCGCTCTCTCTCGCACTCCTCATGCTCGGGTCGGCCTGCGGATCCGGCGGCGACGACGCCGCATCCGCGTCCGGCGGCACGGTGACCTGGTACACGCCGATGCCCGAGGAACCCGCCCGGCGGCTGGCCGAGGCGTTCAAGGCCGAGTCGGGCATCGAGGTCGAGGTGCTGCGGCAGAGCGCCGGCGAGCTCCTGGCGCGGCTCAAGGCCGAGGCCGGCCGCCCCGCGGCCGACGTGATCGGCCTGGCCAGCGGTGACGCCGGGCCGCTCGCCAAGGAGAAGCTGATCCGGTCGTTCAAGCCCACGGCCGAGGGCATCGACAAGCGGTTCGTCGACCCCGAGGGCTACTGGCACGCCAACGAGCTCATCCTGATGACCGTCGGCGTCAACGCCGACCGGTGGAAGGAGGAGACCGGCGGCGCCCCGCTCCCGACGACGTGGGACGAGCTGCTGCGCCCCGACCTGAAGGACCAGCTCGTCATGCCGAACCCGACGCTGTCCGGCACCGGGTACACGTTCGTGGCCACGCAGATCTTCCGCCACGGCGACGAGGCGGGCGCGTGGAAGTTCCTCGACGAGTTCCACAAGCTGATCGGCCAGTACACCGACAGCGGGGGAGCGCCGTCGCAGCTGGTCGCCACCGGCGAGTACGCCGCCGGCGTCTCCTTCGCCCACGACCTGCTCAACGTGCGCGGGGCCGGGTTCCCCATCGAGCTCGTCTACCCCAAGCCCACCGGCGTCGTCATCTCCGGCAACGCGCTCGTCCAGGGGGCGCCGAACCCCCAGGGCGGCGAGAAGTTCGTCCAGTGGCTCCAGGGCAGGAAGGCGTCCCAGATGATCGTCGACCTCGTCCACTCCTACCCCGTGCGCAGCGACGTGGACCTGCCCGACGGCGCGCAGGGTCTCGCCGAGCTCGACCTGGTGGACTACGACCCGGTGCGCGCGGGCGAGATGCGCGACGCGGTGTCCAAGGAGTTCGCCAAGCGGTACGGGGTCTGATGCCCGTGCCCTCGACGACCCAACAGACCATCGCACCAGAAGAGCGGACGGAGCGGGCCCCCGCGACCCGGCCGGACTGGCAGCGGCGCAGCCGCAGACGCCTGCTGGCCGACCGGATCACGGTGGGCACGCTCGTCGCCTACGTCGCCGGCCTGCTCCTCCTCCTCGTCCTCGTGCCGACGGTCGCCATGCTGTTCGAGCCAGACGGCGAGGCGTGGAGCAGGCTCGCCGAGCCGCGCGTGGCGACGGCCGCGAAGAACACCGCCGTCATCGGCGTGGCCTCGACGCTGAGCGCCACCGTGGTCGGCTTCCTGTTCGCCTACGCCCTCAGCCGGCCCGACATCAGGGGCCGGGCCGTGCTGCGGGTGATGGCCCTGCTCCCGCTGATCTCGCCGCCGTTCGTCGTCGGCCTGGCGGTGCTGCTGCTGTTCGGGCGGCGCGGCCTGATCACGCACGAGCTGCTCGGCCTGGACATCAGCCTCCTCGGCCTCGGCGGGCTCTGGCTCGTCCAGACGCTCGCCTTCTTCCCCATGGCCACGCTGACCCTGCTGCCGACGCTGAAGAACATCGGCTCCACCCTGGAGTGGGCCAGCCGGGACCTCGGCTGGACGTGGTTCCAGACCTTCCGCCGGGTCACGCTGCCGCTGGCGTTCCCCACGATCCTGAACGCGCTGCTGCTCGTCGGCATGTTCGTCATCACCGACTTCGGCAACCCCGTCCTCATCGGCGCCGGCTACCAGGTGCTCTCGGTCGAGGCGTACGTGCAGGCGGTGGGCCGGCAGGACTTCGGGATGGCGGCGGTGCTGTGCGTGCTGCTGTTCGTACCGACGCTGATCCTCTTCCTCATCCAGCGCCGCGTCCTCGCGCGGCGCTCCGCCGTCACCGTGTCGGGGAAGACGGGGAGCCTGCCGCCCGCGCCGCTGCCCGCGGCGGTGCGGCGCGGCCTCCTCACCGTCCTCGGCCTGGTCAGCGTCCTCATGATCCTCATCTACGGAAGCATCCTGTTCGGCTCGTTCACCCGGGCGTGGGGCGCGGACTGGAGCCTCACGCTGGACCACTGGCAGACGGCACTCCTGCGCGGTGACGACATCCGCAACTCCGCGCTGTTCTCCGCCACGGCGGCGGTCATCACGACGATCAGCACGCTGGTCGCCGCGTACGTCGTGCACCGCACCCGGGTCTTCGGCCGCGGCGTGATGGACGGGCTCGCGGTGCTGCCGTCGGCCATCCCCGGGACGATGATCGGCATCTCGTGGCTGCTCACGTTCAACGAGCCGCCGATCGCGTTGACCGGCACCGCGCTGATCCTGGTGCTGGTCATGGTCGTGCGGGCCATCCCGGTCGGCTATCGCACCGCGGTCACCACCATCAACCAGATCAGCCCGTCGATCGACGAGGCCGCCACCGACCTCGGCGCCTCGCGCGCCCGGGTCATCGTCCAGATCATGTTCCCGCTGCTGGGCGGCGCGTTCACCACGTCGCTCGTGTTCGGGTTCCTCCACGCGATCAACACGCTGAGCGCCGTGATCTTCCTGACCTCGCCGGGCATCGGCCTGGGCGCGCCCACCATCGTCAACCTCGCCGAGTTCGGCCAGTGGGGCGCCGCGACCGGCGTCGCGGCCGGCCTGATGGTGGTCAGCTTCGCCGGGCTCGCCGTCGCGAAGCTCGCCCTCGGCTCCCGGCTGCGGCTCTACGACCTGTGACACCTGCTGATGGAGATTCCATGATCGAACTGAAGTCGTTGTGCAAGTCGTTCGACGGGGTGCCGGCCGTTCGCGACCTCGACCTCGCCGTCGGCCGCGGCGAGTTCCTCTGCCTCCTCGGCTCCAGCGGGTGCGGCAAGAGCACCACGTTGCGGATGATCGCCGGATTCATCCAGCCGGACAGCGGGAGCGTGCTCATCGACGGCGTGGACGTGTCCGGCTACGGGCCCGACGCGCGGCCGACGTCCATGGTGTTCCAGGATTACGCGATCTTCCCGCACCTCACCGTCGCGGAGAACATCGAGTTCGGACTGAAGGCGCAGAAACTGGCCAAGGACGAGCGGGCCCGCCGTACCGCGGAGGCGCTCGACCTGGTCGGCCTCACGGGACTCGGCGGCCGGCGGCCGCACGAGCTTTCGGGCGGGCAGCAGCAGCGCGTCGCCGTCGCCCGGTCGCTGGCGATCCGGCCGTCGGTGCTGCTCATGGATGAGCCGCTGTCCAACCTCGACGCGAAGACCCGCATCCAGTTGCGCACCCAGCTCCGCGAGATCCAGCGCGACACCGGGACGACGATCGTCTACGTCACCCACGACCAGGAGGAGGCGCTGGCCCTGGGCGACCGCATCGCCGTCATGAAGGACGGCTCGCTCGAACAGCTCGGCAGCGGGCACGAGATCTATCTGGCCCCGTCCAACGGGTACGTCGCCGACTTCGTCGGCATCACGAACTGGCTGGCGGGGGAGTACGCCGGCGGGTCGGACGAGTCGTGGGAGGTGAACGTCGCCGGAGCGGTGCTCTCCGCGACGCCCGCGAGCACGTCGTCCTCCGTCGCTCCCGGCTCGCCCGTCGATGTGTCCATACGCCCTGAGGACGTGTCGCTCAGTGAGGAGGACGCCCCCGGTGAGGGAGAGCTGCGCGGCGTCGTCCGCGACGTGCAGTTCCTCGGCCCGGTCGTCCGCACCTACGTCGAGGCCGCCGGCTCGGTGATGATCGTGCACTCGGCCCAGAGCGGCTGGTCGCCAGGAGCGAACGTCCGCCTGAGCATCGGCAAGGGCGCGGCGCGGGCGTTCCCCAGCGTCGAGGGCGCGTGGCGCCCACCGCAAGCCGCCGCCCGGCCCGTCGTCGCGGCCGCGGCGAGCTGACGGCATGGGCATCGCACACGAAGAGGCGGACCTGCACGACCTGCTCGTCGAGCGAAGCTTGTCCGGCGGCATCAGGACCGTCCGCCGGCAGTCACTGGCGTACGCGCACAAGATGCTCAAAGGAGACCCCGACCACACCTTCGGCCTGGAGGAGTGGCGTGCCGCGTCCATCGACGAGGTCGTGACCGCCGTCGAGGCCGGCATCGGCGACCGCATCACGGACGGCGACCCCGAGTTCGGGTACATCGCGCCCGGGCACACGCTGGCCGGCATCAGGGCGCACGCCGACGCCCTCGCCCCCTTCCTGCGAGACGGCGGCGGCACGGTGCTGCTGGCGACCGGGCACCCGACCGGGCTGCTCGACCACTACGCCGACCTGGCGCGCGCGCTGCGGAACGCGGGCAACCAGATCGTCCGCCTCCTCGACGACCACCGGCTCGACCGCGCCGTCGGGGCCCACGCCGCCGGCGAGACGGGGATCCGGTTCTTCGGCGGGGTCGCGTGCGCCTTCCACGACGAGGCGATCCTGCACACCCACCGGCCCGACCACATGGAGGCCATGATCGCCGCGGCGACCACCGGCGGCGTGCCGATCGATCTGGTCATCGCCGACCACGGCATGGCGGGCGCGGCGATCGCGGCCGGCCTGCACACGCTGTCGATCGCCGACGCCAACGACATCGCCCTGTTCCTGGCGCGCGCCAGGGGACGGCACGAGCACGTCCTGCCGATCGAGGACAACTTCACACCCGCCGAGTTCGCGCCGGTGACCGCGTACATGCTCCGGCGCGCGACCGGTATCGCTGTTTGAGGAGGATGGTCATGTCCCGTCACGGTTTGATGCGATGGAAAGTCCCCTCTGCCCTGTTATCGGCGGCTCTCGCCCTGGCCCTGACCGGGCCGGCGTACGCGGGGACGCCGGCGCCCGCCGCCGCGCCCGTCCTCGCCGCGCCCGCCGCCGCGCCCGTCCTCGCTGCGCCCGTCCTCGACGGCCGCACCGAGACCTACCGCGAGACCCAGCCGGTCGCTCCTGGCGTCGAGCTGAGCACGGTCGAGCTGTACGGGCCCGACGGCGCCACCGGGGAGCCCGGCTGGCTGCAGACGTACCAGATGTCCGTCGACCTCAAGGCCGGCGTGCAGATCGGGCGGCTGTTCCCCGGCCAGGTCGCCGCGCGGCGGCCGCTGCTCGACATGGCGCGCGAAGCGGGCGCCGTCGCGGCGACGAACGCCGACTACTTCGACATCGCCGCCTCCGGCGCGCCTTGGGGCGTGGCCGTCCAGGACGGCGAGCTGTTGCAGTCGCCGCTGCCCAACACCAAGGCGACCCAGACGAACCAGACCGCGGTGATGTTCTCCGAGGACCAGGTCGGCGCCATCGGCGAGATCGTCTTCGAGGGCACCGTCAAGCTGCCCGGCAGGACCGTCCAGCTGGACGCGCTCAACAAGGCCGAGCTGCTCAAAGACCAGATCGGGATGTTCACCCCGGTCTGGGGCACGTACTGCCGCTGCCATCCGGTCAGGGGCGTCGCGCGGACCATCGAGGTGGTCGTGCGCGACGGCGTCGTGGCCGAGGTGGTGGACGTTCCCCGCGAGGGCGCGATCGCCGAAGGCGCGTTCGTGCTGGTGGGACGCGAGGCCGGCGCCGACGCGCTGTCCTCGCTGCGGGTCGGCGACCCGGTCTCCGTGGACTATGCCGTACGAGCTCCGGGCGACATGAAGGTCAAGGCGGCCGTGAGCGGGCGTCAGCTCATCGTCGCGGACGGCAGGCCGCTCGAACTTCCGCCCGAGAACAACACGCCGGAGCCCAGGACCGCCGTCGGATTCTCCGCCGACGGGACCAAGATGTGGCTGGTCGCAGTGGACGGCCGGCAGCCCGAGTTCTCCCGCGGCATCGGGCTGAACGAGCTGGCCAAGATGATGGCCGACCTGGGCGCCCACAGCGCGCTCAACCTCGACGGCGGCGGCTCGACGACGCTCGTCGTGCGCGAACCCGGTCAGAAGCAGGCCGACCTCGTCAACCGGCCGTCCGACGCGGCGGGCACCCGTCCCGTGCCGACCGGGCTGGCCATGTTCCTGCCCAAGGGCAGCGGCAAGGCCAAGGGCTTCTGGGTGAGCACGGCGACGGAACGCGACCGGTTCCCCGGGCCCGAGGCCGCCGCGTCGTGGCGTACCGAGCGGGTCTTCCCCGGACTGACCCGCCGGCTGACGGCGGCCGCGTACGACGAGACGTACGGTCCCGCCGGCGTGCCGCCGCGCATCAAGCCGCAGTGGCGGGTCGAGAACAGCCGGATCGGCCGGGTTGACCGCGACGGCGTCTTCCGCGCGTTGTCGTCCGGTGAGACGACCGTGACCGCCCAGCACGGCAAGGCCGCCGGAGACATCGACCTCACCGTGCTGGGCCGGCTGGCCCGCCTGGAGACCGACACCCGCCGCATCAACCTGCTGAAGAAGGACGCCCAGGGAACCTTCGAGGTCAACGGCTCGGACTCCGCCGGGTACGAGGCTCCCATCGACCCCGCCGACGTCCACCTCACCTACGACAAGGCGGCGCTGGACGTGACCGCGACCGGTACCGGCGCGTTCACCGTCACCGCGCTGGCCCCCGAGGGCGAGCACGTCGTCACGGTGTCCGCCGACGGCGTGCGGACGGAGCTGGTCGTCGGCATCGGGACGTCCCAGGACGTCGTGGACGCCTTCGACGACACCTCGAACTGGAACTTCTGGAGCCTGCGCGCCACCGGCACCGCCTCCTCCACTCCTGACGGTCATGTCGGGAACGGGCTGAAGCTGGACTACGACTTCACCCAGAGCACCGAGACGCGCGGCGTCGGCATCTGGCCGTCCGCCAACCTCCTCCCGGTGGCCGGTCAGCCGACGGCGTTCAAGCTGTGGGTGAAGTCCGAAGGCCACGACCAGCGGACCCGCCTGGAGGTCGTCGACCGCAACGGCACCCTGCACACGATCGAACCCGCCTTCATCACCGAACCCGGGTGGCAGCAGATCACGTACGACCTGCCGGACACCATGGCGTACCCGGTGAGCCTGCGCCGCATCTTCTTCAACGAGATCAACCCTGACGCCCGCTACACCGGCACCCTGGTCCTGGATGAACTGACCGCCGTGGCCGCCGGCTGACCGTCTGGGCGCGGCACCTCTGGTGCCGCGCCCAGACGGCCCTGCCATCGGTGTGACATTCAGTCCCAGATCTGCCGGGCAGTTTACCGGCGCGACGCTCCCGGCATCCGTGCGTGGCGATGGCTGCGTCCAAACCTGGCGGGGGACCAGCGATGTCAGCGCGCCGACCGCGATCAGATCCGCCAACCGCCCCGAACCACCGGTTTTCACGAGGCAAGATCACCGGGCGAGGGCACCAGCAAGATCGCCAACTAGACGGCATAGGCCTCCCGGACGGAGAACGTGCCCTTCCCGCGCACGGGCGTGGAGACCCTCGCGCGAGGGCTACACCTGGGTCAGGATTGTCGGCGAGTGTGCGCCGTGATCGCTGCGGCGAGGGGCGGCACGATCGCGCGGGGCAGCGCGTGACCAAGGCCGGGCACCGTGACAAGGGTGGCGCTGGGGATGGCGCGCGCCAGCCGGGTGGCGTGTGGAGGCGGCACGATGGGATCCTCCGGCGCGTCGATCACTAAGGTGAGCACAGAGGTGTCGGCGAGTTCGGCCCCGCGCTCCATGCCCGACTGGTCGGCCAGGGCATGGGCGGCGGGGCTGTGCCAGGTGCCGCTGTGGGCGGCGATCCGGCGTTCGAGGTCGGCGAACTCCTGGTCGTCGAAGGGCAGGACGTCGCCGTTGAGCACCCTCCAGTGCTCGACACGCCACCGCAGCTCTGCCTCGGGGTCGCGCTCCTGGCCGAGCTCGGCCCACAGAGCGAGCAGCCGGGAGTCGGGCCCGGGCAGGTCGTCGTCGGAGATGCCAGGGCTGGTGGGCGCTCCGCCGAGCAGCGCGGAGCCGAAGATCGTGGCGCTGGCCAGCCGGTCCGCGTGGTCGAGCAGAAGCAGCTGGACGAGAGTGCCGCCCAGCGACATCCCGACCACGTGAGCGCGGGCGATCCGCAGCGCGTCGAGGATCGCGACCGCGTCCCCGGCCAGCGCCCGGATCGGGTAGGGACGCTCGTGGAAGGCGCGGGTGGAGCGTCCGGTGTCGCGGTGGTCGTAGCGGATGACGAAATGGTCCCGAGACAGCAGTTCGACCAGCTCGTCAGGCCATCCCAGTCCGCTCGCGTTGGCTCCCATCACCAGCAACAGGGCGGGACGCCCGGGATCGCCGGTCGACTCAACCCAGAGCCGATAGCCGTCCGCGACCTCCACGAACGTCTCGGTGCTACGAAGTCCGCCGGTTCGCGGGTCGGTCTTTCTGGTCATGATTCACTCCTCATAAGATCTGCCAGGCTGCGCAGGACGCAGAACTCGTTGCCTTCGGGGTCGGCCATGACCACCCAGCGGCGGCCGGGGCCCTGGCCCACGTCCTTTTTGACGGCGCCGAGGCCGGCCAGCCTGGCCACCTGCGGGGCGCTCGCCGCCGTCGGGGGGCCGGGGTCGCGCTCTCGGTGCCGGCCTTTATCCGTCGCTGCACTTCAACCTCACCGAGTGCTACCGCAAGCTGGGCGATCTCGACCGCGCCCGCGAGCATCTGCGGCAGGCCCGGGCCGAGATCGGCAGGCTCGGCGACGACGACTACGGGCGGCTCATCAGGGGCGGCCTGGAGCGGCTGGAACAGCAGCTGGGCGAGGCCGACGACCGGGCCGCTCTGCCCTGCCCGCCCTGAGCTCCAGGTGAGAGCCGGTGAACCTGGCCCGCACGCGCCGGTCATGGGTGACGATGACGAGCGCGCCCTCGTAAGCGGCCAGGGCCTCCTCCAGGTCGTCCATCAGGTCAGGGGACAGGTGGTTGGTGGGTTCGTCCAGGAGCAGCAGGTCAGCCGGTCGGCTGACCATGCGGGCGAGTTCGAGCCGGCGGCGCAGGCCGGGAGAGAGGGTGGAGACCGGCGAGGCGAGCTGGGCGGCGTGGAAGAGCCCCAACGCGAGCAGCGCGTCGGCGTGTTCGGCCGGATGTCCGGGGCGGCCCGCCGCGAACGCCTCCAGGAGCGTGCCTCCCTCGTGCGCCAGGTCGCCGTGCTGACGCAGGTGACCCACGCGGGAGGCGTTGCGGACGGTGCCGCTGTCGGGCGCGAGCTCGCCGGCGAGAACGCGGAGGAGCGTGGTCTTGCCGGCTCCGTTCGGGCCGGTGACCAGGAGGCGCGCCCCTGGTCGCAGGCGCAGCGACTCGAGGTGCAGGCGCTCGCCGACCCGCACATCGGTCAGCTCCACGAGGAGGTCACCGACGCCGGCGGTGGCGAGGGGGGCGGTGAACCGCAAGGGCCGCGGAGGTGGCGGAACACGGTGCAGGTGGAGCTGGCGCAGCCGTTCCCTGGCACCGCGGACCCTGCTCATCGCCCCGTGCGCCCGCGACCTGGCGCGGAAGGCGCCCGCGCCGCTGAAGGCGGCCGGCGCCTTGCGCGGGATGCCGGCCAGCCGTCTCGCGTGGGAGTCGGCCAGCTCCTCCTGACGCCTGACCTCGGCGCGCCACTCCTCGTGCTCTCGCGCCCACCGGGCCCTCGCCGCCGCTTTGGCCGCCAGGAACCCGCGGTAGCCGTCGCCGTGACGGCGCACGGTGCGCAGATCGTGGTCCACCTCCAGGATGGTGGAGGTGACCCGCTCCAGGAAGAGCCGGTCGTGGGTGACGACGACCAGGGTGCCCCGATGGGCGCGCAGGTGGTTCTCCAGCCAGGTGATGGCCTGGTCGTCGAGGTCGTTGGTGGGCTCGTCCAGGAACAGCACCTCGGGAGCCGCGGCCAAGGTCGCGGCCAGCGCGAGTCTGGCCCGCTGCCCGCCCGACAGCAGGTTCAGCGGAAGGTCACGGTCGAGGCCGGGCAGGCCGAGGGCGGCCAGCGCGATCTCGACCCGCGTGTCGGCCTGGTATCCCTCACGGGCCTCGAACCGTGCGACCAGGTCGGCGTAGTGGGCCAGCTCGGCGGGCGTGGCATCGTCCAGGCCGAGCTCGGCCCGCCGTATGCGATGCTCCAGGTCACGCAGGTCCGCCAGCGCCACGTCGATGGCGTCGCCGGCCAGGGCGGTCATGGGCAGATCCAGCGTCTGGGCCAGATAGCCGATGCCGCCGGGCGCCGTGACGGTGACGGAGCCGTTGTCGGGGCGGCGGCGGCCGGCGAGCAGGCGCAGGAGCGTGGACTTGCCGGAGCCGTTGTCGCCGATCACGCCGACCTTCTCGCCGGGCTTGACGGTCAGCGAGACATCGTTCAGCACCACCTCGTCGTCATAGCGCGCGGTGACGCCGGACAGGGCGAGCTGGGTGCCGGGCGAGGGATGACCGATGCGCATATGAGCGTCCTCCTGGTGTCGGTACGGCCGAGGGCGTGGCGGGTGCGTCAACGGCCGCTCCCCGGGGCGGGAACGGCGTGCTCGGCGTCGCGGCTGACCTGCTCCCAGGCGGCCCAGGTCGCCATCCGCTGCCGGGAGATGTCGAAGGCCAGGTCGTACACCATGCTGCCGAGCAGCAGCCGCAGCGGCGGGTCGTCGCTGTCGACCAGCTTCAGCAGCGCCTCGGCGGCCAGGCGCGGCTCGCTGTCGACCGAGCCCTCGGCCCACTGCTTCTCCAGCTCGGCGCGCAGGGATGCGTACTCCTCCTTCGGCGTGGCCATGGTCATGCTGGTGTAGAGGTCGGTCCAGTAGCCGCCGGGCTGGACGATGCTGAGCTTGACGCCGAACGACGCGGCCTCCATCGCCAGCGACTCGCTCATGCCCTCCAGCGCGAACTTGCTCGCGCTGTACATGCCGGTGCTGGGGAAGCCGCCGAGCGCGGCGATGCTGGAGACCTGCACGATGTGGCCGGACCGCTGGGCGCGCAGGTGCGGCAGGACGGCCTGGCAGACCCACATCGCGCCGAAGAAGTTGACGTCGAGCTGGGCGCGGGCCTCGGCCTCGGTGAATTCCTCGATCATGCCCGAGGACATGGTGCCGGCGTTGTTGACCACGATGTCGAGCCGGCCGAAGTGCTCGGCGGCGGTGTCCACGGCGGCGAACACGGCGGCGCGGTCGGTCACGTCCAGGGGGAGGACGAGCAGGCGGTCGGCGTACTGGCTGGGGAAGTCCTCCAGGGTGACGGTGCGGGCGGCGGCGGCCACCCGGTCGCCGCGCTCCAGCGCGGCGAGGGCGAACGCGCGGCCGAGGCCGCGACCGGCGCCGGTGATGAACCAGGTGCGGGGGGCGGTGGTTTCCGGGGTGCGCATACGCGATCTCCGATTGGTCGGTGGTTCACAACACGAGACGGTTCGTCTCGCCTTGATGCTGTGAAGGTATCGGCTCTCCTCCGTCACGTCAATACGGTCCGTCTCGTCTGGTTTCGCGCCGGTCCCGTCGGCTGCGGCGTCAGACCGGGCGCAGGACGCAGAACTCGTTGCCCTCCGGGTCGGCCAGCACCCACCACGGGACGTCCCCCTAGGGGCTGTTTCTTAGATCTGCTGACTGATCGTGGTAATGGGGTCACGATTGGTGCATGGGTCGAGGTGACTTAACGAACGCTGAGTGGGAACGGCTCCAGCCACTCCTGCCCGCGGGCGGACAACAGGGCGGCCGGTGGAATGACCACCGCAGGACGATCAACGGCGTGCTGTACCGCGCCCGCACCGGGCTGCCCTGGCGGGACCTGCCTGAACGATTCGGCTCCTGGATCACGGTCTACAAGCGGCACCGCCGCTGGTCGGCCGATGGAACCTGGCAGATGCTGCTGACCGCGATCCAGGCCCAGCAGGACGCCGAAGGCCGGCTGGACTGGGACATCTCCGTGGATTCCACCACCGTCCGGGCGCACCAGCACGCCGCCGGTGCGCCCCGCACGCCCCCTCCGCCGGCAGCACGCGGGCCGGAAAAGGGGGACACCGCCGGGACAAAGCGGGGCGATCCGGTGCTGGCCGCGCTGGCCGCCCGGCTGGCGGAGGTGGTCAGACTGGGGAGTGCCTAGGCCGATCCCGGGGCGGGTTCACCACCAAGCTCCATCTGTCGGCCGACGGCCGCTGCCGGGTGTTGTCACTGGTGCTGACGCCGGGCCAGTACGGCGACAGTCCTCAGTTCCGGCCAGTGCTGGGCGCCATCCGCGTCCCCCGACTCGGGCCGGGACGCCCGCGCACCCGGCCTGACAGCCTGGCTGCGGACAAGGCCTACTCCTCCCGCGCCAACCGCGCCCACCTACGCCGCCGCAAGATCCGCCACACCATTCCCGAACCCCGCGACCAGCGCGCCAACCGCCGCCGGCGAGGCTCGAACGGCGGACGGCCCACCGGCTTCGACGCCGAGCGCTACAAGGCACGCAACGTCGTCGAACGGGCGATCAACCGGCTGAAGAACTTCCGCGCTGTGGCCACCCGCTACGACAAACGCGCCTACATCTTCCTCGGTACCGTCACCCTGGCCGCGCTGGTCATCTGGCTCCGAACCTGATCCAAGAAACAGCTCCTAGGCGGCTCTGCCCGTCTCAAGGTCCCGCCGCAGGGCGGCTCGGTCCAGCGTGTCGAGCCGCCAGGTGCGGGACCGCAGCGTGCCCCGGTGGCGGTACGCGCGCATGATCCGCACGTGCGCCGGCACCCGTACGAACGCGTGCAGATCGTCCTCCGTACGCCACACCGACAGCGAGCCGGCCCGGCGGGCGCCGACGTCCGCCCAGAGCCACATGCCCACCGCGCCGGGCAGCGTCGGCCATAGGCGGCTCAGCGACAGACCGTGCCTGGCGATGCCGGGCAGGTCGAGGAGCCGGTGCGTGCGGTAGTCCGTCAGGGTGGCGACCAGCGGGCCCGGCAGGCCGTCCGCGGGCCCGGCGATCCAGCGGGACGTCAGCACGCCGCCGCCGCCCGCCGGAGCAGGGGTTCGGCGGCGGTGCGCAGCTCGTCGCTGAACGGCGCGGGCCGCAGGGTGGCCGGGTCCAGGTTGACGTTGACGCGATAGCCCTCGGCGTGCACCACCGCGCGATCGGCCGAAAGCACGCGGAAGCCGTAGACGCCGCTGGTGCGGCCCAGGCGCTCGATCCAGAAGTGCACCAGCGGCTCCCCCGGCCCCGCGATGGGCACGTGGTAGGTCACCTTGAACTCGCGCACGGCCAGGAAGACGTCCTTGAACGCCGACCCGGCCAGGTCGGGGGCCCAGCCCAGGCGCTGCCAGTACGCGCTGATCGCCCGCTCGACCAGCAGGGCGTACCGGGAGTTGTGCAGCAGGCCCATGGCGTCGAGGTCGTCGAAATGCACCTGGACCGGCTCGTGCACGCCGTCTTCGGTCATGGTCAGTCCTCCGGGAGAAGCGTCGGGTCGGGGCAGAGGGCGCGCAGGCGTTGCAGCACGGCGCGGCGGGCGTGGACGAGGGAGGCCGGCCCGTCGAGCAGACGGGAGTGGATGATCACCATCTCGCCGAGCGCGTCGATCTCGTACGCGAGCTGGGCGGCGTCCACGCTCTCCACGAGCTCGCCCATCGCCACGGCCTCGGCCACCTGCCGCCGGATGAACTCCTGCCAGTCGTTCATGGCCCGCGCGACGCGGTCGCGCAACGCGCCCGGACGGTCGTCGAACTCGGCCTGGACGGTGAAGAAGAAGCATCCGCCGGGAAGCACGCCCTCGCCGTAGAACCGCAGCCGAGCCTCGTGCAGCGCGAACAGCCGCCGCACCCCGGCCGGGGCCCGCAGGGCGGGCGCCACGATCTGCTCGGTCCACTGGCGGGCGGCCCATTCCACGGCGTCGAGCTGCAGCTGCTCCTTGTCGCGCCAATGGGCGAAAAATCCGGACTTGCTGGTGCCGGTCGCCGCCGCCAGTCGCCCCAGGGACAGCCCGTCCAGCCCTTCGACGGAGGCCAGGCTCACCGCCTGCTCCAGGATCGCCTCGCGGCTGCGCAACCCGCGCAGCCGCCGGCCGTCTTGTGTCATGAACACAAACTACATTAACGACCGATCGTTTGTATATCTCGGCCGACCCCGTACCGCGCCGCGAAGGCGGTCAGCGCGGCGACCGCGTCGCGGCCGCGCGTCCACGGCCGGACGATCAGCCGCTCCACGCCCAGCGCCGCCCACGCCGGGACCTCCTCGGGCGAGCCCAGCGCGTACGCGTGCGCCGTCACCGGCACCCCGCCCCCCAGCCGGTCGAGCTGCGGCCTGATGGAGTCGAGGGTGTGCGGCATGCTGATCCACCCGTCGCAGAGCCGCGCCGCCCGGCGCAGCGCCGCCGCCGACTCGCCGCCCGCGAGCACCGGCAGCCGCCGCTGCACCGGTTTGGGCTCGAAGGCGACCTCCGGGAAGGAGTAGAACCTGCCGGAGTGGGCGACCACCGGCTCGGTCCACAGCCGCCGTACGACCGCGACGGCCTCGTCCAGCCGCGCCCCGCGCGTCTCGAACGGGATCCCGGCCGCGTCCCACTCCCCCCGGTACCAGCCGGCCCCCACTCCGCACACGGCCCGCCCGCCCGAGACCACGTCCAGCGTGGCGAAGGCGCGCGCCGACACGAAGGGGTGGCGCAGGGCGAGGAGCTGCACGGCGGTGCCGAGCAGCACCCGGCTGGTGTGCGCGGCCAGCCAGCAGAGGTACGCGGGCGCGTCGAACAGCGGCGTCTCCGGCCTGATCCCCGGGTCGGCGCCGCCCGGGTAGCGGGCGAGCGACAGGTCCGTGGCGAACACCAGGTGCTCGGGCAGCCACACCGACTCGAACCCCAGCTCGTCGGCCGCCACCGCGACGTCCTTCCACGCGGCCGGATGCAGCAGCCCGAGCGGCACCCCGAACTTCACGGCCACCTCCGCGCGTCGCCGCCGAGCAGCGCGGCCCGCAGGCGGGCGCGGTGGACGGCGCTGGTCCCGTACGCCGCCCCGAGCGACCAGGCGCGGGCCAGCCAGAACCGCAGGTCCAGCTCGTCGGTGTAGCCGACGGCCCCGTGCACCTGGAGCGCGGAGCCGGCGGCGAGCGCGGCGGCCTCACCGGCGGCGGCCTTGGCGGCGCTCGCGTCCCTGCCGGCGGCCGGCGCTCCGGCGTCCAGCGCGAGTGCGGCCCGCCACACGAGCGGCGCGGCGAACTCCACGGCCACCGCCACGTCGGCGAGCCGGTGCTTGACCGCCTGGAAGGACCCGATGGGCGCGCCGAACTGCGTCCTCACCCGGGCGTAGGCCACGGAGCGCGCCAGCAGCTCCCTGGCCACGCCGACGAGCTGCGCGGCGGTCGCCACGGCGAGCCGGTGCAGCACGGGTTCGGCCGGGGCCTCCAGCGGCTCGTACGCGTCGTAGGCGACGGCGAACAGCGGCCGGCAGGGATCGATCCCCGGTCTGGGAGTGATCTCGGCCGCCTCGACCAGCCGGGACCCGTCCGGGCGGAGCACCACGAGGAGGCCCGCGACGTCGGCGTCCGCCGCGTACGCCTGCCCGGGAGCGACCACGCTCACGCACGGCTCGCCGCCGGCGGCCTTGGGCAGCAGCGGCGCGGCCACGACGGTCTCCGCGACCGGCCCCGGCAGGCAGGCCCGCCCGGTCTCCTCCAGCGCGGGCAGCACGTCGGTCAGCCCGAGCCCGAGCCCGTCGTGCTCCGGCGGCACCAGCGCGGCGAAGAGGCCCAGCTCGGCGAGCCGCCGCCAGCCGGGCCGCCGCTCGGCGCGCAGCGCGGCCGGCGGGCAGGCGTCCCCGAGCACGTCGCGGACGGCCGCGCCGAAAGCGAGCTGCTCGTCGGTGAAGGCGAAGTTCATCGTGGCAGCCCCAGGACGCGTTCGGCGACGATGGTGCGCTGGATCTCGTTCGTGCCCGCGTAGATGGGCCCGGCCAGCGCGAACAGGAAGCCGTCCAGCCAGGGCGTCTCCCCGGCCCGCTCGCCCAGCAGCTCCAGGGCGAGGGCGTGCATGCGCAGGTCCAGCTCCGACCAGAAGATCTTGCCCAGGCTGGTGGCCGCCCCGGCCTCCTCGCCCGCCATGATGCGGCGCGCGGTCGCGTACGTGTGCAGCCGGTACGCCTCCGCCTCCGTCCAGCACCGCGCCGCCCGGTCGGCCGCCGCCGGGTCCCCCGACACGCGGGCCAGCGCGAGGAGCCGGTCGGCGGTGGCGAGGAAACGTCCGGGGCTGCGGAGCGTGAGGCCGCGTTCGGAGGAGGTGGTGGCCATGGCGATGGACCAGCCCTGCCCGGCCTCGCCGAGCACCATCGACTCCTCGACCCGTACGCCGTCGAAGTGCAGCTCGGCGAAGCCGGGCAGCCCGTCGAGCTGCGCGACGGGGCGGACCGCGACCTCGTCCAGGGGGAACATGAAGTAGGTCAGGCCCTTGTGCCGCGCCCCCGAGGTGCGGAAGAGGCCGAAGCCGTGGGTGGCGTGGGCGGCCCGCGAGCTCCACGTCTTGTGCCCGTACAGCCGCCAGCCGCCGCCGGGGTCGGGCTCGGCGCGGGAGGTGAGCGCGGCGAGGTCGCTGCCCGCCTCCGGCTCCGACCACGCCTGCGCCCAGACGTCCGCGCCACCGGCCATGCGCGGCAGCCAGCGGGCGCGCTGTTCGGGGGTGCCGAACCGCATGAGGCACGGGGCCAGCAGGAAGATGCCGTTCTGGGTGACGCGGGCGGGGGCTCCGGCGGCCCAGTACTCCTCCTCGAAGATCAGCCAGTCGATGAGGGAGGCGCCGCGGCCGCCGTACTCCTCGGGCCAGGAGACCACCGAGAGCCGGGCCGCGGCGAGCCGCGCCTCCCACGCGCGGTGTGCCTGGAAGCCCTCGGCGGTGTCCATGGACGGCAGCGGCGGATCGGGGACGTTGGCGCTCAGCCAGTCGCGAACCTCGGCGCGGAAGTCCCGCTCGGCCGGGGAGAAGTCGAGATCCACGACAACCAACCTAGCGCACGCTTGGTTGGTTGCCCAGCCTCCCGGTCAGACCCCGTACGCCCGCCGCAACGCCGCGATCCTGGCCTCCCGCGCCCGGAGGCTCAGCGCCGCGCCCGGCACCATCATGTCGAACCCGTGGAAGGCCCCCGGATACAGGTGGAACTCGGTCGACACCCCGGCCCGTGCGAGCCGCACGGCGTAGTCCATGTCCTCGTCGCGGAACACCTCCACCTCGCCCACGTCGATGAACGCCGGCGGCAGCCCCGACAGGTCCTCGGCCCGCGCCGGGGCCGCGTACGGGGACACGTCGGGCCCGCCGGCCCGCTCGCCGAGCAGCGCCCGCCACCCGTAGCGGTTCGCGGACCTGTTCCAGACCACGGCGTCGGCGTGCTGCTCGCTGGAGTGCGTGGCGTCGCGGTCGTCCAGCATCGGGCAGAGCAGGAGCTGGAAGGCCACGTCGGGGCCGCCGCGGTCGCGGGCCAGCAGCACGGTCGCCGCCGCGAGCCCGCCGCCCGCGCTGGCCCCGCCCACCGCCAGCCTGGCCGGGTCGATGCCCAGCTCGGCGGCGGACTTGGCGGTCCACACCAGCCCCGCGTAGCAGTCCTCGACCGGCGCGGGGTGCGGGTGCTCCGGAGCCAGCCGGTAGTCCACGGAGACCGCGACCAGCCCCAGCCGCTCCACGTAGTCGATCATCATCGCGTCGTCGAACTCGGGACTGCCCATGATCATGCCGCCGCCGTGGATCCAGTAGAGGCCCGGCCGCTCCCCGCCGCCGCCCGCCGGGCGGTAGATCCGCACCCGCACCTCGGGCGCGTCGTCCGGCCCGGGGACGTGCCGGTCCTCGATGGTCACGCCGGTCTCCGGCCGTGGCACGGCGGCCACGAACGCGTCGGCCTCCGCGCGCCGCGCCCGCAGATCCTCCAGCGTCATGGCCGCGAGGTCGACGACGGGCATAGGGGCCGCCTCGATCGCGGCGCGCAGCTCGGGATCGAGATTGGGGTGGTAGGTCATGTCAGTGACCCTTCCACGCCACGCCGGGCGGTACTCCTCCGCAGGTGGATATCCGTGATCCTTGGCGGCATGCTGGCGGACATGTGCCATTCCACCGACAGCAGGCCGCCCGCTCCGCCCGTCCAGGGAGAGGTGGCCTCGCACGAGCAGTTCGAGCTGACCGCGGCCGACGGCAACCGCTTCATGGCCTTCAGGGCCGAGCCCGCCGAGCCGAACGGCCGCAGCGTCGTGATCATGCCGGACGTGCGCGGGCTGCACCCGTTCTACCGCGACCTCGCGCTGCGCTTCGCCGAGGCGGGCTTCCGTACGATCGCGATCGACTACTTCGGCCGCACCGCGGGCATCGGCGACCGCGGCGACGACTTCGACTTCATGACGCACGTCAAGCAGCTCGACGCCGACGGCATCCGCGCCGACGTGCGCGCCGCCACCGACGCGCTGCCCGGCCCGGTCTTCACGGTCGGCTTCTGCATGGGCGGCGCGCACTCCTGGCGGCAGGCCCACGAGGGCACCAACGGGATCGCCGGCGGCATCGGCTTCTACGGCGCGCTGCGGGCCATTCAGGCGCCGGAGACCGGTCCCGGCGCGCCGGTGCTGCTGCTGCGGGGCGGCGCGGACACGGTCTCCACGCCGGAGCAGTTCGCGGCGTACGAGGCGGCGCTGGAGCGCGTCGGCACCCCGTACGAGGAGCACGTGTACGAGGGCGCACCGCACTCGTTCTTCGACCGCTCGTACAAGGAGTGGGAGAGCGCCTGCCAGGACGCCTGGCGGCGGATCCTGTCCTTCACCGAGCGGCACGCTCAGCCCAGGTAGGCGGCGCGGACCACCGGGTCCTCCCGCACCGCGGCCGGGGCACCGGCCGCGATGACCCGGCCGAGGTCGAGCACCACGACGTGGTCGCAGACGTCCATGACGAAGCCCATGTCGTGCTCGACCAGCAGCACGGTCGTCTCCAGCGCCCGGACGACCTCGGCGAGCCGGGCGGTCTGTGCGGCGTCGAGCCCTGAGGTGGGCTCGTCGAGCAGCAGCAGCGCGGGCCGGTCGGCGAGCGCCCTGGCCAGCTCGACGAGCCGGCGCCGGCCGACGGGCAGCGCGGCGGCGTACGCCTCGCGCAGCGGCGTGAGCCCGCACAGCTCCAGCACCTCGGCCACGCGCTCGCGCCGCTCCCGCTCGCGCCGCCGCCGTCCCGGCCAGCCGGCGAGGTCGGCGACGAGCCCGCCTCCACCCCCGTGCCAATCCAGCGCGGCCAGCACGTTGTCGGCCACGGTGAGCCGGCCGAAGACCTGGGTGCGCTGGAACGTGCGGCGCACCCCCGCCCTGGCCCGCGCGGCCGGCGACGTCCCGGTCAGGTCGCGCCCGCGCAGCCGGACCCGGCCCGCGTCGGGCCGCCGCAGCCCGGACACCACGTCGAACAGCGTGGTCTTGCCCGCGCCGTTCGGCCCGATCACCCCGCACACCTGGCCCTCGGGCACCTCGAACGACACTTCCTCCAGCGCCCGGACCCCGCCGAACGCCACCGAGACCCCCTCGATCGCCAGCACCGTCAGCCCACCCCCAGGTACGCGGCCGTGAGCCGGTCGCCGTCGACCTCCGACCGCGGACCCGCCCAGGTGATCCGGCCGAGCCGCATGAACGCCACCCGGTCGGCGAGCGCCAGCGCCTCGGTCGCCTTCTCCTCGACCAGCAGCAGTGCCACCCCGCGCTCGCGCAGCTCGGCGAAGACCTCGAAGACCTGCCGGACGAGCAGCGGCGCGAGCCCGAGCGACGGCTCGTCGGCGATGAGCACGCGGGGCGGGCGGACCAGCGCCGGGGCGAGCGTGAGGAGCTGCTGCTCGCCGCCGGAGAGGGCGCCGGCGAGGACGTCGCGGCGCTCGGCGAGGCGCGGCAACCGCTCGTAGACGGGCCGGGGGTCGGGCAGCCAGGTGCGCAGGTTCTCCTCGACGGTGAGGCCGGGGAAGACGCCGCGCCCCTCGGGGGCCAGCAGGATTCCGGCCCTGGCGCGGCGGTGGGCGGGCCAGGAGGTGACGTCCACGCCGTCGAGCAGGATCCGGCCGCCGGTGACCGGCAGGTCTCCGGCGGCCACGGCGCAGGCGGTGGACTTGCCCGCGCCGTTCGCGCCGAGCAGCGCGACGACCTCGCCGGGGCGGACGGCGAGGTCCACGCCGCGCAGGACGGGGGAATCGGCGTACCCGGCGGCGACGCCCTCCAGCCGGAAGACCGCGCCCTCGACCGGCGACGACACCGGTGGGCCGGTGACCGGTTCCGCAGGCGGCGGCTTCCGGTGGCGCAGCTCGGCGAGCTGGGTGAGCACGCCGTCCGGGTGTTTGGCCAGGATCATGCCGCCGAGGCCGAACAGGATCGCCCCGACGTGCGCGGAGATGTCCCAGGTGGCCAGCAGCTCGGGCACGGCGACCGCGACGAGCCCGCCGAGCACCGCGCCGCCGATCCGGCGCACGCCCTGGAGCACCACGATCGCCAGCCAGACGAACCCGGAGAAGGCGGGCAGGTCGGTGGCGGTGATCGAGCCCTTCGCGACCGCGTACAGCACCCCGCCGAGCCCGGCGATCGCCGACGCCAGCACGAACAGCGTGATCTTGGCGCGGGTCGGCGACAGCCCGCAGGTGAGGGCGGCGGCCGGGGCCGAGCGCACGGCGAGGATGGCCCGCCCGGACGCCGACCGTTCCAGGTTGCGCACCAGCACCGCGACGCCGCCGATGAGCACGAGCAGCACCGCGACCAGCACCCGGGGGTCGGAGGTGTCGGCGAGGCCCAGCCCGAGCGCGGGCAGCGGCCAGCCGATGGTGCCGTTGCTGAAGGCGTCCACCTGGAAGAGCACCTGGTCGGCGAGGAGCGCGAGGGCGAGCGTGGCCAGCGTCAGCACCCGCCCGCCGAGACGCAGCGCGGGCAGCGCCACGAGCAGCCCGGCGGCCGCCGCCGCGAGCACGCCCAGCCCGATCGCGGCGGCGAACGGCAGCCCGGAGGCGAACGCCCAGCCGCAGGTGAGCGCGGCCATCGCGGCGAAGGCGGCCTGCGCCAGGTTCACCATGCCGCCGATCCCGGTGACCACGACGAACGAGCAGAAGATCAGCGCGAGCACCAGCCCCTGCGCGGCCACGCCCACGTAGTACGGGGGCGCGGCGAGCGCGAAGACGGCCAGCGCGGCCAGCCCGGCCGCCCACGGCAGGCGGCGGCGCCACGGCGGCAGCCCGGCCAGGTGGTCCGGCGGCGGGGCGTCCTCGGCGGCGCTGCCCGCGACCCGCTCGCGCGAGCGGTTGAGCAGCACCAGCCCGGCGAACAGCAGGATGACCGGCACGGCGGTGCGCAGCCCGGTGACCTCCTGGAGGAAGCCGGTGTACCCGGCGACCAGGTTCTGCACGACGCCGAGGGCGAGCCCGGCGGCGAACGTCCACGGGATCGAGCGCAGCCGCCCGAACACCGCCGCCGTGGCCGAGGCGAACAGCAGCACCGTGTACGCGGTCGCGTCCAGCCCGAGCACCGCCACGGCCAGCACCCCGGCCAGCCCGGCGAGGCCCGAGCCGAGCATCCAGGCCAGCGCGGAGGTCCCGTCCGGGTCGATGCCGCGCAGCGCCGCCAGGTCCCGCCGGTCCACGCAGGCGCGCATGCGCAGCCCGTACGGGGTGTGCCGCAGGAACGCCCACAGCCCGATCGCGGTGACCACGGCGAAGCCGAACGTGATGAGCTGGTCGGTGTCGAGCGTGACCCCCAGCACGCCGACGGGCACGGACGGGTGCGGGCCGACGCCGCGCGGCAGCGAGGTGGCGTCGGCGGGCGGCAGCCCGGCCAGGTCCACGACGAGCAGGCCGAGTGCGGGCAGCGCGATCGTCAGCCCGATGGTGGCGACGATCTGCGCGGTCTCCCCGGCCCTGGCGAGGCCCCTGAACATGGCCTTGTGCAGCACGTAGCCGAGCGCGGGCGCGAACACCCCGGCCGCGAGCAGCGCCGAGAGCCAGGCGGGCAGCCCGGCGGCGGCGTTGAGCTCGTGGAACAGCAGCGCGGCCAGGAAGCCGAGCGCCCCGTGGGCGAAGTTGAACACCCCGGTCGCGGCGTAGGAGAGCGTCAGCCCCGCTCCCATGATCGCGAAGATGCCGCCGGTGACCAGGCCGCTGAGGACGTATCCGACGATCATTTGAGCGGGACGTTGTCGAAGCACTTCATGCTCTTGGCCACCTGGAAGGCGCCGCCCTCCAGCTTGACCAGGGCGCCGCAGCCGTTCGGCTCGGTGTGGTCCTTGGGGTACTCGATCCGGCCGAAGCCCGGGTTCTCGTACAGGTAGGAGCCGTTGGCCGTGTCGAGGAACCTCTCCCTGGTGAGGTCCTTGCCGGTCTTGCCGAGCAGGTCGAGGAAGATGTCGGCGGCCCAGTAGCCGATGGCCAGGTGCTGGGTGAGCGGGGTGCCGGGGGCGACCTTCTCGACGTCCTGCTTCAGCCGGGCGATCTCGGGGGCGGTGGACTCGAAGGGCTCGAACATCGGGGCGGCGATCACGCCGTCGAGCGCCCTGGCGCTGGCCGGGTCCTTGAGTATGGCGACGTCGTAGCTGGTGGCGTCGGTGAGCGTGCCCTTGTATCCGGCCCGCTTGAGCGCGCCGTACAGGCCGACGTTGAACTTGGTGCCGGCGATCACCGAGACCACCACGTCGGGCGGGCCGCCGTCGTCGGAGGTCATGATCTTGTTGACGTACGGGAGCCAGTCGGGGGGCGGCGCGGCGGCGGGCAGCCCCGAGTCGACCCCGGCCAGCTCGAAGCCCGCGGCGGTGAAGGACTGGGAGATGGTGGTGCCGCCGTACTTGCTGCCGCTGGAGTCGCTGGTCTGGACGTAGACGCTCTTGCCCTCGGCGCCGCCGAGCAGCTCGGCCATCTGCCGGCCCCACCAGGTCTGGGAGCCGTCGCCCTGCTTGGGGGCCAGGCAGCCGTTGTAGCCGAAGCCGGTCCTGGTGCCGCACCACTGCGGCCCGGTGGCCCAGCCGAACCACGGCACGCCCTGCTGCTCCAGGAAGGCCGCGCCGCCGAAGTTGGGCGCGTGCACCGGCACCAGGGCAAAGACCTGGTCCTTCTGCACGAGCTTCTTGGCGGCGGCGTCGCCCTTGGCCGCGTCCTGGGCGTCGTCCTCCGCGCCGATGAACTCGATCGTCCTGCCGTGCACGCCGCCCTCGGCGTTGGCCCGTTCGAAGCGGGCCTTCGCGCCGATCTCGGCGTCCTTGGTGGAGTAGCCGCTGGCGCTGGTCTTGGTGAGCACGCCGCCGACCTTGACCGTCGTGCCGGTGACGCCCGGCGCGGCGCCGCCCTCCTGCCGGGGTGCGCCCTTCTGCTGGGCGGCGCAGCCTGCTGCCGCCGCCAGCAGCACCGGTAGGAGCACCGCCGTCACACCCCGCCGTGCGATCATGGTCACCTCATGATTTGGCCTAGCGCTCGCTTGGTTTGGGGTGAGCGTAAATTCGGCGGGAAAGGGTGTCAACGGCCTACCTAGCAACCGCTTGCTCGAATTACTCGGCCCGGTTAGCGTGAGGCGCATGCTGATGCGCGCGGCCGTTCTGACCGGGTTCCAGGCTCCCATGGAGATCCGCGAGGTGGAGATCGACGACCCCGGTCCCGGCGAGGTCCGCGTACGGATCAAGGCGTCCGGCGTGTGCGGCTCCGACCTCAAGGCCATCGACGGCAAGAGCCCCGTCGTGCGCGAGCCGCCGTTCATCCTCGGGCACGAGAGCGCGGGCGTGGTGGAGAGCGTCGGCGCGGGCGTCACGGGGCTCAAACCGGGCGACCCCGTCGTCATCGCCATGAACGGCCCGTGCGGGCGCTGCCGGCACTGCGGCGCGGGACGCTTCCACCTGTGCTCGGGCCCGGCCCGGCTGCAGGCGATCATGGGCGGCGCGCCCCGCGTCCGGCTGGACGGCCGGGAGACCCGCCGCTTCATCGGCATCGGCTCCTTCGCCGAGTACGCGGTCGTCGCCGAGGCCATGTGCGTCAAGGTCGACGGCGCCGCCGACTTCGCCGCCCTGGCCCTGCTGGCCTGCGGCGTCGTCACCGGCGTGGGCGCGGTGCTCAACGTCGCCCGGGTGGAGCCCGGCTCGTCGGTCCTGGTCGTGGGCTGCGGCGGCGTGGGGCTCAACGTCGTCCAGGGCGCGGTGCTGGCGGGCGCGACCACGATCGTCGCGGCGGACGTGGCCGAGCCCAAGCTCAAGCTGGCCGAGCGCTTCGGCGCCACCCACACCCTGCTCGCCGCCGACCTCCCCCGGCAGGTGGGCGAGCTCGTACGCGGCGGCGCCGACTACGCCTTCGACGTGACCGGCGTCCCCGGCGTGCTGGCACAGGCGTTCGCCGCCACGAGGCAGGGCGGCACGACGGTCATGGTGGGCAGCCCGCCAGCCGGGCCTCCGGTGGAGCTGGACCCGGGGCTGCTGTTCGCCTCCCGCCGCCTCATGGGCACCCAGGGCGGCGACGCCGCGCCGCACCGCGACCTGCCCACGCTGGCAGGGCTCCATCAACGGGGCCGCCTCGACCTGGACGGCCTGATCTCCGAACGCCTCCCGCTCGACGCGGTCAACGACGCCGTCGCCCACGTACAGGAGGGGACCGTCGCGCGCACGGTCATCACGTTCTAGGCTATTCTAAGCTTCCTTAGAACGTTAGAAGGAGGCGGAATGTCCTACCCCCCGATCCGTTACGAAGGCGAGAAGGGCACCACCGGCGGCGTCCTGCGGGCCGGCGACCTCGCCCCCGACCTCCGGATGGGCGAGAACGGCACCCAGGTCCACTACCTCGGCACCGGCGACTCCACCGGCGGCGCGTTCGGCCTCTACCGCTGGGAGATGGGCCCCAACCCGTCCGGCCCGAGCCCTCACTTCCACCGCACGATCACCGAGTCGTTCTACGTGCTGTCCGGCGAGATCAAGCTGTTCAACGGCGACACGTGGGCCACGGGCCGCCCCGGCGACTTCCTGTTCGTGCCGGAGGGCGGCATCCACGCCTTCCGCAACGAGTCCGGCGTGCCCGCCTCGATGCTGATCCTGTTCACGCCGGGCGCGCCCCGCGAGGCGTACTTCGAGGAGCTGGCCGACATCGCCAACACCGGCCGGGAGCTCACGCCCGAGGAGTGGACGGAGCTCTACCTCCGGCACGACCAGTACATGGTCTGATGCCGGAGTTCCCCGAGGAGCCGATCTACCAGCAGCTCGCCCGCGTCTCCAAGGCGCTCGCGAGCCCGGTGCGGCTGCGCCTGCTCGACGTGCTCGACCAGCGCGAGCGCACGGTCGAGGAGCTCGCCGCGGCGGCCGGCGTCGCGCTCAAGAACACCTCGGCGCAGCTCCAGCAGCTCCGCGCCGCCCACCTGGTGACCAGCAGGAGGGACGGCCCCCGGGTCTACTACCGGCTCGCCGACGAGCGGGTCTCCCGCTTCCTCGGCGAGCTCCAGGGCTTCGCCCACGACCGGCTGGCGGGGCTGCGCGACGCCGTACGCGACCGGCTCGGCACGATGGAGGGCGTCACCGCCGGCGAGCTGGCCGGCCGCCTGACCGACCCGGCCACGCTCGTCCTCGACGTGCGCCCGGCCGCCGACTACGCGGCCGGGCACGTCCCCGGGGCGGTCTCGATGCCGCTGGCCGAGCTGCGCGAGCGGCTGGCCGAGCTGCCGCGCGACGCCTCGATCGTGGCCTACTGCGGCGGGCCGTACTGCGTGGTCTCGCCCGAGGCCGTACGGGTGCTGCGCGAGCACGGCTTCGACGCCCGCCCGCTGGACGGCGGCTACCTGGGCTGGCGGCGCGGAATGTGATATTCACTGCGAGTGACCAAACGATCACGACAGGGGCAGGCGCGCCTGCGCGTCACCCGCACCGCCACGGCCGGTCTGCTCGGGGCTCTCGCCCTGGGCGGCCCGGCCCCGGTCTCCGCCGCCCGCCTCTACGACTTCGCCGTGCCCGACGTCGTCATCCGGAGCGAGCCGACGGCGAGCTCCGGCCAGGTCGGCCTCGGCCAGCCCGGCGAGAGCTTCGCCCTGCACCGTTCCGAGGAGCACGAGCTCTACCGCTGCGGCCCGTTCGCGAGCACCCTGTGGCACCACGGCCGCAACCTGGCCACCGGCGTCACCGGCTGGGTGCCCGCCTGCGACACCGACGACCCCGACTGACGCCTACACCCCGGCGGGTTGCCGGTGCTTGGGGGCCGGCGTCGCGGCCTCCTCCTCGTCCTCCTCGTGACCCTCCACCGACAGGTTCGGCAGGATGCGGTCCAGCCAGCGCGGGCACCACCAGTTGGCCCGGCCGAGCAGCACCATCGTGGCGGGCACCAGGAAGCCGCGGATGATCGTGGCGTCCACCGCGATCGCCACGGCGAGCCCCACGCCGAACGTCTTGACCAGCGCGTCCGGATAGGCGATGAACGCCACGAAGACGGCCACCATGATCAGCGCGGCGGAGGTGATGACCCGCCCGGTCGAGCCGAGCCCCTCGGCCACCGCCCGCGCGTTGCGTCCGTGCCGCGCGTACGACTGCCGCACCGCCGTCAGCAGGAACACCTCGTAGTCCATCGACAGCCCGAACAGCACCGCGAACAGCATCAGCGGCACATAACTCTCGATCGGCACGGTGAAGAAGACCGTCTGCAGGTACGACGAGCTGACCGGCGCGTCCATGCCCACCAGCCCGCTGCCGAGCCCGATCGAGAACACCAGCGCCAGCGCCCCGAACGCGGCCCCGAGCGAGACCAGGTTCATCACCGCCGCCTTGATCGCGACCACCGGAGCCCGGAAGGCGAACAGCAGCAGCAGCGCACTGAGCAGCACCACCACGCCGATGACCAGCGGGGTGCGCTCGGCCATGCGGTCGCCGGCGTCCGTGAGCCCCGCGACCTTGCCGCCGACGTGCACGTCCACGCCGGGCAACGCGATCTTCCTGACCTCGTGGACGACGTCCACGGTCCGGCTGTCGCTGGGGGCGTACTCGGGGATCGCCTGGAGCAGCACCGAGCGGCCCGAGTCGTTGACCTTGGGGTCGGTGACGTGCGCGACGCCCTCGACGTCCGCGACCGCGCTCTTGAGCTCCTTGACCAGCGGGTCCTTGGCGTCCTTCACCTTCTCCGGCAGCTCGGCGACCACGATGAGCGGGCCGTTGGAGCCGGGGCCGAAGGCCGTGGCCATCAGCTCGTACGCACGCCGCGAGTCCGAGCCCTGGGTGCCGTACCCCTCGTCGAGCGAGCCGAGCTTGAGCGCGAGCGCCGGGGCGGCCAGCGCGCCCAGCACGACCACGCTGGCGAGCAGCACCCGCCACGGCCGGCGCGCCACCCACGAGCCGAGCCCGGCCCAGCCGCCGCCCCCGGAGCCCTCGGTGCGCAGGCCGGGCACCTTGAGCGCGTTGACGCGGTGGCCGAGCAGCCCGAGCAGGGCCGGGACGAGCGTGATGGAGGTCAGCACGGCGGCGACGACGGAGATGCCGGTGACCCAGCCGAGCGTGGCCAGCAGCGGGAACCCGGCCAGCAGCAGCGCGCTCAGCGCGATGATCACGGTGCCGCCGGCGAAGACGACCGCGCCGCCCGAGCTGGCGACCGTGCGGCGTACCGACTCGACCACCGGCACGCCCTGGGCGAGCAGCCGGCGGTGGCGCGAGAGCAGGAACAGCGCGTAGTCGATGCCGACGCCGAGCCCGATCATCGTGGCCATGATGCCGGCCTGCTTGGGCATGTCCACGGCCCAGCCGAGCAGCCCGATCAGGCCGAGCCCCGAGGCCACGCTGACCAGTGCCGCGAAGATCGGGACCAGCGCGGCGACCAGCGTCCCGAACGCGAACACCAGCACCAGCAGCGCGCACACCACGCCGATGATCTCGCTCGGCCCGGTCTTGATCTCCTTGTCCGCGGGGCTGGAGCTGTCGGCGGGGACGACCTCCAGCCCGGCGGCCCGCGCGGGGTCGGCGGCCTTCGACAGGGTCTGCGTCGTCTCGGCGACCTTGTTGGGGTCCTGGCCCTGGAGCCTGACGCCGATGACGCCGATCTGCAGGTTCGAGGAGATGCCGCCGACACGGAAGGGCGTGTCCACCTTGTCGACGTGCGGCACCTGGCGGATGGCCGCGATCGCGTCCTCGACGGCCCGCTTGCGCTTGTCCTCCAGCAGCGGGCCGTCGGGCGAGTACACCAGGAGCTGGATGCTCCCGCCCTGGTCGTAGCCGGGCCCGAAGCCCTCCTTCATGAGGTCGTGGGTACGCTGCGCGTCGGTGCCGGGGATGCTCGCGTCGTTGCTCGTGGGGCTGGGGAAGGCGAGGTTCGCTCCCATGAGGCCGGCCGCCACGACGACCCATAATGCGAGTACGATCCCGCCGTGCCGCGCGCACCAGCCGCCCAGCCGACCCAGCAACCGCGTCATCGCTCCGCCCCCACCCTCGACGCCCGTCCTGTACGGTCGTACAAAATACGATAAGGCCGGAACAGTCCGGCAGGCTGCCCCCCTCAGGGAAATGAGACGATGACCACAGCCGACGACACGCGCACCCGGATCCTGGCCGCGGCCAGGGAGTTGTTCGCCGAGCGCGGCTACGCCGCCACCTCACTCGCCGACATCGCCGCCGCCGTCGGCCTCACCAAGACCGCCGTCGCCTACCACTTCCACCCCAAGGACCGGCTGGCGTCGGAGCTGCTGTCGCCGGTGGCCGGCGACATGCTGGCGCTGCTCGGCGACGACTACGCCGACCGGCAGGCGTTCGTGTCGGCGCTGGTCTCGTTCGCGGTGCGCTACCGGTCGGTGATCCGGCTGTTCATGGAGGACCTGGCCGGCGACGACGCCGTCTCCCCCGTCTCGCCCGACTCGGAGGCGGCGGCGATCCGCACCTTCCGCGACGGCATCTTCGTCAAGCTGGCCGGAGAGGACCCGGACCCGGCGACGACCGTACGCTGCTGGGCACTGCTCGGAGCGCTGCAGTGGGGCGTGGCCAAGACGATGGACCTGCCGGAGGACGAGGTCGAGGCGTTCCTCCTGGAGGCGGTCCGCACCTTATGACCCCCGCCGCAGCCTTCTCAGGAGGATTCCGGGGGGACCTCGCTGCCGCCGGACGGGAGCGTCGGGGTGGCGGTGGGCTCGGGGTCGGGGGCGGGCTGGCGCTGCAGGCCGACGGTGAGGACGACGGCGGCGCCGGAACCGGCGCACGTGCCCGCCTGGAGGCTCTGGGCGATGACCAGGCCCACCTGTGACGCGTTGTCGACCACCTGACCTCGCGCCCGTACGGCGAGGCCGGCGGCCCGGAGCGCGGCGCGGGCGTCCGCGCGGGACCGGCCGACCACCGAGGGGACGCTCACGCCCTCCCTGGACACGGTCAGCGCCACCGCCGTGCCCCCCGCGACGCGCGTGCCCGGCTCGGGCCGCGCGGCGATGACGCTGTCGTCCGGCTTGGCCGAGCACGTACGGGTGACCGCGCCCGCCTTGAGGCCCGCGGCGGCCAGGGCCGACAGGGCGGCCTCGCGCTGCTGCCCGGCCACGGACGGGACGGGGACCCCCGCCGACACCCGGAGCGCGACCGCCGCGCCCTTGACCGCCCGCGCGCCGGCGGCGGGCTCGCTGGACAGCACCTTGCCGATCTTCTCCGGCGAGTCGGCCTGGGTCACCGCGCCGGGGACGAGACCTGCCCGCTTGATGGCCTTGACCGCCGCGGCCCGGTCCAGCCCGGTCAGCGCCGGGACGGTCACCGGGGGCGGCCCGGCGGTGCCCGGGAGGGTGGCGGGGTTGGTTGCGGGGTTCGTACCCGGCCGGGGCTGGGTGCGGTCGGCGGGCTGGTTCCGCTGGCCCTGCCGGGGCGGGCCGGCGGTGGACGGCGGCTTCGTGGTGCGGGGCCCGGACGTCACGGGCCGGGTCCCTGCCACCGGACCGGCCACCTGCGCGGCCTGGCCGTTCCTGCCGATGGTGGGGACGAGGACGGCGAGCAGCACGGTCGCGGTCACCAGCAGGGCCACGGAGACGGCGAGCGCCGCCCGCAACCATCCCGTCCTCCTGGCAGGATCCCCGGCGGCTCGCAGCCGGCCGCCTCCGGGCGCCCCCACCCCCGGCCCGCCCCTCCTGGGCGGCCCCGTCCCCGCCCCGCCTCGCCCGGCGGCCGGGGACGTGGGAGCGGGTGAAGCCGAGGAGGCCGCGGCGCCCGGGGAGGCGGGCTCACTGGGGTCGTCTCCTCCGGGGAGAACGTAGCCGCCCGGGGTGCCGGTGGCCTCGGGCTCGGCGACCGGCAACCGCTGCTCGGGAACCAGGGCCTGGGCAGGCGGGTCCGGCGGGGGCGGGGCGCGGAGGATGTGCGGGGGCGGGGTGGCGAGGACCTCGGAGGGCAGTGCCGCCGCCGACGACTCCCCCAGCAGCTCGAACAGCAGTTCCCTGCTCCCCGGCCGATTCCTGGCGTCCTTCTCCAGGCACGCCTCCACCAGCGCCCGCAGCCGCCCCTCCAGCCGGCCGAGCTCGGGCGGAGCGGTGAGGATGCGGTGCAGGACCGGCGCCACCGAGTCCTGCCCGAACGGGGCCGTCGCGTTGGCGGCGAAGCACATGGTCGCGGCCCACGAGAACACGTCCGCCTTCCCGGTGACGGCCGACGCGGTGATCTGCTCCGGCGCCATGTACGCCGGCGTCCCCACCCCCCTGCCGCTCACCGTCGCCGCCGCGTCGAGGGCGCGGGCGAGCCCGAAGTCGATCACGCGCGGCCCGTCGGACCCGAGCAGCACGTTCTGGGGCTTGAAGTCGCGGTGGACGATGCCCGCCCGGTGGATCGCGGTGATCGCGGTCGCCGTGCCGACCGCCAGCCGCTCCAGCGCGCCGCCGCGCCGCGGCCCGGTCAGCGCGACCTCGCGGGCCAGGGACGGCCCGTCCACGTACTCGCTGACGATGTACGCCCGGCCCTCGTCGAACCCGGCGTCGATCACCTGCGCCGTGCAGAACCTCGCCACGTGCTTGGCCAGCTCGACCTCGCGCAGGAACGCCGCCCGCTCGTCGCCCACCGGCCCGTGGAGCAGCTTGACCGCGTACGCCTCGCCGTCCCTCGCGCCGAGGAACACGACGCCCTGGCCGCCCTCCCCGAGGCGCCCGGACAGCTCGTACGCTCCGAGCCGGGCCGGGTCCCCCGTCCTGAGCGGCTGTGCCGTTGGCACCGGGTGCCTCCCCTCGCCGCCACCCGTTCCTGCTTACCAGTGGAAGCAACCGGTTGCTCGCAGTCAACCTCGCGCAGGACAATGCCACCTGACCGTGATACTCGCCCGTCAGGAAGCGCGCGTCACGGTGCCCGAATACGTCACTTCTTGCTGGCCCTCGCGCGTCACCTTGATGGCGAGCTGGTCGGCGTACGCGGTGGGCAGCAGCCGCAGCGTCCCCGGATAGCACGCCTCGCCCGCGACCTCGTGGAGTGCGTACACCGTCCCGCCGTCGCCTTCGCGGCCGACGCGGCCCGAGCAGTGCAGGTCGCTGCCCCAGCGCATGGTGCCCGAGCCGTCCTCGCCGAGGCGCAGCTCCACCGGGAACACCCGCTCGGCCGTGGCGTGCTCGGCCGATCCTGTCCAGGTGCCGGCCAGGCCGGGGGCCTGCGCGCCCTGGAGCCAGAAGAAGGCCCCGGCGACCGCCATCCCCAGCCCGGCCAGCCCGACGGCCACCTGCCACGCCCGGGGCCGCCGCCGCCGCGCCGGCCGGGGCTCGGGAGCGAGGGCGGTCCCGGTGACGGCCGGGAAGGCGGTGGTCTGGACCGGGTCGGCGAGGGCCGCGTCCGGGGTGGTGACAGAAAGCGGGGTGCTGGTGGCGAAGCCCGAGGCGGCCGGGACGGAGCCCGAAGTAGCGGGGACGGAGCCCGAGGTGACGGGGACGGAGCCCGAGGTGACGGGGACGGAGCGCGGGGTGATGGCGGCCATCGCGCCCGAGGTCAGGACGTCCCCACCCGACCCGTCCTGCCCCAGCAGCCGCCGCAGCACCTCCTCCGCGTCCGGCCGGTCACCGGGCTCCCGCGCCAGGCACGCCTCGACGATCTCCCGCAGCCGCCCGGCGAGCGGCCCCAGGTCGGGCTTGCCGAACAGGATCCTCGCCAGCACCTCCTGATAGGTCTCCCCCGTGTACGCGTGCCGCCCGCTCGCCGTGTACGCCACCGTCAGCGCCCACGCCCACAGATCGGCCGGCGGCCCGGCGCCCTCGCCGTTGATCCGCTCGGGCGGCAGATAAGCGGGGGTCCCGACGGGCGAGATCCCGGTGGTGACCGTGGTGCCCACCAGGCGCGAGATGCCGAAGTCGATGACGCGGGGCCCGTCCAGGCCGAGCAGCACGTTGCCGGGCTTGAAGTCCCGGTGCACCACCCCGGCCCGGTGGATGGCGCCGAGCGCGGTGGCGGTGCCGATGGCCAGCCGTTCCAGCGAGCCGCCGAGCGCCGGCCCCCTGGCGGCGACGTGCTCGCGCAGCGACGGTCCCTCGACGTACTCGCTGACCAGGTAGGGGCGGTCGCCTTCGAGGTCGGCGTCGAGGAGCTGGGCGGTGCAGAACGCGGCCACCCGCCGGACGGCCTCGACCTCGCCGAGGAAGCGCCGCCGTACGGCGGGGTCGGCGGAGAGCCCGGCGTGCAGCAGCTTGACCGCGACCTGCGCGCCCTGCGGCGAGTGGCCGAGGTAGACGACTCCCTGCCCGCCCTGCCCGAGCCGTCGCGACAACCGGTAGGACCCCAGATGGCGCGGGTCGTCGGGACGTAACTCGGACATGCTCCGGCATTATGCCGTCTACGCGATCAGTTGGGCGTAATGGTCGAGGACCGGCAGCACGTCGTCGGCGGGGCCGCTCGGCAGGCCGGCCACGACCTCCTCGACGCCGAGCGCGGCGTAGTGGTCGAGCTTCTCGGCGGTGGGCAGGGTGCCGAACGGGATGACGCGGGCCGGCGGGCGCCCGGCCCGCTCGCACGCCTCGCGGAGCGCGGGCAGCGCGGCCTTGACGCCCTTGCCGCCGATGGGCATCCAGCCGTCGGCGTACTCGGCGACGTGGGCGAAGAGCTTCGGCCCGGCCGCGCCTCCGAGGTAGACCGGCGGGCGGCGGCGCGGCTTGGGCCAGGACCAGGCCGGCTCGACCCCGTCCAGCAGGCCGTCGAAGGAGGCGGCCTCGTCGCGCCAGAGCGCCTGCATGGCGAGGACGTGCCGGCGGGCGAGGTCGCGGCGCTCGGCGTACGGGACGCCGTGGTTCTCGATCTCCTCGACGTTCCAGCCGAACCCGACGCCGATCGTCACCCGCCCGCCGGACAGGTGGTCGAGCGAGGCGATGGCCTTGGCGGTGACGATGGGGTCGCGCTGGGCGGCGAGCAGGATGCCGGTGCCGACCTCGATCGTACGGGTGGCGGCGGCGGCGAAGGAGAGGGCCACGAGCGGGTCGAGGGTGCGCCGGTACTCCTCGGGCAGCTCGCCGCCGGCCGCGCCGGGGTAGGGGGTGCGGCGGCGGACGGGGATGTGGGTGTGTTCGGGCACGTAGAGAGAGGAGAACCCGCGCTCCTCGGCCGCTCTGGCCAGCTCGTCGATCGGCATGGCGAGATCCGTGGCGAACATGGTGACGCCCAGCCTCATGGGCCCTCCTCATAGTTAACCAAGCGATTGCTCGGCTAAGATTTCCAGAGTACCTTGCGTAGGAACACTCCGCGGAAAGAGGTCCCCGGTGAAGTTTTCCATCTTCCTGAACCCGCAGATTCCAGGCTCCGGATACGCGGCCGAGGAGAACGCCAAGGCCAAGCGCCCCATCGGGCGGGACACGGAGTCGTACCAGAATCTGCTGCACGAGGTGCGGGAGATAGCGGTGCTGGCCGACCAGCTCGGGTTCGACGCGCTGATGATGACCGAGCACCACTTCCACTCCGAGGGCATGGAGTTCTCGGTCAATCCGCTGATGTTCCTCACCGACCTCGCCGCCCGCACGGAACGCATCCTGCTCGCCCCGCTCGGCCTGGTGCTGCCCGCCTGGGACCCGATCAGGGCGGCCGAGGACGTGGCGCTGCTCGACCAGTTCAGCAAGGGCCGGCTGCGACTGGGCGTGGCCCGCGGCTACCAGAACCGCTGGATGAACGTGCTCGGCCAGCGCTGGCACGCCGCCGCCGCCCGCTCCGACGGCTCGGCCTCCGACACGCGCAACTTCGACGTCTTCGGCGAGGTGCTGAAGATCATGAAGATGGCGTGGACCCAGGAGACGATCCGCTACAAGTCGGACGTGCTGGACTACCAGGTGCCCTACCCGTACGAAGGCATCGAGGGCTGGCCCGCCCAGGAGTGGACGAAGACCTTCGGCGCGCCCGGCGAGCTGGACGAGGACGGCAAGGTCGTCTCCGTCTCCGTCTGCCCCCGGCCCTACCAGAACCCCCACCCGGAGCTGTGGCAGCCGTTCACCATCTCGGACCGCTCGGTGATCAGGGCCGCACAGGAGAACATCCTGCCGTGGATGTTCACCCCCAACCCCGACGACCACGCCGCCAAGGCCAAGCTCTACCAGGAGGAGTCCGCCCGCCAGGGCCGCGACTACAAGCTGGGCGAGCACACCGGCATCCTCAAGATCGTCGGCATCGCGGACACCACCGAGCAGGCCATCAACACCTTCGGCCGCAGCATCCCCAAGGACTTCGCCGCCTTCTTCGGCCCCTTCGGCTACCTGGAGGTGCTGCGCAAGAAGGAGGACGAGAAGCACAAGCCCATCTCGCCGGAGAAGGGCGACGCCAACCGCATGAAGGACGTCGAGATGGCGCTGTTCGGCACCCCTGACGACGTCAAGCGCGGCATCCAGCGCATGCTCGACCGGATGCCCGACCTGGAGTGGTTCGGCCTCTACATGCAGGGCCAGCAGGGCGTGCTGCCGCTCGACACGGTCAAGCGCAACCTCGAACTGTTCGCCACCAAGGTCGCCCCGGAATTCCGATGAGCGAGGGAGCCGCGATGAAGATCTGGCTGGCCGCCTCCTTCGTCGACACCGGCCAGTTCACCGAGCTGGCACGGGCCGCCGAGCGCTGCGGGTTCGACACGCTGACGCTCTCCGACCACCTCTTCTACGCCGACTTCGACACGCCCTACCCCTACTCACGCTCGGGCCGGCCCCGCTGGGACGCGGCCACGCACTGGCCGGACGTGTGGGTGACGATCGGGGCGATGGCGGCGGTCACCACCACGCTGCGCTTCTCCCCCAACGTCTACATCGCGCCCGCCCGCGACCTGTTCACCGTGGCCAAGCAGGTCTCCACGGCGGCGGTGCTGTCGGGCGACCGGGTGACGTTCGGGGTCGGGGTGGGCTGGTGCAAGGAGGAGTTCGTCGGCACCGGGCAGGACTTCCACACGCGCGGCCGGCGCCTGGACGCCATGCTGCCGGTGCTGCGGGCGCTGTGGGCGGGCGAGCAGGTCAGGCTCGACGGCCTGCCCGAGCTGTCGATCTCGCCGACCCCGGCCGGGCCGATCCCGGTGTACGTCGGCGGCGACAGCGAGGCCGCCCTGCGCCGCGCCGCCCGGCTCGGCGACGGCTGGATCGGCAACCGCATCTACACCGAGGACGAGCTCGACCCGGTGCTCGCCACCCTGCGCCGGCTGCTGGCCGAGCACGGCAGGGACGGCGAGCCGTTCGAGATCATCGCGCCCCTGGCCGAGCTGCCCGACGCCGCGACCTACCGCCGCTACGCCGCCAAGGGCGTGACCGGCACGCTGTCCGCCCCCTGGTGGCTCGCCACGCCGGAGGAGAAGGCCAGGCACGGCGAGGGCACGCTGGAGCTCAAGCTCGCGACCATGGAGCGCTTCGCCGAGGAGGTCATCGCCAAGCTCTGACCCGGCCGCTCCCCTCCCTGGCCGGGTCAGACCTCCTCGCCCGCGCCTCCCGCCCGGCCGGGGCGGGAGGCCGTGACGCCCGAGGGACGAAAGTACCTCCGATGGGCGATAGCCTCGTGTCGTGCTGGATAGGATCGCAGCCACCCGTTACGTCACCCCGCTGCGGGAGGGCGGCTCGCTGCCCGGCGTCGTCGAGGCCGACGACCTGGGCACCTACGTCGTCAAGTTCCGCGAGGCGGGGCAGGGCCGCCGCGTCCTGGTCGCCGAGATCATCGCCGGCGAGCTGGCCCGCAGGCTGGGGCTGCGCACCCCCGAGCTCAAGCTCATCGACATCGATCCGCAGCTCGGCGCCCGCGAGCCCGACGAGGAGGTCCAGGACCTCCTCAAGGCCAGCGCGGGGCTCAACCTGGCGGTCGACTTCCTGCCGGGCGCGCTCGGGTTCGAGCCGCTGGCGTGGGCGGCCGACCCGGTGTTCGCGGCGCGGGTGGTGTGGTTCGACGGTCTCATCCACAACATCGACCGGAGCTGGCGCAACCCCAACCTGCTCATCTGGCACCGCGACACCTGGCTGATCGACCACGGCGCGTCCCTGTGGTTCCACCACAACTGGCCGACCGCCGACCCGCAGCGGCCGTTCGACGCCGCCGACCACGTGCTGGCCCCCTACGCCGGCGACGTCACCGCCGCCGGCGCCCACCTGGCCGATAGGATCACCCGCGAGCTGCTGGAGACCGTGACCGCGCTGGTGCCCGACGAGTGGCTGGCCGGCGAGCCGGGCTTCGACGGGCCGGCGGCGGTACGGGCGGCGTACGTCGAGCACCTGCTGGCCCGCGCCCACGGGCCGGGCGGTTGGCTGGTGCGCGGCGAGCGGCGGGAGCAGCGTTCCGGGCCGGGTTCGGTCGGCGAGTTCTGGCGGGGAGGCGGCCGATGAGCAGGGACGTCTACGAGTACGCGGTGATCCGCGTCATCCCCAAGGTCGAGCGGGGCGAGCAGATCAACGTGGGCGTGCTGCTCTACTGCCAGCCGCGCGGCTACCTGTGCGCCCGCGTCGAGCTGGACGCGGTCCGGCTGCGGGCGCTCGACCCGTCGGCGGACGTGGACGCGGTGCGGCGGGCGCTCACCGCGTACGAGCTGGCCTGCGGCGAGCGTCCCGGCCCGCTCGCGGCCGAGCCGCTGGGCGGCAGGTTCCGCTGGCTGACCGCGCCGCGCAGCACGATCGTGCAGTCCGGCCCCGTGCACGCGGGACTCACCGCCGACCCGGACACCGAGCTGGCCCGCCTGTTCGACAAGCTGGTCCGCGTCTAGAAACTCAGAAGAGGACCGACATGAAGGTGTCGACCTCGGTGAAGCCCACCTTCTTGTAGACCGCGCGGGCCGAGCGGTTGTAGTCATTGACGTAGAGGCTGACCACGGGGGCGAAGCACTCCCTGGCGGCCTCCACGACCGCCGCCATCCCGGCCACGGCGTGCCCGCGCCCGCGCAGCTCCGGGTCCACCCACACGCCCTGGATCTGGCACGCCTGCGGCGTGACGGCCCCGACCTCCGCCTTGAAGACGACCCGGCCGTCCTCGATGCGCGCGTAGGAGCGGCCGATCCTGATCAGCTCGGCGACCCGCGTACGGTAGAGCGCGCCACCGTCGCCCAGGTTGGGCGAGACGCCGACCTCCTCGGTGAACATGGCCACGCACGCCGGCAGCAGGATGTCGAACTCCTCGGGCCGCACCCGGCGCACCCACGGATCCACGGGCACCGACGGCTTGCGCGAGATCGCCATGACCGGCTGCGCCCAGCGGATCGCCCGCGCCCGGCCCCAGTGCGGCTCCAGCCGCTCCCACAGCAACGACACGGCGTCGACCGGGCCGACGATGGACGAGCAGCGCCGCCCCTGCCTGCGGGCGCGGTCGGCGAACGCGTGGACCGCCTCGGGCCCGGCGTTGACCGGCACCATGTTGGCTCCGGCGTAACAGAGCGAGACGAGGGCTCCGCGCGGCCCGAACCCCCACATCTGCCCGCCGAGCCGCGCCGGATTGAGTCCGACGGCCCGCACCCGGGAGGAGACGAAGACGTTGGCGACCGGATCGGTGTCCAGCAGGGCGAGGACTTCGTCCCGGTCGCTGTCGTCCAGCACGCGCGACGCCGAGGTACGCAGCATCACATGGTCAGACTACGCGAAGGGTCACCGATTAGCTCATCCGGCGCTGCCCACAGTGACCCATTCTTGACGTCATTTCAGTGACGGCAGCCCCAGCAGGCCGAGAACGCCCAGAAGTCCCCCCGCGCCGGACGACGCCGAGGCCGTGGCGCGGTGGGCCGCCATCCGCTCGGCGGGGCGCGGCGCGGGCAGCGCGGCGCACGTCGCGTCGCGCCGCGGCAGCGTGCCGTCACGCAGGTAGGCGGCCAGATGCCGGTCCACGCACCGGTTGCCGGACAGCGCCACCCCGTGGTTGCCGCCCTGGTCCACGACCATCCTCGCGGTCGGGAAGAGCCGCCGCATCCGCAGCGCCCCCTCGTACGGGGTCGGCGCGTCGTCGCGCGCCTGCAGCATGAGGACCGGCGGCAGCTTCGCCGAGCCGCGCACGTCCACCGGGGTGCCGCCGGACACCGGCCAGAAGGCGCACGGGGCGTTGAACCACGCGTTCGGCCAGGTCAGGAAGGGCGCGGTGCGGTGCGCCTCGGTCATGTCGGTCCGCCACTTGGACCACTGGCGCGGCCATTGCGCGTCGCGGCACTGGACGCCGAGGTAGACGGCGTAGCCGTTCTCGTCGTCGACGTCGTTCTTGCCGTGTTTGTCGTAGAGGCCGATCAGCCCCTTCGTGTCCCCCTGCCGGACGTAGTCGGACCACGCCTGCGCGAACTGCGGCCAGAGCCGGTCGCTGTAGCCGGCCAGGGTGAAGGTGTCGTCCAGCTCGCTCGGCCCGATGAGGCCGCCCGCCGGCCGGGTGCGCAGCCGGTCGCGCATCGCGTAGTAGGCGAACTGCGTCTGCTTGAGCGTACGGCCCAGCTTGTAGACGTCGTTGTGCTCGGCGGTCCAGGTGAGGAACTGGCGGTGGCGGCGTTCGAAGGAGTGGTCCTGGGCCAGGTTGGAGCGGTACCAGACAGCGGTCGGGTCCACGTTGCTGTCCAGGACCAGCCGCTTGACCCGCTTGGGGAACAGCGTGGCGTAGACGGCGCCGAGGTAGCTGCCGTACGAGAAGCCCAGATAACTGATCTTGGCCTCGCCGAGGGCGGCGCGGATCTGGTCGAGGTCCCTGGCCGCGTTCTCGGTGGTGAGGTGCGGCAGCAGCCAGGAGTAACGCTCGCCGCAGCTGCGGGCGTACTCGGCGGCCCTCGCCAGCAGCCGCTGCTCGTCGGCCACGCTGTGCGGCACGGCGTCCTGGCGCGGCGCCTGGTAGAAGACCTCAGGGTCCACGCAGTGCACCGCCGGCTCGCTGCCGCCGACGCCGCGCGGGTCGAAGCCGATGATGTCGTAGCGCTCGCGCACGCCGGCCGGCAGCCCGGCGGCGACGTACTCGGTCAGCGCCCGCCCGGACGCCCCCGGCCCGCCCGGGTTGATCAGCAGCGCCCCCAGGCGGTCGGCGCTCCGCGTCGTCCTGGCCTTGATCCGGTTGATCGCCACCGTGATCGACCTGCCCGTGGGCCGGCTGTAGTCGAGCGGCACCTGAACGGTGGCGCACTCCAGCGCGGCGTCGGCCGCCTTGCCCGCCACCCGGGGACACGCGCTCCAGACCGCGGGCGCCACCCGCGTCGTCCCCACGGCGGTGTTCCCGGCCATCGCCGGCTGCTCCACGCTCGCGACCAGCGCGACCAGGACCGCCATCCCGGCGACCATCCCAAGTACCCTCTTCACCCGGCCCCCTCCTGTCATCAGGTCCTGCGATGCTCCCGTGGGCCACGGGCGAAGACCGCGGGTATGGCGAAAAGCTTGCCATTCTGTGATGTCACGATGACAGATCGTGACAGCTCTCAGCTCAGGCGCGTTGTGCGGTGTCGTAGAGGGCCTTGGCGGCGGCGCCGAAGTACGGGCCGTACATCGTGCGCGCGTCGTCGGTGTACTTGAAGCTGCTCAGCGAGGTGATCCGGCCGCGCCCGGTGGCCGGGTCGAACCCGGTCAGCCAGGGGCCGCCGCTGGAGCCGGCCGTCATGTCGCAGCCGAGCCCCTGGTCGCGGGTCTGCTTGTACGGGTCGTCACGCAGCCGTCCCGCGCAGTAGACCAGGCGGTCGCCACGGTACGGCGGGTCCGCGGGATAGCCGAAGCCGTACGCCTGGCCGCCGCGCGGCACGTTGAAGCCGATCTCCTGGGCGCCCACCACGTCGCCCGCGTGCCGCCCGCCCGAGGTGGCGAGCGCGACCATGCCGATGTCGTAGTCGTCGTCGGCCTTGCGCGCCCACGAGCCGGCCACGAACATGCGGCGCGCGGCGTAGCGGCCGTACGGCTGCCCGCCGCGGCTGCCGTAGCCCGGCACGAACGTCCAGTTCTGGGCCCACTCGCCGGCGCCGTCCTTGACGCAGTGGCCGGCGGTGACGACGACGTCCCGGTTGGCGCTCTTCACGGTGCTGGCCGAGCAGACGAAGTCGGCGCCGTTCAGCGTCATGAACACCCGCCCGGTGGTCCTGGAGACCGCGCCGCCCGCGCCCCAGCGGGCGCCGATCGTGCTGGCCGAGGGCACCGCCGCCGCCTGCGGGCGCGGCATGGGCAGCTTGGAGGCGGCGGGCGCGGGCAGGGTCCGCGCGGCCCCCTGCCCGGATTTCGGGAGCGGCCGGCCGGTCAGCTCGCCGAGCAGGCCGTCACCGTCGGTCACCAGGTCGAGCAGGTTGATGGGCAGGGCCCCGGCCATGCGCTGCGGCGTCCAGTAGTCGAGCACGCGCTGCTGCTCGGCCGCGGTGCGCGCGGCGACGTGCTCGACCACACGTTCGGTGACGCGCCTGGCGGGCTTGGCGGGCCTGGCGGCCGATCCGGCGGCCAGTTGCCGGGCCGGATGGGACGCCGGGACGACGGGATCTGCCTGCCGCGGGCCGGTGGCCGCGCCGATGAGTGCGGGGCCCATCAGCCCCGCCACCAGCGGAGCCGCCGCAAGCAGGGGGGTGCTCAAGGTCATGTCCCCCGAGTTTGCACCACCGGCCGTGTCGTTGTGACTACTTTCGGTGAATTGCTCAGAGTACGCCGCTGGTCTGTGCTGATTGGTAGACGGCTTGGGCCTCGTTCCCGAAATAGGGACCGAACATCCAGTTGGGGGCGAAGCCGTATTTGAAGCTGTTCACCGAGTTGAGCGTGCCGAGCCCGGTCGACTCGTCGAAACCGACCATCCAGGGGCCGCCGCTGGCGCCGCCGGTCTGGTCGCAGGTCAGTCCCAGGTCGTCGGAGAGCAAGTAGTCGTCGAAGGCACGGCCGCTGCAGTAGACGAGCTTCGAGCCGTCGTACGGGGCCACCGCCGGGTAGCCGAAGGCGTACATCTGCCGGCGGCGCGGCTGGTTGAAGGCCACGCCCTGGCCGCCCACCACGTCCACCAGGCTCCTGCCGTCCAGCGGGGCGACCACGGCGGCGGCCATGTCGTGGTCGACGTCCTCGCTCGCGTCCCACTGCGGGGTGGTCAGCAGCTTGGTGGCGGCCCAGGTGCCGTACGGGCGGGTGCCCTTGTCGTAGCCGGGGACGAAGACCCAGTTGGTGTGGAAGGCGCCGTTCACCTTGACGCAGTGGCCCGCGGTGATGACCACGCTCTTGTTCGCGCTGGTCACCGCCGAGCCCGAGCAGGAGGCGTTGCGGCCCTGGGTGGTGAAGAAGATGCGGCCGGTGGTCCTCACCACGGCCCCGCCGCCGGTCCAGGCGGCGCCACCGCTGCGCGCCGACGGACGCGCGGGACCCGCCGCGGTCGGGGCCGCTATGGACGGGGCAGCCGCCGTGGACGGGGCTCGCACGTCCGCGGGTGACACCTTGGTGCCCTTGGCCGGGTTGGGCGGGTTCAGGGGCTCGGCCGCCTCCATCCTCGCCTCCGTCCAGTAGCGCACGACCTGCCTGCGCTCGCCGGCCGAGTCCGCGGCGGCATGCTGAGCGGGCCTGGGCCGCGCCGCCGCCGAGCCACGGGCCGGAGTCCGACCCTGCCCCCGGACCGGGACGGCGACCTGGTCACGTACCGAGCCCCTGACCAGACCCCCGGCCGAGGGCTGAGCCGAGGCTCCGGCCGGGGGCCGGGCCTGCGCAGCAGTCGCGGGCAGTGCGGGCAGCAGCGCGGCGGCACTCCCCGCGGCGAGGGCAAGGGTGGAGAGCAGAGCGAGTCTGCGGTGCATTACGTACCTCCCGAAACCGGACGTGAGGTTGGAAGGTAGCCGCCGCAATATGCGAATTTCTCAAGATATGCGCATACCGATATAGCCATATTCCGGCACAAATACGGCTCATTCTCTGCCGTCACATGCGTAAACGAATTTCGGGACGTACTGCACCCCGTGCCCGGGCGCGTCCCGTACCGGGGACAATGGACAGGTGCACGCAGAGACCCACCGTCCCCCCGCAAGGTCCGTCGTCCTGCTCGGCTCCACCGGCTCCATCGGCACGCAGGCCCTCGACGTCGTCGCCGCCGACCCCGGCCGCTTCGAGGTCGTGGCGCTGGCGGCCGGCGGCGCCAAGGTCGACCTGCTCGCCCGGCAGGCGGCCGAGTTCGGCGTCGAGGCGGTGGCGGTGGCCGACCCCGCGGCGGTGCCCGCGCTGAAGGAGGCGCTGGCCGGGCACGGCGTCCGGCCCAAGGTCCTGGCCGGTCCCGAGGGGGTCGCCGAGGCGGCGGCCTGGCGCTGCGACACCGTGCTCAACGGCATCACCGGCGCGCTCGGCCTCACCTCCACGCTGGTCGCGCTGGAGGCGGGCCGCACCCTCGCCCTCGCCAACAAGGAGTCCCTGATCATCGGCGGCCCGCTGGTCAAGCGGCTGGCCGCGCCCGGCCAGATCCTGCCCGTCGACTCCGAGCACTCGGCGCTCCAGCAGTGCCTGTGGGCGGCGGGGCCCGGCGCGTACGACCCGGCGAGCGTCCGCCGCCTCGTCGTCACCGCGAGCGGCGGCCCGTTCCGCGGGCGGCGGCGCGAGGAGCTGACCGCCGTCACGCCCGAGATGGCGCTGGCCCACCCCACCTGGTCGATGGGCCCCGTCATCACCGTCAACTCGGCCACCCTGGTCAACAAGGGGCTGGAGGTCATCGAGGCGCACCTGCTGTTCGACCTGGGTTTCGACCGCATCGACGTGGTGGTCCACCCCCAGTCGATCATCCACTCCATGGTCGAGTACGTGGACGGCTCCACCATGGCCCAGGCCAGTCCCCCCGACATGCGCCTGCCGATCGCGCTCGCGCTCGGCCATCCGCACCGCGTCCCCGGCGCGGCCCGCGGCGTCGACTGGACCAAGGCCCACACCTGGACCTTCGAGCCCCTCGACGACGTGGCGTTCCCGTCGGTCGCCCTGGCCAGGCACGTCGGCACCGAGGGCGGCACCGCGCCCGCCGTCTACAACGCCGCCAACGAGGTGTGCGTGGAGGCGTTCCTGGGGGGCAGGCTGCCGTTCCTGGCGATCGTCGACACGGTCGCCAAGGTGGTGGAGGAGCACCGGGTCACCGCGGCCGAGTCCGTCGACGAGGTGCTCGCGGCGGACGCCTGGGCCCGTGCCCGTGCGGCCGAGCTCACGGCGGGGCAGTCCCGCTAGCTACATAAACTTGAATTCGTCGCCACAGTAAGGGTTGAAATGTCTTCCGTAGCTCTCGGCATCCCGTCGGTCCGTCCCAAGCCGCTCGCCGAACGTCGCCACTCCCGCCAGATCATGGTGGGCAACGTGCCCGTGGGCGGCGACGCGCCGGTCTCGGTGCAGTCGATGACGACCACGGTGACCGCCGACGTCAACTCCACCCTGCAGCAGATCGCCGAGCTGACCGCGTCCGGCTGCCAGATCGTACGCGTGGCCGTCCCGTCCCAGGACGACGCCGAAGCGCTGCCCATCATCGCGAAGAAGTCGCAGATCCCCGTGATCGCCGACATCCACTTCCAGCCGAAGTACGTCTTCGCCGCCATCGAGGCGGGCTGCGCGGCCGTCCGGGTCAACCCGGGCAACATCAAGAAGTTCGACGACAAGGTGAGCGAGATCGCCAAGGCCGCCGCCGACCACGGCGTGCCGATCCGCATCGGCGTCAACGCCGGCTCCCTCGACCCCCGCCTGCTGCAGAAGTACGGCAAGGCCACCCCCGAGGCGCTGGTCGAGTCCGCCCTGTGGGAGTGCTCGCTGTTCGAGGAGCACGGCTTCCGCGACATCAAGATCTCGGTCAAGCACAACGACCCGGTCGTCATGATCAACGCCTACCGCCTGCTCGCCGCCAAGTGCGACTACCCGCTGCACCTGGGCGTGACCGAGGCGGGCCCGGCCTTCCAGGGCACGATCAAGTCCGCGGTCGCCTTCGGCGCCCTGCTCGCCGAGGGCATCGGCGACACCATCCGCGTCTCGCTGTCCGCCCCTCCGGTCGAGGAGGTCAAGGTCGGCACCCAGATCCTGGAGTCACTGGGCCTGCGCGAGCGCGGCCTGGAGATCGTCTCCTGCCCGTCGTGCGGACGCGCCCAGGTCGACGTCTACACGCTGGCCGACCAGGTGCAGGCCGGCCTTGAGGGCCTGAAGGTGCCGCTGCGGGTGGCCGTGATGGGCTGCGTCGTCAACGGCCCCGGCGAGGCCCGCGAGGCCGACCTCGGCGTCGCTTCGGGCAACGGCAAGGGCCAGATCTTCGTCAAGGGCGAGGTCATCAAGACCGTCCCCGAGTCGCAGATCGTGGAGACGCTGATCGAGGAGGCGCTGCGCCTGGCCGAGGAGATGGGCGTCGAGATCGACCTCGACGACGACTCCCCCACCACCTCGGGCCCGGTCGTCACGGTCGGCTGACCGGCCCGCCGCCAGGTCGGGTCTGTCATCGAGGGAGGGCGCGAGCGCGCCCTCCCTCCATCCGACACCCGTGGCGCGCCCCTTCAGCACTCAGGGCTGGTCTGCTTTCGCGTACACCGTCGCTGGGGGGCGGCGGTCGGCCCGGAAGCAGCGTGATCCGGTCGCAGGCAGGGAGGCGTCGGGGGGCGGCGACGGCCCGACCGAGGTCAGGCACCGACCGTATGGCCGTTTCGTTCGGTCAGCGTCACCCGGCCTACCGTGGCCTACCTGGTACCGCCCGCTGCGTCCAGTCGCTGAAGCTCCACCGTGAGCAGCAGCAGCGCGAACGGAAGGCCGCGGGCGCCGCGTGGCAGCACAGCGGGCACGTGTTCACCGCTGCGCAGAACACACCGCTCGACCCGACCAACATCACCCGCGCCTTCACCACGCTCCTTCGTAAGGCCAGCCTCCGCCGCATCCGCTTCCACGACCTCCGCCCATTCACCACCACCCTGCTCCGGGAACAGGGCGTCGAACTCGTCGTGATCAAGGACCTCCTGGGCCACGCCCACATCGGCGTCACCGCCACCGTCTACGCCCACGTCCGACTCCGCCTCCAGCGCGACGCCATCGACACCCTCAGTACCGCGCTCGACGGTCCTGCTGGCAACGATCCGACCTGCGACGACGGCGATGACCCGCCGCTGTGCGGAGCCCCCGTCCGCTGACGTTGCCGTCAACTACTGCCGTCAGACAGCCGAGAGGCCCCTCCGGAACCTTCAGAGGGGCCTCTCACTTTGCCTTTGCTACACAAGCGCGTCGATCATCTGACGGAACCAGACCGACATCTCTATCCCGTCCTGGCGCGGGTCGTAGCAGGCTCCAGCCCTATCGAGCCAAAGCGCAGCCAGCTCCTCCTCACGCACACCCGAACTCAACACCCTTTCCATAGCGCCTTTCAGTTCCTCGACCACCTCGGGAGGTTCACCGTCTCGGAACTCCGTCAAGATCTGAATAGGATCCTCTGCCTCCATGTCATAATCTTGATGGAAATACGCCTGTGCGAGGTATTGAATTTTCTCCATGTTTATCACGGACTCGGGTAGGAGGTGACGATGTGGTACCCGTTCGGCATCGAGGGATTCCGCTGCAGGACGGTGGTCACCCCCGAAGGCGAGAGGATGCTCTGCGCGGCACGCTCGTACACCCTTCCATCCGCAGCACTCATCGGCCCGTTGATCACCAGACGCCTTCCATTTCCCGAAAGCCATTGAGAGATTTGCCCTTGATTGGCGGCAAGGTTGCCACCCGTAGCCCTCTCTGCTGCTGCCAAATCGGTGAATGTTGAGGAGTAACGAATATTGCGGGCCGCCAGTTCAGCATCAGTTTTGCCGACGTGCCGCGCGATCGCGTGGCCACCCGCAGCCTCATGCTGAGCAAGGTTGCAGTTGCTGTTATGAACGAGTAGCGGAGTCTGGCCCGCCAGCACATAGTACGTGTGCAGGTCGGCGACAGTCAGGTTGTGCACCCGCTGGGTGGCGCTCCACTTTCTGACGGCCGTGACCTGGACGTGCGTTCCAGCGGAGGTTCGCAGCCACATGCCTGGCCGGAGGTCGCCGGCATCGACCCATTCCCGCAGGTCGGGAATCCAGAACGGGTGCTGGTAGGTGGCGGTCACCGTGCTGGCGGCCTGGTCGCCCTCACCTGCCTTCTTGTCCCCTCCGTCGCTTGTCCGGATGGTCAGCTCAACGAGATTTTTACCGCCTTCGTTGGCAAGGAGTGCCGTCACGGCCTTCGCCGACGTCGTCTCAGTCTCGGGATCCGTTGCCATGACGGTGTCACCGATCCTGACGTCCTCAATGGCCTTGAGGGTGCCGTCCTTCATAAGGACTTTCGTTCCTGGCACAAAACTGTTGCAGTCCGGCGTCTTGTACTTTCTAGGCTGAGGTCTCGGGTTGGCGTACCCGCGCCTTGCATTGAACGAGGCCATCGGTGCGCCGTCGGTGACACCGCCTGCGTTGGCCAACTGCCAGCGGAAGGCCTCTATATCTTCCTTCTTGATGTGAGCGTCACGGCTGTAGTAGCGAGACCTTTGCGCTTCGCGCTTCTTCCATGCCGTTATTTCTCGTTTCTGTTTGGCGTATTGCTTCTGACGCTGCTTGTGGATCTTTCTCTCGGTCTTGGTTTTCTTCTTGCCGCTGGCGTGGTGGGTTTTGGCGAAGGTCGCATCGGACTTCCGGCTGCCGGTGTCGACGCGGCGGCCGTCGGGGTCGGCCAGGTCGATGGGGTTGTTGGCGGCGTAGGAGTAGGGGTTGGCCCATTCGGGGGTGCGCAGGTCGAGTTCGGGGTCGGTGGAGATGAACCGGGCGATGGCCGGGTCGTAGTAGCGGGCGCCCAGGTAGGTCAGGCTGGTGGAGGCGTCTTCGGTCTTGCCGAGGAAGCCGCGGTCGGTGAAGGGGAGGTCGTCGGCGCCGCGGCGTTGGCCGAAGGGCAGGTAGCGTTCGCGGCTGACGGTGCCGGTGGTGTCGTTGACGGCCAGTTGGGTGCTGCCGTGCTTGCCGGTGAGCATCCAGGTGACGCCGCCGGCGTCGCGCATGGCGACCAGGTCGCCGTCGGCGCTGCTGTAGTAGCGTTTGCCGGCCACCGCTCCGGCGGACAGACGCAGCTCCATGGCGCCGAGGTAGAGGGTGGTGCTGCCGTCGGGGTCGCGCCGGATCAGGCGCTCACCGGCGGCGTCGTAGAGCATGCCGGTCTGCTGGCCGTCGATGGTGGCCTGGGTGAGCTGGCCGAGCTGGTCCCAGGTGAAGGTGCCTTGTCTGCCGGCGACGGTGCGGGCGCTGAGCTGGCCCTTGGCGTCGTAGGCGTAGGTGTCGGTGCCGTTCGGGCGGGTGATGCTGGTGACGGCGTTGGGGCGCACGGCGCTCGCGCCGGGGGCAGGGTAGGTGTAGGTGGCGGTCTGACCGTTGTCGGTCAGGGTGGTGAGGTTGCCGACCTTGTCGTAGGCGTAGGCCTGGCTGTAGGGGTCGATGCCCTTGGCGTCGCCGGTGCCGGTGCAGGAGTTCGCGGTGGTGGTGTACGCGGTCTTGAGGCGGAGCAGGCCGTCGTAGGTGAAGCATTCGGACTGGCCGTCGGTCTGGCCGGGGATGGTCGAGGCGGCGTCCAGGACGCGGGTGATGTTGCCGGCGACGTTGTAGCTGTAGCGGTCGTCCTGGACGGTGTCAGGGGTGGACGTGTTCGCCTTGGTCTGGGTGGTGACGCGGGATAGCCAGTCGGTGGTGGCGTCGCGTGCCAAGACACGTTTGATCTGGCCGTTGCCGCCGAGCGAACGGGTTTCCAGCTTGCCGGTGGCGGTGAAGGCGGTGTCCTTGACGTAGGTGAAGCCACCCAGATCGGAGGTCAGGCCCTTGGCGAAGCCGAGGTCGGTGTAGCTGTGAGTGAGCTTCTCGGCCGGCAGGCCACCGGCCGCGGGCATGCCCTGTTCGCGCAGGTTGCCGGTGGCGTCGTAGGCGGAGGTGAAGGTGTACGTCGCGGCGAGGCCGTTTTCGGTGGCCGGGATGGTGACCGTGTTGGTGGTGGGCCGGTAGTCGCTGTCGTATGCGGTGACCGCCTTGGTGTAGGGCTGGCCGCCGGTGTAGCGGGTGGCTGTACTGGGCTGGCCTTTGGCGACGGTGTCGTATGTCCATTCGGCGAGCTTGGTGCCGGTGGTGGGCTCGCCGGCCCACTGTGTGGTGCGGCGGCCGAGATCGTCGTAACCGGTGGAGATCTTCTGGTTCTTGCCGTCGATGCTCCAGATCTGCCGGCCGGCCAGGTCGTAGCCGTAGCTGGAGGTGCCGGCGTCCGGGTCGGTGGAGGCGGTGCGACGGTCCAGCCAGTCGTGGGTGTAGGTGCGGACGTTGCCGTTGGCGTCCGTCATGCTGGCCAGGTTGTCGTTGAGGTCGTAGCCGTAGACGGTGTCGGCGTGGTTGGTGGCGTCCGCCCATTCCTCGACCTTGACGACGCGGTCGAAGGCGTCGGTGACGGTGGCGGTCTTGCCGCCGACCGGCGGGGTGACCTCGGCGCGCTCGACGCCGGGATAGGCGGTGGTGGTGCGGCGCAGTTCAGTGCCCTCGTGGTACGCGATGACCGCGGTGGGCCGCTCCAGCCCGTCGTAGAGCGTCTTGGTCCATTGCGGCAGGCTGGTCAGGGCCGGGTTGAGCAGGCCGCTGCCCGGCTGGGCGGTGTTGTGCACCGGCTCGGAGACGGATTCGGTGAGGCCACGGGCGTTGTAGGCGGTGGCGATGACGATACGGCCGCCGTTGGGCGAGGCGGTCTGTGTCTCGCGGGTGCGCCCCAACCCGTCCTCATAGCTGTGGCCACTGATCCACTTGGCCTGGGCGCCGGTGCCGGTCAGCAGTTGCTTGACCGTGGTCTTGCTGGCGGCCGTTGGCTGTCCTAACCAGCCGTCGAAGGGGATGTCGTACGAGACGGTCGCGCTTGGTGTGTTGCCGCTACGAGGTTGTCCCGGCTTCCACAGCGCGATGGTGCGGCCGAGCCCGTCGTAGTCCGTCTCGGTGACCTTGCCGTTCGCATCCGAGGTCCAGGTCGGCTCGCCCAGGGTGTGGGACAGGCGGGCGGTGACGGTGTGGCCGAGAGGGTTCTTGACCGTGACCCCGTCCTTCGGCCAATTGGTGGCCGGGGTGTAGGTGGTCGTAGTGGTCTTGTTCAGCGGGTCGGTCTCGGTGAGCGTCCGGCCGTAGTCGTCGAAGGTGGCCTTGACGGTGGAGACGGTGGAGGCGTTCGCGTAGGAGCGCACCTCGGTGGGATTGCCGTCGCTGGGCTTGTTCGTGGCGGGGTCGGTGCCCAGGTCGTAGAGGGTGACGGTCTTGCCGAGCAGCGCGCCGGTGGAGCAGTTGTCGCCGGAGCGTTTCTCCGCGACTGACGGGAAGTCGACCAGCCATTGACCGGAGTCGGTGTTACGCGCGTAGGTGGTCTTGGTGCAGGAGTTGTCGGTCGTGACGCCGTCCTGGCCGTAGTCGTTGACCGTCTCCGGCAGGCCGTCGGCGTTGTAGCTCGTGCGTTCGTCGGTGTAGCGCCAGCCGCCGCCGGTCACCTTTCCCCGTGAGCGTTCGCGTGTTTCTTGGACGAAGGCTGGATCTCTGGTGCCGGGCCCGTCGCCGGTGGACTTGAGCTGGTACTCCCAGCGGGTGGAGTCGATCTCGGTGTAGGCGCGTGGGCTGAGCGCGGTCATCTGCCAGGTCTGTTCCTGCAGCACCTGGCCCTGCAGCAGCGGGGCGTCGGTGATGGCGGTGTTCTCGAAGTTGGTGACCTGCTGGCCGCTGCCGCGCAGGAACGTCTGCGTGGTGACGGTGTAGCCGGCCGGGTCGCTGCCCGAGCCCGTCACCGTGCGGACCTGGCCGTAGCCGCGCCATTCGGAGCCGTCAGGTGACTGGTCGGGCTCGGCGAACTCGGTCGGGTTCAGCCAGAGCGGGCCGCCCAGGAATTCGTAGCTGTGCACCACGTCCGGGGAGGCGGCGACCATGTCCCGTTCGACGACCTTGGTGGCCAACTGCTTGTAGTAGCGGGTCCAGGCCTCGTAGCCGTACTCCGGCTCGCTGCCCATGTCGACCTGGTAGCAGTCGCCGACCTTGTCGCTGTGGTAGCTGGAGCCGTCGCGGCCCTTGCCACCGCCGCACGGGTCGGCCTGGCCGTAGGTGACCTCGATCCGGCCGCCCATACCGTTCTTGATCGCGGCGATGCGCGGCACCATCCGCCACGACAGCTGATCGGGCCATTCGGAATCGCTGATGTAGTCCATCCGCCCGGCCAGCATCACCGCGTCGAAGTCCAGCGGCGGCAGCAGCACGTTCGGCTCGGCGGCCTGCCCGGTCTGCTGCACGGTGTCCAGCCACATCGCCGCGTCGAACGGCAACCCCTGGTCGGTGCGCTGATACACCCAGGTATGCGCCAGGTCCAGCCGGTCCACCGGGTCCCACGCCCCGGAGGTGGGGTTGCGTGATTCGGTGCGGACGGTGGTGAGCTTGCGGGTGGAGTAGAACGCGATCGCGTCGTTGACGCAGCCGGCCGCCTGGGCGCAGTGCAGGTCGGTGGGCACGTCGTCGCCGTCGCGGGCGACGGTGGTGAACAGGGTGCGCGCGGTCGGGGTGCTGCCGCTCACCTGGCTGTTGTGACCCCACGACACCGAGGCCAGGAAACCGCCCCGGTCATAGGGGAGGGTCTCGTAGACCTCATCGACGCAGGAGGGCAGGCAGAAGTAGTTGGTCTCGCGGGTGTAGGTGTAGTCGATGACGTTCTCGTTGCGGTCGACTTCCTGGTCGAGGTTCCACCGCCACACGCCGGTGCAGGTGGGCGGGATGTCGTTGTTCATGTACCGGTCGACGCAGGGTTCGCCGAGTTCGTCGCCGACGTAGGGCACCTGCCATTGGGCGTCTCTGGTGTAGCCGAACCGCCAGACCTGCCCCTGCTGGTCGGTGATCTTCCAGTAGGCGTTGCCGTCCGCGCCGCCGGTCACCTGCTCGATCTTCCAGCCCAGGTCCGGCAGGGTCTTCCACGCGCCCGTCGTGGTCTTGACGATCTGCGCCGAGCGGCCGCCGACACTGAGCACCAGTTCGGACTGGGTGCGGTCATTGGTGGTGCTGTCGCCATCCTGCTCGTCCGGCGACTCCCAGCACAACGCCCGGCCCACCTGGTTCTCGTAGGCGTACCACACCAGATCGCCCTCGTACTGCGTGTACACGGTGCAGCGGCGGTAGCGGCGCTCGATGAAGCCCGTGCTCAGATCCCAGCCGGCCCCGACCACGCCGGACTGGTTGTTGGTCCACGAGCCCTGCCCGTCCACTGACGAGGCGTCGTACTGCAACGACAGATCCGGCCCGCTACCGGCGGGCGACGGCGGCTCCGGCAGCGGCACGTCATAGTCGAAACCACCGCCCGAGGTGCCCGCCTGCCAGGTACCCGACGGCTTCAGGTCCGTAGCGCCCCAGTTGCCGTCCGGACCAGTCAAGCCGCCCGCCAGCAGGTACACCGAACCCGCTGCCAACTGCGCGGCCAGCGCCGCATCGGCGGCCTTGGCCACCGCGGCCTTGTCGTTCTTGCCCGGCACCGCAGCCCGCTCGGGAACCAGGGCGGCGTCGGCGGCGGCCGCCTCCACCTCGGCGGTCAGCGTGCCGTTCTTGAAGTCGTGGACCGCGGGCACCACCGTCGGCCGGGTCACGCAGGTGCGGGGACGCGGCTGCTGCAGCACACACGCGGGCAGCCGCACCACCTGCAACCGGCTGGCGAACTGGCCACCATAGGCGTCGCGGAACCCGGCGTAGGAGAACTCGGCCCGCATCTTGCCCGGTGACGTGCCGCCGTCGGCCCGTACGAGTCGGGCGGCCACACCAACCCCGCCGAGCTTGCGCACCGTCTCTGGCGCCAGGGTTTCCACCGTCACTCTGGCCGGCTCGTTGCCGCGCTTCTGGCCCACCTTCACCGGCGAACTGTCAGCACCGACGAACTCACCGCCGCGGGGAACGCTCACCTCGGCCTTGCCCGGCTGAGGCCAGACGGGCTTTTTCCGCTCCACCTTCGGCACGGACTCCTCCGCGCCCTTGGCCGCCTTCTTCGCCGGCACCCGTTGAGCATCCACCGATGGTTCGGGGTTGGACGCGGCCGCCGTAGCGGACTGAACTAGCTGGTCAGGCACCCCTAGGCTGGAGACCATCACCACGGCCGCCAGCCCTATCAGGAAGGCCACGAACCGCAGCCGCAGTCGACGATCACGCATCCCGAGCTCCTTCGTGGCACGCTGACGCAGGCCCCGAGTGAAGGGGCCTTCAGGCACCTAAAGCGGACATAAGGAGGATCACTGGGAATGTGATCTATGGATGAAGATCGGTCAACAACAGGAGTGTCGCTTACCCGACACGATGAGTCAGATCCTGGTTGTGAACTCTCTCATGATCGCTGGTCAGACAAAGAGTCAAAGGAGCGCACTTCAGCACAACCGTCACAATGTGATCTGCATCACATTGCGATCGGTTGGGCATCAGCCGATCAGCGTCGTCCATACCGGTGACCCACCTGGTCGTCCCCCTCATGACCGACCTCGTCGGCGACCGCCGCGACGATGGCCAGCCCTCTGCCCCGTTCAGCACGGGTCCGGCATCGCAGCCCGAAGCGGGGGACGCCGCCCCAGCCGCAATCGTAGACGGCGACGGTGACCGCCGCCGTCGTCCGGGCCAGTTCGACGATGAACGTGCCTCTGGAACGACCGCTGCCGGTGTGCCTGATCGCGTTCGTGGCCAGCTCCGCGACGACGAGTTCGGCATCGTCACGACGGGACGAGTCGGCGAGGAGGTAGCGGGCGAAGTGACGGGCCTCCGGCACCTGGTCCTCCGTCCCGGGAAATGTCCGCCGCCAAATCAGGCCGCCCGGACCAAGGTCGATAATCGCCTCGATGAGTTCGGGCCTGACGGCGTTCGGATGCCGTTGTGCGGGGATGGATGCGATGGCGACCTCGGGCACGGGAAATCCCCCTTCGCTGGGCTTTTCCCTTTCCGCTTTCAGCGCGTACGAGTAGCCTGACCAACGCACGCGGCCATTTACCAGCATTCCGCGTTCAGGATGTGCAGGGCTGTTCAAGCATCACGAATCAGCGGAGGTCGGCAACCCATGGGGAGCAGGTTCGGCCAGGTCATGCGGTGCCTTCGTGGCGACGCGACGGTCCGCGCGTTCGCGCGGCGCGCAAGCATCAGCCCCAGCTACGTGTCAATGCTGGAAAAAGGCGATATAAACCCTTCCTTGAAGGTCGCCATATCTCTGGACCGGGACCTGGCCGCGAACGGCGGATTGTTGGCGGCATTTGTGGCGGATGCGATAGAAAGCCGTAATGTCCCCTCTGACGCGCCTATCCAGCGGAGTGGTTCCGTGCCTACTCTGGTCACGGATAACGCCGGCGACGAGGACGGGGAGGACGCCACGAACCGCCGACAAATGCTCCGACTGGCCGGCGCCGCCGCCGTGGGCACCGTCATCGACGACGAGGTGACCAGGCGACGACTCAACGAGACCATGGGCGCGCGACGCAGCCTCGACGAGTGGAACACCGCCCACGAGGACCATCTGCACGCCCTCAGGCACCGTCCACCCGCGCAGGTCGCCCACGACCTCTCCATCGACCTGGACACGCTCTCGCGGCAGATCGAGCTCGCCAAGGGCAGCGAGCTCGCCGAACTGCACCGGGTGACCGCGCTGCTCGCCGCCATCCAGGCCAACGCCTTCACCCGGCTGGAACAGCACGGCACGGCCTGCCGCTGGTGGGAGACCGCCCGCTGGGCGGCCGACGCGAGCCGCGACCTCGACGTCCGCCTCCTGGTACGCGCCGAGGAAGCGGGCCACGGCCTGTACGGGCAGCGATCACCTCAGTCCGTCCTGCGCCTCCTGGCCGAGGCCGAGCACCTCGCCGGCCAACGACCGATGCTGAAGCTCGCCGCGATCAAGGCCAAAGCGCTGTCCAAAGCGGGCCGCCACACCGAGGCCGAGGAAGCGCTGAACAGGATGACCGACCTGGCCGATCGAGGCGTGCGCGGCGACGCACAGGGCTTCTGGACGCCGAGCGAACTCTATTTCTCCCAGAGCTGGGTGTACGCCGCCATGGGCAGGGAGGAAGCAGCGGCACAAGCCCGCGAAGCACTTCTCCGCCGGTCGCGCGACTATGTGTACGCGACCAACATCCAACTGCACGAGGCATGGGCCGCCATCGCCAGAGGCGGAGTGGAGCAAGGGGCGACCCAGGCGACCACCACCATAGCCGCCGTCCCCGAACGATTCCGCACGGCCCACGTGCTGGAGACCGCCAGGATGGTCCTGCACGCGGTGCCCCCCGAACAGCAATCGCGTCCAGCGGTGGGCGAGTTGCGGGCGACCCTGGCCTAGAGCGGCGAGCCGGGGTCAACCGGGAGGCGGGCCGTTTCCGCCTAGGGAAGCGTCAGGTGCCCGGTCGTCACGGCCGGCTGACACGGCCTTCACCGGGTGGGCTCATCACCCGCCCGGTCCGTCCCGAGCGGGCCGGGCGCAGCCCCCGCCGAGTCGAGCGCCTCGTGGAGACGTGCCGCGAAAGCGCGTGGCCGGAACACACCCGCGTTGTGGCCGCCGGGAAACTCCACGTACGAGACACCGAGCTGCTCCGCGAGCAGGCGGCCGCATCGGTGCGCCCAGATGTGCGCGGAGGCTTCACCGACAGCGGGCACGATGCGGGTGGACGCCGCTTTGAGCGCGGGCAGATCCAGCAGATGACGGCGGACCGCCGGCGCGTCGTGGGTCAGGAAGAACTCCAGGTTGGGCAGACGCTCCGGCCCGGGCGGCGTCGTCGCGACGTCGGGTTCACGGTCGGCCGGGTCGATGGCCGCGAGAGCCGCGAACCTCCGCAGGGCGGCGAGAGCGCCTTGTGCCCGGTGGATGTCCTCGACCTCTTGCTGTTCCTGCCTGGCGCGGCTGCGCTCGGGCTCAGGGAGCAGTTGCGTCGCGGGAGGCTCGTGTGCGACCAGGACGCCGACCTGCTCGGGGTGGCGGGAGACCAGTTCGAGGCAGATCAGCGCGCCGATGCTGCTGCCGTAGACGTAGGCGGGCTCGGTGGTGAGCGCGGCGAGCAGGTGGTGCAGGTCATCGGCATGGGTGGTGACGGTCGGAGGGTCACCGGGGTCGTCGAGGGTGCTGGCGGACAGGCCACGGCGGTCGTAGGTGAGGACCGTGTACCTGTCGGCGAGCTGGGCGGCCAGGTCGTCACTGGCGGCGGCGTCTCCGTCCCCGCCCGCGACCAGGAGGAGCAGCGGACCGGTGCCGCGCAGAAGGTAGCGCAGTCGCGCTCCGGGGACGTGCAGGTTCTTCGAGATCATCATCGGTGCCCTTCATACGTGATGCATCAACTCAGAGATGCATCATGGAAAAGATGTATCCGATTACAGATACATCTGTCGATTGGTGCATCATGGACGTCATGAACGGGCTCGAACTGTTCCTGCTGGGACACAAGTTGATCCGGATCGGTCAGGACGCCATTCCCCGGTCGGGCTTCCACGCACTGCCGGCCAGTGCCCGCACGATCCTCGTCGACGTCTTCGAGCACTCCGGCAGTTCCATCGGCGAGATCACCGATCGCACCGGCTTCCCGCAGAGCCTGGTGTCGGCGACGGTCGCCAAGTTCCGCGACACCGGGGTGATGGTCACCGAGCCGGACCCCACCGACCGGCGGCGCACTCTGGTACGCCCCGCGCCGGGCATGCGTGAGCAAGGACAGCGGCAGGCCGACGCGGCGACGGTCGATGACGTCCTGGCCAGGGCATTGGGCGTCGAGCCTGCGGAGGTCAGCCAGATCATCGCCACGCTGGAGTCCCTGGCTCACCGGCTGTCCAAGTCAGAGGCCGGAAGGGATCTCTGAGGATCGGCAGCGGGCCGAAGGACCTCCTCGGCGTCGGCTACCTGGGCAGGACGGGCCGGGCATCGGTCCAGCCCGAGTCCACGATCGCCCAGTAGTCCAGCACCCTGCCGGTGACCTGCCACTTCTCGCTGTCCGGGCCCGGTTCGAGCTGGATGTCGCGGCTGCCCAGCAGCTCGCCGGTGCGCTGGTCGAAGAGCACCTGCCGCTGGATCGTCCCGCGGCCGTCGGCGCTCTCGAACAGGGCCGCGAGCCCGACCGCGGCACGTCCGAGCGAATCCTTGACGGCCCCCAGCCGCTGCACGCCGGGATGGTCGGTGATCAGGCGCATGAGACCGGCTCGCACCTTGGGCGGGACGGGCGTGTTCGCGAGCAGGGAGAAGACCTGGTCGAGCACGCTCGTGGGCTCCTCGCAGCTCTTCGGCGCGCCGGTGCGGCCGTCGGCGAGCTTGATCGAGCCCTCGCACAGCAGCTCGCGCAGGTCCTCCGGGTCGGTGGGCAGGTCCTGGAGTTCCTGGTAGGTGAAGTGGCCAAGGCCGCCGATGTCGAACGCGCCGCCGCCCCGGGCGTCCGGGTCGTCCTCCTGCCAGGGGCCGGGCTCGGCCGCGAGAGTCCTGGTACGGCCCGACGAACGGATCTGCCAGCTCGACGGGGAGCCCGCCGCGCGCCAGGCGTCGGCGTCGGCCTCGGTCTGCGGCTTGCCCGGGAAGTCACGGCCGTAGAAGGAAGCGCCGTCGTCACGGCGTTGTCCCGTCCATGCGAAGAACTCGGTGCGTTCCTCCACGACGTACCCGCCGGTGCGGCCGAGCGCGAGCGCCGCGAAGGCGGTGCGCTGGTGCGTGTACCAGTAGCGGCCCTCCTGCTGCAGCTCCGCCTGGGTGGCGGCGGCCAGCATCATGCCGCGGGGCGACTCGTCCATCGTCACGCTGGGACGAGGCCGTACGGAGTCGCCACCGGGCGAGAACGCCAGGACCGCCGCCACCGCCGTGGCCGTGGCGGCGGCCACCAGGCCGAGCGGCATGCGCCACGGGAGGCGGCGCGCCGGCAGTCGGTCGTCCTGGCTCAGCATGCGACGGCGGGCGGCCGCCGCGGTGGCCGTGGACGGAGGAGGCGGGTCGTCGTAGACGCCGCGGACGAGATCCAGGTCGTTCATCGTCAGGCCTCTTCCTCATCGAGCAGGGGGTTCTTCTCGCCCAGCGCCTTGCGCAGCTTCCCGCGAGCCCGGTTGAGCCGCGAGGACACCGTGCCGAAGGGCACGTCCAGGGCCTGCGCCACCTCGTCGTAGCTCAACCCGGCGAGCGCCACCAGCAGCAGCACGTCTCGCTGGGCGGCGGGCAGGGCGGCGACGGCGCGAGCCAGCGTGCCCTTGACGTGCTGCGCGCTCACCTTGGCCGCCACCTCGTCCTCGTGGCCCCGGGGCGGCTCCGCCAGGGGGTTCAGCCGGTCCACGGCTCTCAGGAGGCGCACCTCGTCACGGCGGTGCCGGCTGACGATGTTGGTCGCGATGCCGTACAGCCAGGGGCGGGCGCTGCGGTGACCCAGGTCGTAGCGGCGGCGCCGGCGGAAGGCCAGGGCGAACGTCTCGGCGGCGACGTCGTCGGCCGCGTGCGGACCGAGCCGCCGGGAGGCGTACCGGTGGATCCCGGCGTAGTGGGCGTCGAAAACGGCGCCGAAACACTCGGGCTCGTCCCAGGACCGCTCGATCCACACGGCGTCGTCCTGCGACGGTGCATCCGGAGGAGCGGTCAGGTAGGGCTCATGCATGCGAAAGCCTCGCGGTGGTGAGGACGTCGGTCACCTGTTGTTGTCCGAAGTCCACCGTCGCCTTCCCCCGGATTCCGCCGGGCCGAGGCTACCTGGGAGGTAATCGACGGCTTGACCTCCGGAGTGGGAGGGTCGGTGCATGAGCGAGAAGAGCACCCGTGAGGTCGTGGAAGAGCTGCTGACCAGGATGGCCGCGGGCGATCACGAGCGCGTCGCCGCGTTGTTCGCCGAGCCGGTCGACTGGCGGCTCGACTGGCCGGACGAGGGGCACCCGGCGGTGCCGTGGATCCGGCCCCGCCGGACCAGGGCGGACGTCGCGGACCACTTCCGGACCCTGGAGGCGTATCACGTGCCCGAGCTGAACGGCACGTCCGTGACGCGGATCCTGGTGGACGGGGCGGACGCCGTCGTGTTCGGCGAGATCGTCCAGACGGTGCGGGGGGAAGGCGGGGCCGCGTACAGCTCGCCGTTCGCGTTGCGGCTGACGGTCGAGGGCGGGTTCATCACCCGCTACCACATTTATGAGGACAGCCTGACGGTGGCGCGCGCCCTCAGCTCCCAGGGGTGAGGACGCGCGCCACGGTCGGCCGCGGAGATCAGAGGGTGAGGCCGGTGAGGACCATGACCTTCTCGTACGTGTAGTCCTCCATCGCCGAGTGCAGCCCCTCGCGGCCGATCCCGGAGTCCTTGACGCCGCCGTACGGCATCTGGTCGGCCCGGTAGGAGGGCACGTCGCCGATGATGACGCCGCCCACCTCCAGCTCACGGTTCGCGCGGAAGGCGGCGTCGAGGGAGCGGGTGAAGACGCCGGCCTGCAGGCCGTACTTCGAGTCGTTGACCATCGCGTACGCCTCGTCGATCGAGGCGGCCGGCTGCAGGATCAGCACCGGGCCGAAGACCTCCTCGCAGGCGACCTTGGCGTCCTGCGGGACGTCGGCGAGCACGGTCGGCGCGATCGTGGCGCCGTCGCGGGTGCCGCCGGCCAGCAGGCGGGCGCCGCCGGCCACGGCCTCCTGGACCCACTGCTCGACCCGCTCGGCGGCGGCCTCCGACACGAGCGGCCCCACCTGGGTCTTCTCGTCGGCCGGGTCGCCGGTGACGAGGGCTTCGACGGCGGGCAGCAGGCGCTCGACGAAGGCGTCGTACACGGGCTGCTCGACGATCACCCGCTGGACGGCGATGCAGCTCTGCCCGGCCTGGTAGTTGGAGTAGAGGGCGACGCGCTGGGCGGCCCAGTCGAGGTCGGCGTCGGCGAGGACGACGGCCGCCGCGTTGCCGCCCAGCTCCAGCGTCACGTGCTTGCGCGGCACCTGGTCGGCGATGGCGTAGCCGACGGGCGCGGAGCCGGTGAACGACACGACCGGCAGGCGCGGGTCGTCGACGAGGGCGGCGGCGCGCTCGTTCGGCAGGGGCAGCACCGAGAACATGCCCGCGGGCAGGTCGGTCTCGGCCAGGATCTCGCCGAGCACCAGCGCCGACAGCGGGGTGGCGGGCGCGGGCTTGACGATGACCGGCGCGCCGACGGCGAGGGCCGGGGCCACCTTGTGCGCGACGAGGTTCAGCGGGAAGTTGAACGGGGTGATCGCCAGCACGGGGCCCTTCGGCACCCGCGACACGTACGCCAGGCGCCCGTTCGCGGCCGGCTCGGTGTCGAGCCGCTGGACCTCGCCCGACCAGCGGCGGGTCTCCTCGGCGGCGAAGCGGAACGTGGCGACGGCCCGCGAGACCTCGCCGCGCGCCCAGAGGATGGGCTTGCCGTTCTCGGCGGAGATGAGCCGGGCGATCTCGTCGGCCCGCTCGGCCAGCCGGCGCGAGACGTGGGCCAGGGCCTCGGCGCGCACGTGCACGGGGAGGGCGGCGGCCTCCTTCGCGACCGCGTGGGCGCCCGCGACGGCCTCCTCCACCTGGGCGTCGGTGGGCACGGAGTGCCGGCCGACCTCCCGGCCGTCGTGGGGGTTGGTGACAGTGAGCTCGGAGTCCCCGGTCGCCGGGCTGCCGTTCAGCCAGAAGCTACGCACGTCCATACGGAGACGTTATGTCACGCCCGGGACCGGGGAATTACACCACGTTGCACAAGAGCCTCGCGACCGCTCACCGTTAAGTACAAGCCCCTCTGTATACCCAAGATGTAACAGAAGTAGACCTAATTCGGGATGTTTACCGTGGGGAGGGGTTTGAGGGAACTCCGCCTTGGCTAAGTCATCGAGTGCGGGTCTCCAGCGCGGCGGGCCCCCGATCAGAAAGGCGTGGGCCCCGTGACCGAGCAGCGTGAGGTCACCAGGACGACGAAGTCCTCGGCCGCCGGGGAGGTGGTCTCATGACCTCGACGCCCATGGGGCTGCAGGGCGCCTATCTCCTGGGAGAGCGCGCCGGCCATGACGAACTGCGTTCCCGCCTGCTCGACGTGGCGGTCAACCTGCTGGAGACGGACGGGCCCGAGAGCCTGACGATGCGCCGCATCGCCGCCGAGGCGGGCTGCACGACGACGGTCATCTACACGATGTTCGGCAACCGGGAGGGCCTGGCGGAGGCGCTCTATCTGGAGGGGTTCGAGCGCTTCCGCCGTTTTCTCGAGTCGGTGCCGCAGCGGCGCGACCCGCTGGAGCACCTCAACGCCCTCGGGCCGGCCTACCGGGAGGCGTGCCTGGCCGAGCCGGGCTACTACAGCCTCATGTTCGAGCGGGCCATCCCCGGGTTCGAGCCGAGCGAGCGCGCCCGTACGCTGGCCCGGGCCGCGCTCAACATCCTCGACCGGGTGATCGCCGACTGCATCTCGGCCGGTTATCTCGCGCCGACCCAGCCGCGCAAGGTCGCCGACGCGCTGTGGGCCGCCGCCCAGGGGGCGATCAGCCTGGAGCGGGCCGGGCACCTGCGCGACGGCAGCACGTACGAGACCGTCACCACGGCCGTCGTCAGCTGCTACCGGTCGCGCAAGAAGTGACCGGGTAACGGCGGGCCGCCTCCAGGGCGAGCCACAGCTCCGCGCGCACTCCGGGATCGTCGAGGTCGCGGCCCAGCAGGTCGCCGACCCGGCGCATGCGGTAGCGCAGGGTGTGCCGGTGGATGCCGAGCCGCTGGGCGGCGGCGTCCCAGTGGCCGTTGCTCTCCAAATAAGCGCGCAGCGACTCGACCAGATCGGCGCGGGACCCGTACGCCGTCAGCGGCGCCAGCAGCGCGGTCGCGAACGCCTGGGCCGTGGCCTGGTCCAGCAGCCCCAGCAGACCCTGCCCGGCCAGCTCCCCGAACCGCACCACCCGAGGGCCAGTGGGGTGCTGGGCGGCGGCGAGGGCACGCCTGGCCTGGTCGAGGGCGGTGGTCAGGGACGCCGGGTCGTACGTGGCGGGCAGGCTGACCCCGACGGGCGCGTCCGCCTCCCCCGCCACCTCCTCCACCAGCGCCTCCGGCACGAGCGCGAACACCACGTCGCCGGCGTGGGGCTCGGGGGCCGCGAAGACCCGGGTCTCCAGCACGTCCAGGGCGTCGGCCCGCGCGGCGAGCACCGTGAGCGGCGGCTCGGGCAGCCGCCCGCCGAGCGCGGCCAGCACGTCACGCGCCTGCTGCCCGGCCCCGGACAGCAGCAGGTCCAGCGCCGCCGACCGGACGCGGCGCTCGGCTGCGGCCTGGGTGCGTCCCTGCTCCATGGCGAGCGTGAGGAGCGAGCCCGCGGCGTTGATCACCGTGTGGGTGACCGGCGAGAACGCCTCCTTGGCCCCCACGGCGAAGAACCCACGAGGCCGTGCGCCGCCCAGTGGCTGCACCACGATGTGCTCCCCCGGCCCCGACAGCGCCAGGCTGGCCGGCCACCGCCCCCGGCCGCCCTCCCCCGGCCGCTCCTCCCCCGCCGCGAAGGGCCTGGGGTGGCCGGTGAGGAGCCGGCCGAGCTCGGCCGTGACCCCCTCCGTACGGGCCCCGCGCGTGGCGTGGCGGACCGCGCCGGTCTCGTCGAGCAGCGCCGCCCATCCGCCGACCTCCTTGGCCAGCCGGTCGACGACCGCGTGCATGCCCTCGGGCCGCAGCGCCGCCCGGGTGAGCCGCCCCTGCGCGGCGAAGGCGCGGGTGATCTCCTCGTACTGCTCGGCGGCCAGCAGCTCGCTGACGGCCTTGCCGATGGCGATGAACGGCGTCTCGCGCGGCACCTCCAGCAGCGGCAGCCCCGCCCGCCCGGCCGCCTCGACGAGGGCGGGGGGCACCTCGGCGTGGGAGACCCCGACGCCGAAGCCGAGCCCGGCCACGCCCCGCGCCACGAGCCGCCCGACATATCCGGCCAGGTCGCCTTCCAGCCGCAGCCCGGTGGTGAGCAGCAGCTCGTCACCCTCCAGGTAGGGCGTGGGGTCGGCCAGCTCGCTCACCGCCACCCAGCGCACCACGGTGTCCGGCGGCAGCCCTCCGGCCAGCGGCCGCAGGCCCATCCGGCGCACGACGGTCTGCAGCGTAGGCGGCATACGGTTTTGTCCATTCCGGCGAAGACGAGCACCCCCAGTGTGCCATATCGACGTATCGGCCCAGGTAGAAGGCCACCGTAGCGTCGGAGGCATGAGCATTCCGCAGGAGCGGCGCGTCGTCACCGCGATCCCCGGCCCCAAGTCCCAGGAGCTGCTGGCCCGCAAGCAGGCGGCCGTCCCGGCCGGCATCGGCACTACGCTGCCGGTCTTCGTCACCCGCGCCGGCGGCGGCGTCGTGGAGGACGCCGACGGCAACTCGCTGATCGACTTCGGCTCCGGCATCGCCGTCACGAACGTCGGCAACGCCGCGCCCAAGGTCGTCGAGCGGGTCCAGAAGCAGGTGGCGGACTTCACCCACACCTGTTTCATGGTGACCCCGTACGAGTCGTACGTCCGGGTCTGCGAGAAGCTGAACGAGCTCACCCCGGGCGACCACGAGAAGCGCACCTTCCTCGTCAACTCGGGCGCCGAGGCCGTCGAGAACGCCGTGAAGGTCGCCAGGCACGCCACCGGCCGCCAGGCGGTCGTCGTCTTCGAGCACGGCTACCACGGCCGCACGCTGCTGACGATGACGCTGACCGCCAAGAACATGCCCTACAAGCACCGGTTCGGCCCGTTCGCGCCGGAGGTGTACCGGGTGCCGCTGGCGTACCCGTACCGGTGGCCGACCGGCCCGGACAACTGCGCCGAGGAGGCCGCCGCGCAGGCGATCGACGCCATCACCAAGCAGATCGGCGCCGAGAACGTGGCCGCCGTGGTGATCGAGCCGATCGCCGGCGAGGGCGGCTTCATCGTGCCGGCCAGGGGCTTCCTGCCGCGCATCGCGGAGTTCTGCAAGGACAACGGCATCGTTTTCGTGGCCGACGAGGTGCAGACCGGCTTCGCCCGCACCGGCACCCTGTTCGCCTGCGAGGACGAGGGCGTCGTCCCCGACATCATCGCCACCGCCAAGGGCATCGCGGGCGGCCTGCCGCTGGCCGCCGTGACCGGCCGCGCGGAGCTGATGGACGCGGTGCACGTCGGCGGGCTCGGCGGCACGTACGGCGGCAACCCCCTCGCCTGCGAGGCCGCCCTGGGCGTGCTGGAGACCATCGAGGAGGAGGACCTCGTCGCGAAGGCCCGCCGCATCGGCGAGATCATGCTCCCGCGCCTGGAGTCGATGAAGGAGCGCTTCGACGTGATCGGCGACGTGCGCGGCCGGGGCGCGATGATCGCGATCGAGCTGGTCGAGCCCGGCACCAAGGAGCCGAACCCCACCGCCGTCCAGGCGGTCGTCAAGCGCTGCCACGCCGAGGGCCTGCTGGTGCTGACCGCCGGCACGTACGGCAACGTCCTGCGCTTCCTGCCCCCGCTGGTCATGCCCGAGCACCTGCTCGAAGAGGGCCTGGGGATCCTTGAGAAAGCCATCGCCGAACTGTAGATACCAATCGATATCGGGCATCCAGCTTGTGGCTGGATGCCCGATTTTGTTGGTGTAAAGCCGGTCAGTTGGGTAGAGAATTCACCCTGACTTGACGCTCAGCTGGACGCTCATGGCCGCGGTCAGGGGTTATAACGGATCCGACGTACGGATGGGCGATGGCTGCTGGGAACGTGATGAACTGGGGTCCGACAAGAACGGCGCGGAGTATGTTGACGTTCGACCCTGAGGGCCTGAGCTGGGCTCAGCGCGAGGGTGACGTGTGCGTCGTCTGCCACAAGCGGTGGCCGCGGCCGCGCGTGCGCGTGGGCCGGCTGCCCGACGACTCGGCCGTGCTGGCCTGCGCCGACTGCGCCGAGGCCCTCATGCCCGCGCCCCTCGCCACCGTGGTGGCCTTCCCGTCCCGTTAGTACCGCGCCCCGGCTCTATTTCGCCAGCTCGCGCCACCGCTCGGCCCAGGCGTCGTAGTCAGGGCACCCGCCCTCCCCCGCCCGGCAGTCCGCCGGCGGCCGCTCGGCGAAACGCACCCGCGACAGCCTCTTGGCGTCACCCACCCCGTACATCTGGCAGACCTGCCTGGCCCGCCCCTTGCACGCCTTGTCGTTGGCGGGCGCGAGGCCCACCCACGCGGCCGCGTCGCGCTGCGCGTCCGGCGCGGCCATCCAGTTGAGCCAGCGGTAGGCGCAGGACGTGTCGGGGACGTTCGCGCCCAGCATCCAGGAGTCGACCCAGCCGGTCGTCTCGCCCGCCGGGACCGTCTTGACCTGCTTGCCGGCCTTCTGCAGCAGCAGCCGGTAGTAAGGGGTGGCCTGGGCGTAGTCGAGCTCGCCCGTGGCGAAGCCCTTGACCAGGTCGAGGGGGTTGGACCAGTAGGTGCGCGCCTTCGCCCCCTCCAGCAGCCCCATGGCCGTGTCGAGCTGCTCCTCGGTGAGCGCGTAGGGGTCGTCCTCGCCGGCCGCGAGCGCGGCGTCGGCGATCGTCATCGGGCTGTCGCGGAGCGCGGCGCGCTCGGAGGTGAACGCCTCCTTCAGCTCGCCCTTCACCCGCGCCGGGTCGTAGACGAACTCGTGGTAGCCCCACAGGTAGGGGACGCCGTAGACCTTGCCGGACACCGTCGTCATGTCGCGGAAGCGCTTGTCGAGGTCGCCGTAACTGCTGATCTTCGCCGGATCGACGGGCTGCACCTGCTTGGCCGCGACGAGACCGGCGGCGAGCGCGGGGCCGGCCGAGACCAGGTCGTAGGACCTGGCCTGGAGCTGGCGCATCATGTCCTCGGCGGTCTGCACGGTGTCGAGCTTGGCGATCCGGCAGCCGGTCTCCTTCTCGAAGTCGCCCACCCAGTTGAAACGGGGGCTGACGCCGCCGTACTCGGCGAAGCCCCGGTAGGTGAGGATCTGCAGCGTGCCGTCGCTCTGCGTGGCGGAAGCGGTGGGGGTGGGCGACGGGGAGGGGGTCGGGCTCGCCGCGCCCGTGCCGGACACCAGCGCCGCCGTGGCGAGCGCCAGCGCGTACGTACGTCGGCGATGCACGATGCCCCCTCTTGCCCGGGTCCCCTCGCCCCGGTGCCAAGGAGCTTACCGGGACCCGGGCCGAGGGCTCACTTGTTGGTGGGGAAGCCCAGGTTCACGCCCCCGTGGGAGGGGTCGAGCCAGCGGGAGGTGACCACCTTGCCGCGGGTGTAGAAGTGCACGCCCTCGGTGCCGTGCACGTGCGTGTCGCCGAACAGCGACGCCTTCCAGCCGCCGAAGCTGTAGAAGGCCATCGGCACCGGGATCGGCACGTTGATGCCGACCATGCCGACCTCCACCTCGTTCTGGAAGCGCCGGGCGGCGCCGCCGTCGTTGGTGAAGATGGCCGTGCCGTTGCCGTACTCGCCGCCGTTGATGAGCTCCAGGCCCTCCTCGTACGAGCCCACCCGCACGATCGACAGCACCGGGCCGAAGATCTCCTCGGTGTGCGTGCGCGAGCCGGGCGGCACCCGGTCGAGGACCGTCGGCCCGAGCCAGAACCCAGGCGCGTCGGCCGCCGTGCCGCCGCCCAGGACCGCCGTGTGCCGGCCGTCCACGACCAGCTCCGCGCCCTCCTCGACGCCGAGGTCCAGGTAGGAGGCGACCTTGTCGCGGTGCTCGCGGGTGACCAGCGGGCCCATCTCGGACTTGGGGTCGTCGCCGGGGCCGAGGACGAGCCTGTCCACCCGTTCGGTGATCTTCTTGACCAGCTCGTCGCCGACCGGGTCCACGGCCAGCACGACGGAGATCGCCATGCACCGCTCACCCGCCGAGCCGAACCCGGCCGAGACCGCCGCGTCCGCCACCAGGTCGAGGTCGGCGTCGGGGAGCACCAGCATGTGGTTCTTGGCGCCGCCGAGCGCCTGCACCCGCTTGCCGTGGGCGGTGCCGGTCTCGTAGACGTAGCGGGCGATCGGGGTGGAGCCGACGAACGACACGGCGCGCACGTCGGGGTGCTCCAGCAGCCGGTCCACCGCCGTCTTGTCGCCCTGGACGACGCTGAACACGCCGTCGGGCAGCCCGGCCTCCTGCCACAGCCGCGCCATCAGCAGCGACGCCGACGGGTCCTTCTCCGACGGCTTCAGCACGAAGGCGTTGCCGCAGGCGATGGCCAGCGGGAACATCCACATCGGCACCATCGCGGGGAAGTTGAACGGGGTGATCCCCGCCACCACGCCGAGCGGCTGACGGATCGAGTAGGAGTCGACCCGGGTCGAGACGCCCTCGCTGAAGCCGCCCTTGAGCAGGTGCGGGATGCCGCAGGCGAACTCGACGACCTCCAGGCCGCGGGCCACCTCGCCGAGCGCGTCGGAGTGCACCTTGCCGTGCTCGGCGGAGATCAGCGCGGCCAGCTCGTCGCGGTGGGCGACCATCAGCTCGCGGAAGCGGAACAGCACCTGGGCGCGCTTGACCAGGGAGGCGTCCCGCCAGGCGGGGAAGGCCGCGACCGCCGCGGCGACCGCGGCGTCCACGTCGGCGACGTCCGCCAGCGCGACGTGGCCGGACACCTCGCCGGTGGCCGGGTCGAACAGCTCGGCCGTACGGCCCGAGCCGCCCTCGGCGGGAGCGCCGTTGATCCAGTGGGTGACCGACTTCACTGCTGCGCCGCCTCCGCGTCGATGGTCTCCAGGGCGCCGACGATGATGCCGAGGCCCTCGACCGCCTCCTCCACCGTGAGGGTGAGCGGCGGGGCCATCCGGATGGCGGTGCCGTAGAGGCCGCCCTTGCCCGCCAGCAGGCCCGCCCTCTTGGTCTCCTCCATGAAGCGGGCCGCCTGGGCGGGGCTCTCCAGCTCGACGGCGAACATCAGGCCCTTGCCGCGTACGTCCTTGACGACCGACAGCCGCTTGGCGGCCTCCTTGAGCCCGTCGATGATGATGGCCCCCGTGCGCGCCGCGTTGGCCTGGAGGTCGTGGTCGAGCACGTAGTCGAGGGTGGCGTTGGCGGCGGCCATGGAGATCGGGTTGCCGCCGAAGGTGGACAGGCCCACGGCGTGCGGGCCGTCCATGAGGTCGCCCCGGGCCACGAGACCGCCCACGGCGAAGCCGTTGCCGAGACCCTTCGCGAAAGTGATCACGTCGGGCGTGACGCCGTGGTCCTGGATGCCGAAGAACGCGCTGCCGGTGCGGCCCCAGCCGGTCTGCACCTCGTCGGAGATGAACAGGATGCCCTGCTCGTCCAGCACCTCCTTGTACGCCGCGAACAGCCCGTCGGGCGCCATGGTGAACCCGCCCACGCCCTGGATCGGCTCGGCGATGAGCGCCGCCACGTCGTTGGAGACGGCCGTGGCGAGGACGTGGCGCAGGTCGTCCACGCACGCGGCGATGTAGTCGGCGTCCGACAGGCCCTTGAACTGCGTCAGGTGCCGGTCGGCGCCGTGCAGGAAGTGCACGTTGAGCGGGGAGAGGGAGTTGTTCTTCCAGGACCGGTTGGAGGTGACGCTGACCGCGCCGAAGCTGCGGCCGTGGTAGCTCTGCCGCATGGCGAGCACCTGGTCGCTCTTGCGCGCGTACGTGGCCAGCAGCAGCGCCGTCTCGTTGGCCTCGGTGCCGGAGTTGGTGAAGAAGACCTTGGCGTCGGGGATGCCGGACAGCCGCGCGATCTTCTCGGCCAGCTCGACCTGACCGCGGAGCAGGTAGACCGTGCTGGTGTGCACGACGCCGGTGGCGAGCTGACGCTCGACGGCCTCGCGCACCTCGGGCACGTCGTAGCCGATCATGTTGGTCAGGATGCCGGCGAAGAAGTCGAGGTAGCTCTTGCCGTCGGCGTCGACGACCCGGTTGCCCTTGCCGCTGACGATCTCGATGGGCTCGTTGTAGTTGAGCGCCAGCCAGTTCGGCATCACTGCCCGATGGCGCGCTAGTAGCTCCGACATGCTATCGAGTATCCCGTCCCGCTCCCCGTCCTCATACGTGCAATGTGTCGGCTTACCGGAAAATCGGGTTACGAGCTGTAAACCGGCTCCTGCTCGGCGGCGGGCTTCGGCGGGCGCAGCACCGACACGGCGAGCAGGGCCGCCGCCACGCAGAAGGCCGCGCCCACCCACGAGCCGAGATGCATGGCGGAGGTGAAGGCCGCGTTCGCGGGCTCGGCCAGGCCGGCGAGGTGCGCCCCGCCGATCGACTCCCTGGCCGCCTCCGGCAGGCCGGCGGGCATCCCGGCCGTGTAGCGCCCGGCCAGCACGCTGCCGAGGACCGCGATGCTGAGCGCCACGCCGACCTGCTGGACGGTGTCGTTGAGCGCCGACCCGACGCCCGCGTGCTCGACGGGGATCGCGTTCATCAGCGAGGCGTACGCCGAAGGCCCGGCCAGTCCGCCGCCGACGCCCATGACGACCAGCCCGGCGAGCAGCCCTCCGTAACCGGTGGTCAGGGCCATGACGACGAAGCCGCCCGCCATGAGCGCCAGCCCGGCGCCGACCAGCACCCGGTTGCTCACCCGCTGCCCGAGCCCCGCGCCCACGCCGTTGAAGACGGCGGCGGCCACGGCGTACGGCAGCATGGCGAGCCCGGCCTGGATCTCGGAGTAGCCCAGCACGAACTGCAGGTACTGGGTGAGCATCAGCATCACCGCGCCCGCGCCGAACGACATCAGCAGGATCGAGAACGACGCGCCGCCGAAGTTGCGGTCGGCGAACAGGTGCAGCGGCAGCATCGGCTGGTCCTGCCGGCGCTCCCACACCACGAAGGCGGCCAGCGCGAGCACCGCCACCGCGATGACGGGGATGTTCCACTCGCGCTCGATGATCACGTAGACGGCGGCAGTGAGGCCGGCGCTGGACAGCACGACGCCCACGGGGTCGATCCGCCGGCTCTCGCTGCGGCTCTCGGGCATGAGCACGAGGGCGGCGACGACGGCGACGGCCGCGATCGGCACGTTCAGCAGGAAGATCGAGCCCCACCAGTAGTGCGCGAGCAGGAAGCCGCCGAGGGTCGGGCCCGACACCAGGCCGACCAGCGCCACGGCGCTCCAGGCGGCCATCGCCTTGCGCCGCTCGTCCTCGTCGAAGACGGTCAGCAGGATCGACAGCGTGGACGGCATGACGAGCGAGCCGCCGACGCCCATGAGCGCCCGCGCGGCGATGAGCTGCCAGGGCTCCGTCACCAGCACGGCCAGCAGCGAGGCGCCGCCGAAGAAGACCAGGCCGATGATGAGCAGGCGGCGACGGCCGTACCGGTCGGACAGGGCTCCCGAGGTGAGCAGGAGGCCCGCGTAGGCCAGCACGTACGCGTCGATGATCCACTGGATGTCCGACGGAGTGGCGCCCATCTCCTTGTTGAGCGAGGGGATCGCCAGGTTCAGCACGGTGTTGTCGACGACCAGGACCAGCAGGGCCAGGCACAGGACGACGAGAATCCACCAGCGACGAGGGTCTCGTACAGTGTTCGAGGTCACTCGCACACTGTACGGCAGTCCTCGAACACCGTGCGAGTGGATTTATCCTGGAGCCATGAGCAGGCAGTTCACCTCCGTCTGGACCCGCGAGCCGCGCAGCAAGCCCGCCGGCCCCGGACGCAGCCGCGAGGAGATCGTCAGGGCTGCCGTGGAGCTGCTCGACGCCGAAGGGCTCAAGGGGCTCAGCATGCGCAAGCTCGGCGCGAAGCTGATGTCCGGCGCGACCAGCATCTACTGGTACGTCGCCACCAAGGACGACCTGCTGGAGCTGGCCTACGACGAGGTGTGGTCCGAGATCACCGTCCCCGACCCCGAAGAGGCGCACTGGCGCGAGGTCGCCTCCGTCCTGGCCCACAGCATGCGGCAGGCGATGCTCAACCACCCCTGGTCGGCCGACCTCCTCGGCCGCCTGCCCGCGCTCGGCCCGCACGCCATCGGCGTCAGCGAGCGCATGCGGCGCACGTTCCGGCTGGCCGGGTTCGCCGGCGCCGACATCGACTTCGCCGGCGCCACGCTCACCGCCTACATCTTCGGCATGACCATCCCGGAGATCGCCTGGGACACGGCGGTGGAGGGCACATGGGACACCACCGCGGCGCGGGCCGCGCTCGCGAAGGTCGCGGCCGGGCACCCCGAGCTCATGAGGGGGATCGAGACCGCCGCCCCCGAGGACCCGCGGGTCATGCGCGCGATGGCCTTCGACTTCGGCCTGGTGTCGGTGCTCGACGGCCTTGAGCGACGGCTGCCGGCGTAGCAGGATCCCGGACATGAGCGATTTCCGCGCCGCCCGCGACCTCCTGCTGAACGCCGACCCCGCCACCGCCCGCCGCGACTTCCGCTGGCCGGAGCTGACGGAGTTCAACTGGGCGCTCGACTGGTTCGACGGGGTGCTCGCCGCCGAGACCCCCGACGCCGTGGCGCTCAAGATAGTCGGCGACCATCCGGCCCGCTACACCTTCGCCGAGCTGTCGGCCCGCTCCGGCCAGGTCGCGACCTGGCTGCGCCGCCAGGGCGTGCGCCGCGGTGACCGCGTCCTGCTCATGCTGGGCAACCAGCCCGAGCTGTGGGAGGCGCTGCTGGCCGCGATGAAGCTGGGCGCCGTCGTCATCCCCGCCACCACGCTGCTCACGGCCAAGGACGTCGCCGAGCGGGTCGAGCGCGGGGGCGTCGCGCACGTGATCGCGGGCGCCGAGGACGCCGGGAAGTTCGGGCCGGGCGAGTTCACCAGGATCGCCGTCGGCGACGCCTACAACTGGCTGCCCTTCCACGAGGCGTACGACACCCCGCCCGGCTTCGAGCCCGACGGGCCCACCAGGGCCGGCGACCCGCTGCTGCTCTACTTCACCTCCGGCACCACCTCCCAGCCGAAGCTGGTCGAGCACACGCACGCCTCCTACCCGGCGGGCCACCTGTCCACGATGCACTGGATCGGCGTCCGCCCCGGCGAGGTGCATCTCAACGTCTCCTCGCCCGGCTGGGCCAAGCACGCCTGGAGCAACGTCTTCGCGCCGTGGAACGCCGGCGCGACCGTGCTGGTCCACGACTACCGCCGCTTCTCCGCCCCGGCGCTGCTCGAAGTGCTGCGGGACGAGCGCGTGAGCACGTTCTGCGCCCCGCCGACCGTCTGGCGGATGCTCATCCAGGAGGACCTCGCCGCCTGGAAGCTGCCGCTGCGCGCCGCCGTGGCCGCCGGCGAGCCGCTCAATCCGGAGATCATCGACCAGGTGCGCAAGGCGTGGGGCATCACCATCCGCGACGGCTACGGCCAGACCGAGACCACCGCGCAGATCGGCAACCCGCCCGGCGAGCCGGTCAAGCCGGGCTCGATGGGCCGGCCGCTGCCCGGCTACGAGATCGTGCTGCTCGACCCGCACACCGGCGAGGAGGGCGACGACGGCGAGATCTGCCTCCCCCTCGACGGCCGCCGGCCGATGGGCCTCATGGCCGGCTACGTGGGCGGCTCCGCTGAGGCGATGCGCGACGGCTACTACCATACGGGCGACGTCGCCACCCGCGACGCCGACGGCTACATCACGTACGTCGGCCGCACCGACGACGTCTTCAAGGCCTCCGACTACCGCATCTCGCCGTTCGAGCTGGAGAGCGTGCTGCTGGAGCACGAGGGGGTGGCCGAGGCCGCCGTGGTGCCCGCCCCCGACCCGGTGCGCCTGGCGGTGCCCAAGGCGTACGTCACGCCGGCCCCCGGGTTCGAGCCGGGCGAGGAGCTGGCGCGGTCGATCTTCGAGCACTGCCGGCGGGGGCTGGCCCCGTACAAACGGGTGCGGCGGCTGGAGTTCGGCGAGCTGCCCAAGACCATCTCCGGCAAGATCCGCCGGGTCGAGCTCCGGGTGCGCGAGCCCCGCGGGGAATACCGCGAGGACGACCTCGGCTCCTGACAGAGCGTAAAGTGACGCATTCCCGTTCTTACAGATCGATCGGCTAGGCTCTGCCCCGTGCTCCCCACCATCGCCGACGTCCTCGAACTCGAAACCGTGCGCCGGGGTGGCCCGCGCGTGGTCGCGGGCGCCGACCGGCTGGACACGCGGGTGCGGTGGGTGCACGTCGGCGAGATCGCCGAGATCGCCGGACTGCTGCGCGGCGGCGAGCTGGTGCTGACCACCGGCGTGGCGCTGCCCGACGACCCCGACAAACTGGCCGACTACATCGGCGCGCTGGCCGACGTCGGCGCCTCCGGGCTGGTCGTGGAGCTCGGCCGCCGGTTCGTCCGCGAGCTGCCGCGGGCGGTGCTCAAGGCCGCCGAGGAGCACGGGCTGCCGGTCATCGTGCTGACCAGGGAGACCCCGTTCGTCCAGATCACCGAGTCGGTGCACGCCCGGATCATCGACATCCAGCTCGAAGAGCTGCGGGCCTCCGAGCAGCTCCACGAGGTCTTCACCGAGCTGTCGGTCGAGGGCGCCTCGCCGACGGAGGTCCTCGCCCAGGTGGCCAGGCTGGCCGGCCGCCCGGTGCTGCTGGAGAACCTCGCCCACCAGGTGCTGGCCTGCGAGTCCGCCGGGCGTGACGCGGGCATCCTGCTGGCCGGCTGGGAGACCCGGTCGCGGGCGGTGGCGCCGCCCGGGCGCACGGCCTACGACCCGGCCTCCGGCTGGCTCGTCACCACCGTCGGGGCGCGCGGCCAGGACTGGGGCCGGCTCATCCTGGTCTGCGACGCCCCGCCGTCGCCGCGCGACCTGGTGCTGGCCGAACGCGCCGCCACCACGCTCGCCCTCGGCCGCCTGCTCGAACGCCACCAGGAGTCGCTGGAGCGCCAGGCCCACGGCACGATCATCACCGGCATCCTCACCCACGCCTACGCCGACCCCGACGAGGCCGCCGCCCGCGCCCGCGCCGTCGGCGTGCCGCTGACCGGGCGCAAGCTGGTCAGCGTCGTCATCAGGCCGACCGACCCGGCCGACCAGGCGCTCGACGGCCAGGCCCAGCTCGGCGAGCTGGCCGAGGCCACCGCCGGGGCCTGCAGGGACGCCCGGCTGCCCGCCCTCGTCGGCGCGCTGGACCAGGAGCGGGTGGGCGTCCTGCTGCCGTTGCCGCCGCGCACCCAGGCCGAGGCCGCGCTGACCACCCTCGCCGACCGGCTGCGCATGCTGTGGCCGCCCGGGGCGGCGTTCGTGCTCGCCGCCGGGTCCGTGGTGGAGTCCATCCGCGACGTACGCCGCAGCTTCCTGGAGGCCGAGCAGGTCGCCGACGTGGCCGTACGCCAGCCGGACGGCCGCGCCTTCTACCGCCTGCCCGACCTGCGCCTGCGCGGGCTGCTCCACCTGCTGCGCGACGACGCGCGGCTGCAGACGTTCGCCGAACGGGAGCTGGGGCCGCTGCTCGCGCACGACGCCCAGCGCGGCGGCGACCTCACCCGCATCCTGCGCGTCTACCTCGACTCGGGGCGCAACAAGGCGGTCGCCGCGCAGAAGGCGCACCTGTCCAGGCCCGCCTTCTACGACCGGCTGCGCCGGCTCGAACGCATCCTCGACACCGACCTCGACGACGTCGAGTCGTGCCTGTCGCTGCACGTCGCGCTCCTCGCCCTGGAGTCCTTCCGCCGCGACAGCCGCGCCTGAGGCCCGTCTCAGCACCCGTGTCAGCACGGCGACGGCCCCGTGTCAGCGCGCCCCGCGATGGTGAATGCCAAGAACACGGCAAGAACCTGAAGGAGCGCACATCATGTCCCTCACCCTCACCGGCCAGGACCGTCCCGAGCTGCGGCAGGCCATCCAGGAGATCGCCGACTCCGGCTTCGTCGGGTTGCAGCTGCGCGTGCACGACGCGCGGGGCGAGTGGACCGGCAGCGCCGGCGTACGCAAGCTGGGCGAGAGCGAGAAGCCGCCGACGGACGGGCGCTTCCGCATCGGCAGCGCCACCAAGCCCTTCGTGGCGGCCACGGTGCTGGGGCTGGTGGCCGAGGGCAGGATCGGGCTGGACGCCCCCGCCGGCGACCACCTGCCCGAGTTCGGCCTGGACCGGCGGATCACGGCGCGGATGCTGCTGCAGCACACCAGCGGCGTGTTCAACTTCACCGGCGAGTACTACGACGACGGCACCTTCGCGCCGGGCATCCCCTGGTCGGGCCGGGAGTGGGTGGACAACCGCCTCAAGACCTACCAGCCGGAAGATCTCGTACGGCTGGCGCTGTCCAAGCCGGCCCGCTTCGAGCCGGGCGCGGACTGGAGCTACTCCAACACCAACTACGTGCTGGCCAGGCTGCTGATCGAGAAGGTCACCGGCCGCTCGTTCGCCGAGGAGCTGCAGCGGCTGATCCTCGGGCCGCTCGGCATGACGGAGACCGTGGCGCCGGGCACCGCCACGGAGATCCCCGGGCCGCACTCCCACAGCTACTACCGGTACGAGGACGCGGGCCAGGAGAAGACGGTCGACGTCACCCGCCAGAACCCCTCCTGGATCTCCGCCGGCGGAGACATGATCTCCACCACCCGGGACCTGCACACGTTCTTCTCCGCGCTGATGGGCGGCAGACTCCTCCCTGCCCCGCTGCTGGCCGAGATGCGCCGGCCGGACCCGAAGATCGGCTACGGCCTGGGGGTGTTCGCGCAGGAGACGGAGTGCGGCGGCACGATCTTCCACCACAACGGCGGCATGGCGGGCTCGGCGGCGCTCATGTACAGCACGCCCGACGGCGGCACGACCATGACCGCCGGGCTGACCTACGTGGACGACGCCGCGCTGTCGCTGTCGGAGACGTTCCAGAAGGCGACGCAGCGGCTCGTCGCCGAGGTGTTCCGCGGGCGGACCGGCGCGGCCGACGACGCCGAGCCGGTCCGGTAGCAGCGGCAGGGCTCTTCAGAAGCCCATCGCGCCGCGTACCTCGCGCAGGGTGTCCGCGGCGCGCTCGCGGGCCCGCGCGTTGCCCACCTCCAGCACCCGCCGCGCCCCGGCGGCCGAGAGCTCGCGCCGCCGGGCCCGGATCGGCCGCAGGAAGTCGTTGACCGCGTCGGTGGTCAGGCGCTTGAGCGCGAGGCCGCCGCCGTCGCCGATCTCGTCGGCCAGCTCCCGCGGCTTGCGGCCGAGGCAGAGGCCCGCCAGCGTGAGCAGGTTCGCCACCTCGGGGCGGCGCTCCTCGTCAAAGGTGATCAGCCGGTCGGCGTCGGTACGGGCCTTCCTGATGAGCGCGGCCGTCTCGTCCTCGGTGGCCTTCAGCGCGATCGCGTTGCCGCGGCTCTTGCTCATCTTGCCGCCGTCCAGGCCCTTGAGCAGGGAACGCTCGCCCATGACGGCCTCGGGCAGCGGGAACACCTCGCCGTAACGCTCGTTGAACCGGCGCGCGATCAGCCGCGTCACCTCCACGTGCGGCAGCTGGTCCCGTCCGACGGGCACCAGCGTGCCCTTGCAGAACAGGATGTCGGCCGCCTGGTGCACCGGATAGGTGAACATCAGCCCGCTCACGGCCGCCTGCGAGCTGTGCGCGATCTCGTCCTTCACCGTGGGGTTGCGGCTCAGCTCCGACACCGACACCAGGCTCAGGAACGGCAGCATCAGCTGGTTGAGCTCGGGCACCGCGCTGTGCTGGAAGATCGTCACCTTGGCCGGGTCGAGCCCCACGGCCAGGTAGTCGAGCAGCAGGTCGGTGATGTTCGCCTGGATCTCGCCGGGCTTGTCGCGGTCGGTGATGACCTGGTAGTCGGCGATCAGGACGTACATGGGGTGCTCGTCCTGCATCCGCACCCGGTTGGCCAGCGAGCCGAAGTAGTGGCCGAGATGCAGCGGCCCGGTCGGGCGGTCGCCGGTGAGCACGACGTGGTCCATCGGGGTCTCCTCCTTGGTCGATGCCGTCCCAGGAGGACCCCGGCGCATGGTCGGCGGGCCGTCCGGAGACGGCCCTCTGCATGCGGTGTCAGCGGCCGTCCGTCGGCCACCACCACAGGCAGATGCGCTTCATACCGAAATTGTAACCAAGGTGGCTGTCTCTTTCGTAATCCCTGCGGCCAATTCGCGTGTTCGCCTGTCCTGCGAACCTTGATCTCGTCAGTATGGTGCGGTCCCTTTTCGTGCCCTCTGGAGAGTTAATGTCTCGACGCACCCTCGCCGGCGGCCTGGCCATAGCCGCGGCGATCACCGTCACCACGCTGCCCGCCGCCTCGGTCGCGGCGGAACAGGCGGCGGTGGCCTTCCCGTCGGCCAGGTTCCCGCTGGGAGCCAAGTCCGTGCCGACCAAGGCGATGACCGCCGTCGCGCCGGGCATCGACCTGTACGACGTCAAAGCCGGCAGCGCGACCGACGGCTACACGCTCACCCTCCTGATGCCGAGCGGCCGCGACTACGGCACCCGGCCGACCGCCGAAGCCGTCGCCGCCGAGGTCGAGGCCGCCGGCCAGACCCCGAGCGTGCAGGAGGTGATCCGGCCGAGCGTCGCCGACGCCCCCTCGCAGACCGTCTACATGGTCCGGGTCGGCCTGTGGTCGCTCAAGGACAAGAAGAAGGCCGAGGAGGCGGCCAAGACGCTCAAGGAAGCGGGCCTGAAGGTCAAGGTCGACTACCTCGGCGACGACGGGCTGCAGACCACCGGCCCCTGGGACGTCAAGGTCGTCATGATCGACGCGAAGGCGTTCCGCGGCTCGTACGCGGCCTCGCTCGGCGCGAGCGTCGCCAAGCGCGAGACGGTCTCCGCGATGGCCAAGGCCGCGGGCGCGATCGTCGGCGTCAACGGCGGCTTCTTCAACATCCACACCGCCAGGAACCTGCGCGGCGAGCCCGTCGGCGCGTCCGTGGTCGGCGGCAAGCTGCTCAGCGAGGCCGTGCCGGGCCGCACCGCGGTCGTCCTCCAGGGTCGCTCCGTCAGGATCACCGAGCTCGCCACCACCGTCACCGTGATCTCCCAGGACGGCGAGAAGGCCCAGGCCAACGGCGTGAACCGGGCCGCCGCCGTGGACGAGCTCATCCTCTATACCGAGGAGTACGGCGCCAAGACCCCCACCGGCGGCACCGACGCCGTCCTCGACGCCAACGGCAAGGTGCTGGGCCTGCGCGCCTCCGGCGCCGCCATCGCCAAGGGCACCCGGGTGCTGCACGGCAACGGCGTCTCGGCCGATTGGCTCAACCAGCACGCCTGGCAGGACTGGACCGTACGCGTCGACACCAGGGTCGTGGACCTGCGTACCAGGAAGGCGCTCAAGCTCACCCCCGACCTGCACGTCATCGCGGGCAATGTCAACCTGGTCCGCAACGGCCAGGTCCAGATCACCGCCAAGCGGGACGGCCACGACTCGATTAACATGATCCTGCGCCGCCACCCGCGCACCCTGCTCGGCGTCACCAAGAACGGCAGCCTCATCCTCGCCACCATCGACGGCCGCCAGCCGGGCGTCACCGTGGGCGCGAACTTCCACGAGGCCGCCCAGCTCATGCGCTGGCTCGGCGCCCGCCAGGCGGTCAACCTCGACGGCGGCGGCTCGACGGCCATGGTGGTGAAGAACAAGCTGGTCAACCGGCCCTCGGACGGCGTGGAACGCGGCGTCGGCGACTCCCTGCTCGTCCTGCCCCAGTAGCACCAGCCGCTGAAGCGCTCAGCCAGCGCCAGCCCGCTGAAGTGCTCAGGTAGCGCCAGCTCGCTGAAGCGCTCAGCCAGCACCAGCTCGCTGACGCGCTCAGCCACCGGGCACCTTGCGCCGGGCCACCCGCTCACCGGGACGGCCCGGCGCAAGGCCCGCCTCCACCCCGGCCCGGCCTTCCTCCCGCACCCCATGAGCTCATAGCCTCGGCCACATGAGCGATCATGCCTTCGTCCCCGACGACTTCGCCGTCCCCTCGCACCTGGTCACCCCGCGGTTCCGGCTGGAACCCCTGGGCCCGCAGCACAACGCCGCCGACCACGCCGCCTGGACCGGCAGCATCGCGCACATCCGCGCCACTCCGGGCTTCCACGACCGAGAATGGCCTCCCGTGAACGGCATGACCCTGGAGGCCAACCTCGCCGACCTGGAACGCCACGCCGACGACTTCGCCCGGCGCCGCGGATTCACCTACACCGTCCTCGACCCCGCCACCGGCGACGTGATCGGATGCGTCTACATCTACCCCACCCGCCGCGACGACCACGACGCCAAGGTGTCCTCCTGGGTCCGCGCCGACCGGGCCGAACTGGACCTGCCCCTGTACGAGACCGTGACGGCCTGGCTCTCCACGCACTGGCCCTTCGAGTCGATCACCTATCACCCGCGCTGAGCCCCGCGCCGTCGCCCCTCGCCTTGCCCCCGCAGGCGACGCCACTCATCGTGCTCGTGCGGTGCGACCCAACCCCCTGCACGAGGGCCCCGCTCTGCGTGACCTCTGTTCGGCCGCACTCACCCGGTCACCCGGGCACTGCACGATCCAGAGATCCGCGACGCGTTCGACTACGTGACGGTGAAGCCGCTGCACCTCCGCCTGGTGATGACGGAGCAGACGGCCAAGGTCTTCGCGGCCGTGCCGGCCCCGGTCCAGGAGCCACGGACGGGAGCCTCTCCTCCCCGGCGCCCCGCATAGATGTCGCCGCGCCCCCTCATCCTGACGGGACTCGGACTGCTCGTCCTCGGCGTGGCGACGGCGGACTGGCGTGCGCCCATGGTGCTCGTCCCCACGGTGCCCTTGTACGCGATCCTGGCGCGTGCGCACGTCTGGGCGAGAACCCTCGACCGGCTGCGATCCTTCCCATACTCCCCCGCCCAGGTACAGCTCGTGCGCGGTCGATCTGCTCCACTCCCAGACCCATCGCCGTGCTGACCGCACACCTCGCGAGCTCGCGCACAGCCTGCTGAACCGCCTCTTGGACGGGCCCGCTCTCGAGTTCGCCGCCGCCTACTCCTACTTCTGCGCGACCCTGAAAAGGTCTTCATCGGCGAGCTGACTGGGTTACGCAGAGCTGAGACCTTCGACGACCTCCCTGCCGCCCGCCACGCTTTCGCCATCGACACCCGCCTCGCCTGGCGGGCGATCTCCGCACCCCGGCGAGCCTGCGCTCTCAAGCCGCACGATCTGCCCGCCTGAGCCACGAAGCCGCAGCCAGAAATGCAGAAGGGCCCCGACTGAACCAGTCGAGGCCCTCCATACAAAAATTGTCCGGCGGTGACCTACTCTCCCACACCCTCCCGAGTGCAGTACCATCGGCGCAGAGAAGCTTAACTTCCGGGTTCGGAATGTAACCGGGTGTTTCCTTCCCGCCATAACCGCCGTAACCCTCC
>NZ_JBGLOU010000001.1:663047-1049247 GCF_041402765.1 Nonomuraea sp. AD125B | reverse complement strand
GCAAGAGATGGACCATGCGCTGGAAGGCACCGTTGAACGCCTTCCAGATCGCCTTCGAAGGCCGCCTCACCCCTGCCAACCTCTGAACACTTCAACAACCAAGATCAGCCGTTAAGTTGACACTCCCAACGGCAGCAGGTCCGGGCCATATCCGCCCGCTTTTCCGCGAGTACTACGGGGCCCCCAGGAGGGTGAGCTGGTTCTCGCCGAGGTCCAGCCCGGTGAGGTTGGTGAGCTCGCCCAGCCATTCGGGCAGATGGGTGAGCTGGTTTCCGCGGAGGCCCAAGTAGGCGAGTTTGGTGAGCTCCCAGCCATTCGGGCAGGTGGGTGAGCTGGTTTCCGGAGAGGTCCAGGTGGGTGAGGTTGGTGAGGCCACTCAGGCTGGGCAGATGCGTGAGCTGGTTCTCGAGGAGGTCCAACCCGGTGAGGTTGGTGAGGTCGCCGAGGAACAACTGTGTGAGGTTGGCGAGCTCGCCCAGCCATTCGGGTAGGTGGGTGAGCCGGTTTCCGGAGAGGTCCAGATGGGTGAGGCTGTTCAGGTCGCCAAGGCTGTCGGGAAGGGCTGCGAGGCCGAGCCGGGCGAGACTCAGCCTGGTGAGGTGATGGCGTGCGGCGCGGCGAAGCCGAAGGCCTGATGGTGCTGACGGACGAAGTCGTAGGCGTAGGTGTAGCGCGTCGAAGCGGCCTGCGTGGGCTGCTAGGTGCTGGCGACGGCGTCGATGATCCAGCCGGGCACGTCATGTTCGGCCATACGAGGTCGGCCGACGGTTGTCGCCGGGCCGTCGGTGACGGCTCCTGCGCCGCGCAGGTCCGCGGCTACCCGACGAGCGTACTGATGGGCGTGGAGGGGGTTCGGCACGCCCGCCGTGGTTTGCGCATCGATCATCGATGCGGCGATCATCTCCATCAGAGCGTCAGCCATCATCGTTTCGCTTCACAAGTGTTGAGACGGTCCGGTGCGTCGGTAGGGTCCCGATGAGAAGGGCCGACCCTACCGCCATGATCCTTGGGTCACGCCAGTATTGAAGACTTCCGCAGGAGGCGCAGTCCCTGAAGCGCTCACCGTAGTCTCCAAGGGGCCGCGGCACATCGCTGCCGGTTGCAGCCCCGTGCCGGTAGTGCGGGAGGATCTCCTCTGCTGTGAGGGCGAGCGCTTCTATGCCTTCGTCGCGGTGACCGGCTCCATCAGACAGGACGCGTGCGCCCATCCGATGGAGCGAGTGGATGCAACGCGGGCGGCATTTCTGCCGAACTGACCATCCGTCGTGATCGCGTTGCGCTGCTCGGTCTCGGCGGCGCTGATGCGCCCGGCGGCATCGCCCACGTCGTGGTCGCCCACCCGCAGCCCTACATGACCGCAGTGCGGCAGCCATCCGCCAGCGCGGCCGCACCGGCGATGCCTCAACGGCTGAAACGACGGTGCCGCGCGCGATTGAACTCCTGGCGGGGTGAGGTGTGGCCGGTCAACAGGCGCAGTATGGCGGGGTGCAGCCGGGGATCGGCGATCATCGCCCGCATGGTTTCGATGCGGCCGGCGTATTCGCGGTGCCCACCGATCTCGAAAGAGCGCAGCATGACCTCGAGCAGCCTGGCCCCGGCTCCGTACAAGCGGCAGATGGCCGGCCGGTTGGCGTGGTCGCCACACGCGCCCGAAGAGGTCAGCAGGGGGCAGGAGGCGCCGGTCGGCCACTGGTCCCACTCGGGAAGTCGCACCCCGGACGATGCCTGAAGGAGATCACGCTCAAGGTCGGACACGTCGATCTGGGACGAGCACGATTGCTGGCACAGTCCCTGGCAGGCCACATCGGGCAGGCTCGCATACAGCTCCTGTAGCGCCTGTCGGCGACGGCGGCGTTCGGCGGAGCGTCGGCTCATGACGGCGTGTCCTTCCTTAGCGTGGGTTGGGGCTGGGCGCCAACACCCGTCCGTGCTCGGCGCGGGCCTGCTGGCGGGGCGGTGGCTGCCCGCTCTCGCTGGATGTCGGGGTCGATGTCCGACCCAGGAGGCCGTCGACGACTGGAGGAGCGCGCCGATCTGAATCCAGCTCACTGCCTCTCTGATCGTGTCGTGCTGATGGGTCGTGCCGGTGCCCTGCGCATCTCGTGCCCTGATTCTCTCCACGCGTGTTCGGCTCACGCGTGGCTGTTCCTCGTCGGTTGCCGCCCCTGCCGTCGGACCAGCCGCGGGTCCAGGTGGAGCGCCCGCAGCGTAGCGAGGACGTACGACCTGGACGTACGGGGGGCGACGGCTACACTGCGGCGACGAGGACGGCCGAATCTCACGTCCGCTTCAACACCGGCCAGCCTTGGGTGACGATGTCAGTGATTCGCCAGCGCACTTCAATGGTCAGCTCGTGAGGGCTGTCGTGGGGGTCCCAGACCGGGCGGCCCGGGACTTCTTGGTAGGTCTCCAGCGCCTCGTGCACGCCGAAGTCGGCCACCGCGGTACCGGCCAGGAGGAGCAGGGCGGTGACCGCGTCGGCGCCTGCGCGCATCGCCGACAGCGCCCGAAAGGGCCACAGCGGGACGGCGATGACGTCTTGATCCGTGCTGTACGGCGAGGTGTCCGGGTCGAGCCGCGGTGCCATGTCCGGCGTGCGCCGGTCCGGGACGGCGATGAGCAAATTGGCGCCGTTGTGGGCGAAGGCGTGCTGGTCGATCTCGAAGCGGGTGTGCGGATGCAGCAGGCGTCCGTCCAGCAGCCACGGCGCTTGCATCAGCTCCACCCAGACGGGATGGAACATGTCGTACTCGGCGTCATCGAGCATCGGTGCTGGACGTGACGCCGGGCCCCGGAAGGCGGCGGCAGGCTCGGCGGCCCGCCAGAGGGCGAGCCGGTGGCCGTCGTCGAACACGGCGCTGACCTCGGAGAGGAACAGCGCGAGCGGCTGGTCCGCCCAGGTGAACTCCTCTCGAAGCCAGGTGTCGAGCAGGCCGCCGGCATGCCGCTGCCAGTCGGCGACGTCGAAATCGGCGGGGTGACGCCGTGGCGAGGTGTCGTGCGGGGGTGGCGTCGTGCGCGGCTTCGTCCTGTCGGCAGTCATGATCCGGCCGGGTCCGGCTTGCTGGGTGGGATTCCGGGCTTGTCCGCGCGCGGTGTGTCACCCGCGGGCTCGCTCTGCGCGAGTGCGGCCGGCTGGCGGTTGAGGTTGGCGATCGGCTGAACCATCTCGGGAGTCGGTGTGGTCGTCGCCTCGCCCCGCACGGTCGGTGCCGGTCGCCGGCGATCGAATGCGGCGATCGCCTGGACGGCTTCGAGGCTCGGCGTATCGAGGTCGGCCAGGCCGTGATCAGCCGCCTGACTGCCGGAGGCGAAGAGCGGCACGGGCGAGGTGTAGCTCTCGACGGCGCGCGCGTTCGCGGGGCAGAGCAGCCCGGTCGCCAGCGCGACCCGGACCGCCAGCAGTGTCGTGCCGTCGTGGCAGCCGGCCCAGCCCGCGCACACCCGCCGCCGGGGCGAGTCGCGGTCGTGCTGATGGCACAGCCACAGCGTCACCGGCTGAGCGAAGGTCGGCCGGTCGTAGCCGCGCAGCTTGTCGTACTCCTCTCGGGCCCACAATCCCGAAAGCACGTCCTTACGGTAGGGGCAGGTCCCGCACGGTCTTTCCGCCGGCGGACCCGCTGGCCGTCCTTCGGCGCCGGCGGAAGCTCTCGCAGGTGACGCTGCTGAGTCGCTCATGGACCTTCTCCCAAGGGGGTGTCGGATCTGCTTCATTGTGACCCTCGTCGGCTGCTGCTGGACTGGCCGCTGGCCACGAGGTCATCGCGCGTACAGCGACGGCACGATCCGCCACCACGGTGGGGCGAGGGCCCGGACCTCGGCCTCGAACGCGGCCGCCGCCGCGGCGGCGCCGGGCGGGGCGAAGACGTAGGCGATGGAGTCGCCGCCGCCTTGGCGAAGGCTGGGGGACCGCCCTGCTCGGCCAGCGTTGGCAGGACCTCGCAGATGAGCCGCCTGTCCTCATCGCAGTCGGGCTCGCCGTGCACCACGGTGACGGGGGCCTTGCCTTGCGTTGCGAGCGCGGCGTCGGCGAGGACGGCACGTTCGGCCATTCGCCGTGCACCGTCTGGCTGCGGTGGCCTTCCCGGTGGGCTGCCGCCGTCGGATGTGTCGGTTCGCTTGTCGGTGCTCACCTGAGGATGCCCTTTCGTTTCACGAGGTCCCCGGCAGGCCCGCTGCTGGCGCTGTACTCGGTCACGGTGCAGCGACCGCCGCTGGTAGCCGAGTGGATGCACGCATCGGGCGCTGCCCGGGTATCGAGCTGTGGTCGGCAGCCGCCCAGGCCATGTCGTGGCCGCGGAGGCGGGAAGCTTCGGGGTGAGCGACATGTCGGTTATCTCCATACAGGCCGGCTTGGGCGGCTTCGTCGTGCACCACGACCGCGGCCGCGCGGGCGGCGGTGAACACGGTCGGCCAGACGGTCCGCGAGGCGATGTCGGAACTGCGGCGCCTGCGGTCGGTCGGGCATGTCGACGGTGAGACCGAGGACGGGGAGGCCGAGAGGACGACGAATGCCACAACCCTGGTCCGCAGCTGTACCACCTCGGTCCTCTCCTGACTCGGATGTGTGCCGCCGGACTGCCGGTGCAGGCCACCACAACGGGCCGCGCAGTCCCCTGATACAGGGGCGGCTGGCCCTGGCGGCGTACCGCGTGCTGCAGGAAGCCCTTACCACCGTGCTCAAGCACGCACCCGGTGCCCCCACCCCGCGCCAACTTCCCGCTACTCGGCGACCGCGACGGGGCCGCCGAGGAAAAGTAAGATCGGCGCATGGTGAGGGTGCTCGTTACAGACGATCAGGAGCTGATCCGCGCGGGCCTCGTTGCGCTCATCCGTGCCACGCCCGGTTTCGAGGCGGTAGGCGAGGCCGCCACCGGCGAGGAAGCCGTTGAGCTGACCGCTACTACCAATCCCGACGTGATCCTCATGGACATCCGGATGCCCGGCATGGGCGGTATCTCCGCCACCGAACGGATCCTCGCCACGACCCCCGCTGCTTCGCCCAGGGTGCTCATCCTCACGACGTTCGACATCGACAAGTATGTCTATAACGCCTTACGTGCCGGTGCCGCCGGCTTCCTCCTCAAGGAGATCTCTCCGCAGCGTCTGCTGGCCGGGATCCGAACCGTCGTCGACGACGATACCCTGCTAGCCCCCGCCGCCACCCGTCACCTGATCGAGGCGTTCGCCCCCGCCCGGGCTTCCGATCCCACGTCCGGTCCCGCCGCCTCTTCGTCGTCATCCCTGCCTGACCCGCTCACCGCCCGGGAGACGGAAGTGCTGGTCCTGGTCGCCCAGGCGCTGTCCAACCCGGACATCGCCGAACGGCTCACGGTCACCGAGTCCACCGTGAAACGCATCTCAACCGCGTCATGGCCAAGCTCGGGTTGCGCAGCCGTGCCCAGGCCGTCGCCTACGCGTACGAGCACGGGCTGGTCACCCCGCGCCGGACGGCCCAGGAGCCAACGGCCTGGGCGGCGCGTTTCTGGTCCGGATCGGTGATCCTGTGATCATGGAGGTCAGCCAGGTCATGGTGACGGAACCGGAATCCGGACGAACGCGCAACCGGGCAGACCGAGCGGCCCTCTCTGGCTTCCGCAAGCTGGCGGGACGCTGGAACACGACCAGTAGCCTGGCTGACCACGGGCCGCTGCGGGACATCGGGCAGTTGGCGCGACGGCTGCGCGGGACGGGCCCGTGGGTGGCGGACGCGGTGCTGGCATGCCTGTTGTTCGCGGCCGTGGCGCTGACCCACCAACTATGGGAGCATCCGAGATGGCCGGCGTTCGACGCGATGGCGCTGGTCATGACAGCGCTGATCTGGTTGCCTCTGGCCTGGCGGCGGACCGCGCCGATGACCGTACTGCTGGTGACCACGGCCGCCTTCCTCCTCTACCTGCTGGCCGGGCACGTGCCAGGAGTGATCTTCTGGTCACCGGTACTGGCCTTCTACAGCCTCGCCGCGGCGAGGGAAGCCCGGGCCACCGCCGTCGGCGCCATGATCACTGGAGCGGCGCTGCTGGTCGCCGCGCTAGTGGTGCCCGAGATCGGTTTGACCGCCGCCGCAGCGCAGGCCATCGCGGTGCCGGCCGCTGCGTGGATTCTGGGCGGGCTGACCAAGCAGCTGTCCCAGCGCAACCGTCAGCTGGCCGAGGCGAACCGGCAACTCGCTGATGCGTCCGCGCGGCTCCTCCGGGAGGAGCGCCAACGCACCGAGCATGCCATCACCCGAGAGAGGCTGCGCATCTCCCGGGAACTACACGACATCGTCGCCCACCACGTGACAGTGATCTCGATGCAGGCGGGCGTGGCCGGCTACGTGCTCAACTCCGATCCACCTGCCGCGCGGGCGGCCGTGGACACCATCGCCGCCACCAGCAGAGAGACCCTTGAGGAACTACGCCGTGTGCTACACCTCCTGCGAGGTTCGGACGCCGTCGGCCCGGCCGGCGAGGAACCCGATCGGCAGACCGAGCCGGTCCCGGGCGTCACGGAGCTGAGGACGCTGATCGATCGGGTTCGCATAACGGGCCTCCACGTGGACCTGGACATCCAGGGCAACCTCGATGCGCTGCCCTTCGGTCTGCGGCTGGCGGCGTACCGCGTCGTCCAGGAAGCGCTGACCAACGTCATCAAGCATGCCGGCTTCTGCGCGACGAAGGTCACGGTGCGCGGCATGGCCGACGCACTGACGGTACGGGTCGTCAACGCTGCACCCGACAAGCAGCCGGCCGAACCCGCGACCCAGGGCGGACAGGGCCTGATCGGCATGCGGGAGCGCGCCAAGCTCTCTGGCGGAACCCTCGCTGCGGGCCCCCTTCCTAGCGGCGGATTCGCCGTGACGCTCACTATCCCCTACCCAGACCACGCACACCACCCCGAGGGCTCGTGATCCGCCGGGCAGTGGATCGACGTCGTCTTCCGCGCGCCTGGCTCACCCTTGTGCGCGGGGACGACTCACTGTGCTGGCCCCGGTCCCTGGCTGCTGGTTTCCCGCTGACCCAAGGTAGGCCATAGCCGCTCGGTCCGGCTCGCCTCGTGAGCTCGATGTCTGCCCATGGCTCCGTATGGCCGCGTTCGACCACGATGCCGATGCCGATGCCGCAGCGGGCGGCTGTCGCAGATGATCAGCTCGATCGTGTGACGGGTTCCGTCGACGAGCACGCCCCAGGGACGGACAGGGCCGGGATCACGGGCTTCGGCGTGGTCGAAGACCTTGGCGATCACTTCGGCGGGACCGGTGATGATCGAGCCGCACAGTCACTTGCGCATCGCGCGTGGCTGGGCCGGGGCAGGCGCTGCCCGGCCCGCCTCCGCCGGGGACGGCGATCACATCGTGGCGCCGGTGGGGGGGGGCGGGCTCGGCGTCGTAAACCGCAAGGTGGCCATCCGTTTGCGGATCGGTTTCTCTCCCGTCGCCGGCCGGGTTCGAAAGGTGACCCGGGCGCGGGCGACGGCCTTGGTGGTGGCGGCCGCAGCGCTCTGGGGCGCATCGCGATGCCCTTGCCGTCCACACTGATCGCCAGCACCGTGCAGGCGGTGCACGGCAGCACGGTTCGCTCGGCGTAGACGGCGTCGCCATCGACCGTCGCCGCCACGCTTGCCTGCTCGATCTGCCGTTCGCCGATCGCGTTGCCGCAGCGCGCGACGAGCGCCGCGTGCGCGGCGTCGAACGAGCCGCGCACCGTCTCGATGACCGCGAGCTTGGCCAGCCCGGCCGAATGACGCGCCCCCGGCAGCGACAAGGCGGTGTCAGCCGGATACACGTTGCGCACGCAGGAGGGCGCCAGGCGCACCGGGTGACAGTCAACGTCCCGGCGAGGGTGGCCAGCAGGCGGTGATGGCCCGTCTCCCGCCGCGGCCGCGGCGTCGGACCCGGGCACCTCTGGAGCCCATTGCGTGCTGGCGGGTTTGGCGGGCGTGGTGCGCCTGCTGACGCTCGCGTAGCGCCCGCAGATCAAGGGGGCCTGCAGCAGCTGGCGTTGCAGCTCACGGCCCTGTTCGACGATCGTCTCTTTCAGCCGGTCATGGGTCAGCATGCCGCGGGCCGTGTCGGTGAGCTGTCCGATGAGCCAGTTGAAGGTATTCTTCGCCGACGCGCTGACCACAGCACGCAATGCAACCCTCAGCCGAACCGCACGGCCGACGACGCGATGATCATGAAGGCTCGAGGCTAGGCAATTCGATCACCGCCGGAGCGGCATCCGCCCGGCTGCGCAACATGGACGCCCCACCCTGGACGTGTCGGAGCTGGTGGCCGAGCGGCGGCGCTTCCTGGCCTCGGTGGGCCACCGCCCAGGCAGAGGGCGAACAACAGCACCCTGGGCGAGCAGCGGCTGCGCGCGGACGTCGGTGGGTGCGGCGTATGATCACGTCGGCACCGGGAGCCCGCCCAGGGCGCCGCTGACCATGTCGGCGATACGCTCGCGGGGAAGTTCCCTGTCCAGGTCGGCGCGGAAGCCGGTGTGCATGCTGCCGATGGCCATGCAGCACAGCAGTGATTCGGCTCCTGCCAGCCACGCGATGAGCAGCACGCCCAGGCCGACCGGGTGGCAGTCGCCTTGGGGCCGGGCTGGCGGTGCCCATGCGGTCATGGCGCCGCCGTCGGCCGGTGGAGGCGTTCTCGACGTCCGAGCACAGTGCCCGGTTATTCTGGGCTGCAGCATGTAGGCCGACCGGCTGGCGTCGTTGGTGCGTCTGGCGCCCGGACGGTGACTGGCCGGGCGCCAGGCCTCCCGCTTCTCAGCCTCCGGGGTGATAGGACCACCGCATGAAGGCGCTCATCTTCTCCTGATACCAGCTCACCGGACTGCGCAGCCGTTCAGCCTTCGTCCTGCCCCGCTCAAGGGTGACGCCCACGGGACGCCGGCCTCCGGCTACTTCGTGCAGGCCGTGCGCCACGCCGTAGGTGAGGTCGGCGCCGCCGCCCTTGAAGTTGCCGTCGCTGTCAGTGACCATGTAACCACCGCCACCCCAGCCCTTACTGGATTCGTACTCGGCCCCGATGTAGGTGTCCCACGTGCCAGGCTTGGTGTTCAGGCCAGGGATGTCCGTTTTCTTGTAGAACAATCCGCCGGTGACCTCAACGCCGACCGAGGTGGACACACCGGTCTTGTAAGTGCCGGCCAGGCCGACGCCCTTACTGTCGAAGACCACGCATCCCTCCACGCCGAACGAAGCGCGCAGCTTGGCTCCGAATCCCAGGCACGCGCCGATGGTGCCCTTCTTCGGCTTGCTCGGCGCCGGAGGCTTGGCCACCTGCGCCGAGGGCCGGGGGGTCAGCTCGGGGATGCCGGGCTGCCGCAGCAGCGGCCTCTGCCCCGGTGAGACCGGCCCCGCGCGATAGGCCCACTGGCGGGCGGCGACGTACCAGTTGCCGACCGCCAGGTAGAAGCGGTGAGTGAAGATGTTCAGGTACACGTGAACCAGGTAGAGGTTCTGCCGCAGGAGGTAGTCGTAGTTGCCGTACCGCACCCAGAACTGGCGGTAGCCGAGCAGGTAGTAGCGGACGTAGGGGAAGCGGCCGTCGGGGTCGGACATGGTCGCGGGGTTGTTGTCGGCGTAGTTGTAGCCGTTCATCTGCTGTGAGCGGCCCATCTCGATCTCGGGGTCCACCGAGATGAAGCGGCCGGTGTTCGGGTCATAGCCGCGCGCACCGAGCGTCGTGAGGTCGGTGGTGGAGTCGACGATGCCGCCGACGAAACCCTTCTCATTGCCGGCAGGCCACTGGCCCTTGCTGGCCCGTAGCTGGCCGAACGGGGTATAGCGGCGCCGGCTCACCGAGCCGTCGATCGCGTTGATGGCCAGCTCGGCGGTGCCGTGGTGGTCGTTGACGAGGAAGGCGACGCCGGCGCTGGTGCGCATGGCGTTGCGGTGGTACCGGACGGCCTTGGCGGCGCTCTGGCCCTTGGCCAGCCGCACTTCCATGTCGGGCAGGTAGAGGGTGGTGCCCGCCGGGTCGCGGCGCAGCAGCCGCTCGCCGTCGGCGGTGTAGAGGAAGGTGGTCTCCCCCTTCTTGTCGTCGACGACCTTCGTCAGCTCGCCTTCGGCGTCCCAGTGCAGCGTCTGGTTGCCGGAGGAAGTTCTGCGCTCGGTGGTGTTGCCGACCAGGTCGTAGCCGTACGACTCGGGGTTGCCGTTCACGTCGGCGAGCTGGTGTCCCTTGTACTTCGGGTCGACTCCAGGGTTGCCGGCGTAGCGGTAGCCGCGCGTGGCGGTCTGCGTGCCGCCCGAGGGCCCCGCGCCGTAATGCGTCTCCCCGGTCCGGTTGCCGGTGTCGTCGTAGGTGTAGTTCACCCGGTACGGCGCCGGCCCGCCGATCGTGGCCTGCCCCGGGTCGGCCGCGCACGTGGCGCCGTCCTGGGTCCAGGCGTCGACCAGCCGCTGCAGGTCGTCATAGCGGAAGCACTGGTTGTCCACTCCGTCCCGGGAGGTGTCGACGGCCTGGAGCAAGTTACCGGAGTCGGTGTAGCGGTACTCCACGCTACGGTCGGTCCCGGCCGTGCCGGCGTGTGCGGTGGTGGCCTTCCGCAGCCGCTGCGTGCCGTACTCGTAGGTGAAGGTCTGGTCCACCTGCTTGCCGGCGGCGCCGATCGACAGCCGCTGGCCGATCTGCTTGCCGGTCTTGGTGTAGTCGACGCCGACGAGGTAGGTCGACAAGTTGGATCCCGTCGCGGCCAGCCGGCCGAGGTCGTCGTAGGTGAAGGCCGTGTTCTCCGCCGGCAGGTCGCCGGCGGCCGGGCTGCTGGCGGCCTTGACACTGCCGTCCAGGTTGTAGGTGGTGTCGAAGACGTATCCGCCTTCTGGGGCCAGCGCTCCTTCGCTGCTCGGGAGCAGGAGGCGCCTGCGCGTGGGCCTGTTCAGGTTGTCGTAGATGTCGACCTGGGTGGTGTACCTGGCCGTCCCCACGATGCGCGTGGCGCTGGTGAGCTGGCCCTTGCGCACGGTGTCGTAGACCCACTCGGCGACCTTGACGCCAGGGCTGGCCGTGGTGGCGTCATACAGGCCGGTCCTGCGGCCGATGCCGTCGTAGGTGACCGACAGCTTCTTGCCCCTGGCGTCCTCGGTGGAGATGAGCTGGTCCACGTCGTTGTAGGTGAACTTGGTGACGCCCTTGTCCGGGTCGGACGTCTGGATCTTGCGGCCGCGCAGGTCGTAGGTCGTGGTCCAGATGTGGTTGCCGGGCCCGGTGACCGAGGACTCCAGTCCGCGGTGGTCGTAACGGAAGGTGGTGGCGAGGTAGCCGTCGGCCCGGTGCTCGCGTATCTCGCTCGTGCGGCCGTGGGCGTCGGTGTAGGTGGTGACGGGCGTGCCGCCCGCCGGCGGCGTCACCTTGGTCCAGTTGCCGCCGTACTCGTAGCGGGTGCGCCACTTCTCCTGCGCGTCGCTGCTGCCCACGAGCAGCCGGTCGGCCGTCGCGCGGCCCTGGCCGTCGTACTCGTGGACGTGCTGGGTCTCGATCTTGCCGGGGTCGGCCACGCCGAAGACTTCCGGCCGCGGCTCGCCGTCGGCGTAGTAGCTCTCGTAGGTGCGGTCCACCTGGCCGGAGGCGTTGTAGAAGGTGTCGGAGATCACCCGCCCCCTGGTCGTGCCGTCGCGGCCCGCCGCCTGGACCTGCCGCTGCCGCAGCCATCCGTCGTACAGCGTGTACGACTGTTCCTGGCCGCCTGCTGCGGTGAGTGCCTTGGCGGAGACGGCCACGACCGCGTTGGGCCGGATGAGGTAGTCGTACTCCTTGTCCGGCACGGCGGAGGACGGGCGGCCGCCCAGCCACACCTTGGTCAGGTGTCCGGCGGCGTCGTACTGGATCGTCGTGGTCCTGCCTCCGGCGTCGGTGTCGCTGACGGGGCTGCCCCAGGCCGGGTCGAGCACCTTCACGGTGGTGTGCGCGGTCGTGGCGTCGCCGGCGTTCGCGGGTGGGCCGGTCTCCTCGATCCTCGTGGTCAGCCCGCGGGTCTCGGTGTACCTCGTGGTCGTGGTCCTGCCGGCGGCGTCGGTGACCGTTGTCGGGCGGCCGTGGGCGTCGTAAGTGGTACGGGTCGCGGCCAGCGACGTCACGGCGGTGGCCGTGGCTTGCTTCGCCTTCTCCACGAGGGTGGCGTCACCCAGGCTCGGCGCCGCTGTGAAGGCGCCGTTGTCGTAATAGGTGCGCTCCTGCGAGATCAGGTCCTTCGCCAGGTCGGGGGTGTCGGCGCAGCGCCGTGCCACGGTTGTGACCTGGGCGGGCTTGGCCAGCACGCGGGTGCCGTCGGCGGTGAACGTCGTGGTGGAGCACTTCTCATCGCCGGTGACGGCCAGGTCGCCTTCGTCGTCGACCTGGCTGGGCGCGCCGGTGCTGAGGTTGAAGGCGTTGACGCTCGACCTGGTCGCCCGCCAGCCGTCATCGAGTTTCGTCAGGGTGCGGGTGCCCGCGACGCCGGTGAGGTTGGCGGTGGCGGTGATCGTGCCCTTGTCGATCGTGCGGGTGCGTGAGGCGGTCTGGTGATGCCAGGGCCTGTTCATGGTCTTGCCGACCGGTTCGCCGCCGGCCTTATCGTAGATGATCTTCTTGAGGGTCAGGCCCTGGAGCGACTCGTGGTCGGCGTAGGAGCCGCCCTCGCCGTCGTTGACGGTGACCTTCTTGGTGCCGCCGTCGGCGTTCAGACGGTCGCCGTCCATACCCTGGAAGAACCAGTGGTCAGTCTGGGTCGGGGCGGCACTGGTCGCGCCGGTGCGGACCCGGACCTTGTCGTAGCCCTGCCACTGCGACCAGGTACGGTACTTCTCCTTGGTCAGCCCGTCGTCGTCGGTGAAGCGCCAGGCGGGCTTGCCGATGCTGTAGTCGTAGGCGGTGACCATGTCGGGGGAGCCACCCGTCAGATCGGTCTGCACGAGCTGGGTCACCACGTACTTGTGGAACCAGTCGAGCGTCGGGTTGGCGTCGCCGCTGGTGCGCTCCCACATGACGGGGAAGCAGCGGCGGTGGTTGGCGGGCGGGCTGGGTGTGTCGCCGACGCGGCAGTCGGTCACGGAGTAGGTGACGTCCAGGACGCCGCCGGTCTCGTTGGTGACGGAGCCGACACGGTTCTTGATGAACGGGCCGATGTCGTCACCGAGGGCGTCGACGCGGTTGGCCAGCTGGGTGTAGGCGAAGCTGACCGGCGGCATCACCACCGGTGCGGGCCCGGCATGGCCGGTATGCACGATCGACTTCAGCAGCAGCTGCCGGTCCACGTCCGCGGTGCCCCAGTCGTGAGCGAAGGCCCAGGAGTCCACGGTACGGTGACCGGAACCGTCGCTCTGGATGACCTTCGTCGCGGCCTCGACGACCCGCTTGCGCGTCCAGAAGGTGGGGGCGGACGCCCCCTTGTAGTCCTGGCACTTGGTGCCGGCCGCGCAGTTGAGGTCCCAGGGAACGTCCTCCCAGTAGGCCGGATGGTCGTCGATCTTCGACTCGGCGCAGTCCCCGGCCGAGCGCAGGCACCGCTCGGCGACCTTGAAGTCCACCCTGGCGGGGGCGTTGGCCGGATAGGGGTTGGCGGCCTTCAGCCCGTATTCGACGCCTTTGAGATAGCCGCCCCTGACGTAGGGAGTGTCGTCCTCGGCCCTCAGGTTGCGGCCGTAGTGGTTGCCCTCCTGCTCGTAGTAGTAGACGATCGCGTTGCCGTGCGGGTCCTCGACGTAGTCGAGGTTCCATCGCCAGGCCTGCTGGCACCACGACGAGGCGAAGGTGTCGTCGTGACAGGGCTCGCCGGAGTCGTCGCCGAAGACGGGCACGGTCCAAGTGGACTTGGTCTCGGCCTTGCCGGAGGACCAGCCCTTCATCCGGTTCTTGCCGAAGTAGTAGCGTTTGCCGTCCGGCGCGGTGAGGACCCAGTACTCGTTGTCGTCGTCGCCGTTGGCGGTGTCGGTGTCGGTCCCGGACACCTTCCTGATGCGGGTGCCGTCGTCCTTGCGCAGCCGCCACTCGTTCTCGCCCGACTGCACCAGCTCGCCGCCTTTGCCGCCGAGCGTCATCACGGCGTTGTCGTAGCCCCAGCACAGGTCCATCGGGTGGACGTCGTAGGTGGCGTCCTTGGGCACGCCGTCGTCCTTGCATGAGCGGTACTTGCGTTCGATGTAGCCGGGCCACAGGTCGAAGCCATCGCCGACCTGGGAGCCCTGGTTGTTCGAGCTGGAGGTTCGCCCGTCGATGGACGAGGAGGAGTAGGCCACGACCAGCTCGGGGGTGAGCCCGCCGGGCACTGGAGGCATCCGCAGCGGATACGACCAGGTGAAGTCGCCGGTCTGGGTGCCGACCTGCCAGGTGGCCGAGGCCGCCAACTCGGTCGCCTTGTAGTCGCCGCGAGAGCTCTCCACGCCCGCGATCGCCGCGAACACGGCCGGTTCGGCGGCGGTGTTGACGTCGGCGGCGACCGTCTTCGCCCGGACGTCGTTGGCCGAAGGCAGCGGCGTGCTCATCCGGCATCCCGGCACGTCAGGGGTGGTCAGCGCGCACGCAGGCAGGCCTACGAGCCGCACCCGCGATCCGAACGCGCCGCCGAATGCCTCGGCGAACCCGGAGTAATCCAGCCGCAGGCCCACCTTGCGCGGTGGGCCGGCCGCCTGGCCGACGGTGAACACCACGCCGCTGATGTCGGCGCGGGCGGCGGCCGCGCGATCCAGCATCCGCACCCGTACCTTGCCGGGCTCGGCGGCCAGGCCCTGCGCGCCCGCGGCCGCCGTCGCCGGGGCGGAGACCCAGATCGGCAGCTCGCCTGCCCGCTGGGCGTCGCTCGCGTGCCGGGCACGGGGATCACCACCGAGCGCGACCTCGGCCTCCCCAGCAGCCGGCCAGCGTACGACCGGGTCAGGAGCACGCGGGGAGCCCTTGCGCGGCGTGACCTTCAAGGATGTGCCGGGCACCACGACCTCGTGGTCGACCGGTCTGAGCGGTTCCTGGGTGGCGATCCGGGCCGTGCCGGACGCCGGCGTGGCCGCGAGCAGCCCGACCACCAGGGCAATCGTGAGTCCTGAGGAAAGGAGCCGGCGGACCGGCCCAGATCCCACCCGCGTCATGACACCGCGGACAGTCATGCGAAACCTCCGAACGAGTCGTGGAGTCAGACAGAGGGCGGGCCGGTGGCGGCAAGGCCACCGGCCCGCGCCGGGTCAACCGGGAATCGAGGCGATCTCCGTCGGCACCGCCAGCATGTCGATGAGCTGCTGTGAGGCCACGCCACGCAGCACCCAGACGTCATCGATCACGCCGGACCAAGCCCTGCCTGCCGGGTAGGCACCGTTGGAAAGGCTCCGGCCCACCTGGAGCGAGGCGATGGGGCCGAAGGGCCGGGTGCGGTGGCGGAAGGACAGGTTCTCCGCTTCGCCTGCGGCCTCCTTCACCCCGTTCACCCACAACGTGACCGTGCCCTCGGTCGCGTCGTAGGTGACGGCGACGTGGTCCCAGTCGCCGAAGTTGCCCTGGTGGAACATGGAGTGCTCCACGCTGGCCGTGGCCGCGCCGGCGCCGTCCTTGTCCGGCACGTCGAGCACGTAGCGCTGCTTGCCCGGGTCGTACCTGACCGTGATCGCGCTGTTGTGCGATCCCGCCAGGCCCAGCACGGTCATCGGCCTGCTGGGTTCTCCGGGAGTGGACACCCATGCCGAGACGGTGAAGCTGTCGCGGGTGTCGATCACCGGTCCGGTCGCCGCGGCGTAGTCGTTGTTGCCGCCCGGCAGTTCCAGCGCTCCGCTGGGGGTTCCGGCCGGGGACTTCACGAGCACCTTGGCGAAGTCCGTGGTGATCTTGGCGGCGCCGTGGAGCGTCAGCGGGTAGGCGACGCCCTGTCCCGTGTCGGAACTGCTGGGCGGGGTGCCGGTGGCGGTGTTGAGGTGCCACGTGCTCTCGACCACGGGCTTGATCGTGTACAGGTCCTGCACCTCGTCGGCGGTCACCACCCGATCGAAGACGCGGACGTCGTCGACCGGGCCCGGCGTGTAATCGCCGAATTGCCCCTTGTACACGCCCCGGCCGATCTGGAAGGCGCCACCCGCCCCCCAGGCCGCAGAACCCATCTCGCCCGGAACCCCCTCCACACCGTTGACGTAGAGGCGCAGCTTCTTGGTCACCACGTCCTGCACACCCACCAGGTGGGTCCAGGCCCCCGGCCTGGCCGGGGACAGGGAGATCGCGGTGCCGGAACCGTCGGCGACCGAGTCGGACTGGGTCCGCCAGAACCTCCACTTCCTGTCGGCCGGGTCGTATTTGAGATAGAAGCCAGCGTTCTGCGTGCCAGCCTGACTGGCCACGACGAAATGGGTCGTGGGCAACGTGGCCGGGATCTTCACCCACGCCGAGACGGCCAGGTTCTTGGTCGTGTCCACGACCGGGCCGCTCGTGGCCGCGTGGGCGCCGGCGCCGTTGAGGCGCATCGCCGTGCCCAGCGCTCCGGGAACGCCGAGGACGGCGCCGCCCTGCGGCACCGCCGGATAGGCGCCTTGGGTGTCGGCCAACCGGGTCGCTCCCGCCGCCTCATCGAGCTTCCAGTGCGCCTTCGGGCCCTTGCCGTCGGCGACCCAGAACTCGTAGGTCCCGGTCGACCAGTTGTTGGCCGCGTCCCACGCCGTCACGTACAGCGTGTTCAGCCCCGCATGCGTGGGCATCGCCTTGATCGACTCGGTGGCGGCCGTCTTGGTCTTCGCCGTCCCCTCGGCGGGATCGGTGTTCATCGCCCACGCGTACTTGCTGACCCGGGCGTCGAGGGCGATCGTGAACGTCCCGTAGCGGCCTACGCCATCGGTCGGGACCTGGTTGGGGTTGGCCGGGTCGAGCGCGGGGTAACCGTCGGCGCCGGTCGAGGTGACCTTCGGCTCGGTCAGGGCCCTGGCGTCGTAGACGAAGTAGCAGGCCGTGGCGTTGCCGTCCCAGCTCCACGGACTCCACGCCCGCCCGTCGAAGGCGCGGACCCCCCAGTGAGCGACGACGCCCTGCGGGACCACGCCGCTGGGGATCACGACGCTGAAGGAGGACTTGCGCGGGCCGTTGGCCGACATCTTCCTGACGGTGCCGAGGTTCTTGGCCTTCTGGACGCCGTTCTCCGTCCACTTCACCTGGAACTGCGCCTTGAGCTTCTCCCCTTCCACGCCCTTGTTGTCAGGGTCGGTGAGATTCTTGGCGAAGAGGGTCGGCAGGCGGTTGAACCTGGCGGGGCCGGCCGGGCCACGGCAGGCGCCGCCGGGACTGGAGGACAACTGGCTCATCTTCGGCTGCGGCGGCGGGCTGTTGTAGTGCACCCGGACGAAAGCGTTGCGGTCGAACCGCTTCCAGGCGAGCTGGTCTTCGCCGTCGCGGGCACGCAGGCCGAAAGTGGTGTTCGACCAGCCCTTCCTGGCCGCCTCCCGCACCGCGCTGGTCACGTTGAACAGCACGTCACCTGCGGGACAGCCAGAACTCCATCCCTTGGCCACGTTCTTGCTGTCCAACCGGCGCAGCCAGTTGTCCGAAGTGGAGTTCCAGGTAGAGCCCACCCCGAAGCTCCTGCTCAAGTGAATGTCCACGATCCGCTTCCTGCACGAGGTCGCGAAGGTCTCCTGCACGTGGAACTCAGCCGAGATGATCTGCTTGTGCGCGAACCTGGCGGTCGGGACGCGATAGAACAATCGCTTCTCGTACCAGCCGTTGCAGTAGCTCCCGGCAGGCGGGTAGTCGCGGGGACAGCGGCCCATGCCCTCGTTCTTGTCGAAGTTGTACTTCGTCCATCCAGCGCTGGAGACCATCAGGCGGGCCGAGGCGCGGGGGGTGTCCCACATCGGGTCGATGTAGAGGGGGAAGGTGGTGTCGGCGCCTGTGAGCAGGGCCGGGTCCGGCTTGAGCGTCATCTCGCCGCCGGTCACGCTCGCGGCGACCGCGGCGATCTTGGAGGTGTCGCCCGGCTGGCTGGCCGAGGCCTCCACGACGCCGCCGTCCGTCAGGTCCTCGCCGGGGGTCTCCTCGTCGCCGGCCGTCGCCGCCCGCGCCTGCTGGGTGGCGGGCGCGGTGGAGTCCCACATGATGGGCACCGGGGCCTCGTAGACCACGCCGCCGGTGGTCTCGTCGACCGCCTGCTGGGTGCCGTCCGCCGCCGTCCGCACGCTGAGGCCAGGCGCGGACAGCCCAAGCTTGATGCTGGCCAGGCGGGGATCCCTGGCCGCCGCAGCGGTCTTCACCACCAGCACGTGGGAGAAGCCCTCCGGCTCCACCCGCACCTGCAGGTTGACGTCCGGGCCCAGGACGCCGGGGTAGACGGCAGAGTCGCCGTCCAGCCACGGCTTGGGCAGCGCCGTGGGCCAGGTCAGCGACATCGGCCGGCCTGACCGGTTGATCGTCACCAGCGGGCCGGTGCCGCCGCCCGACAGCCGTATCTCCGTCGGCGTCGCGTTCGGCACGATCGACCCGTCGGCCAGCTTGCGCAGCTTGGTGTCGACGGGCGTCCAGGCGCCGTCCTTGACCACGCGGACCGGCTGGAAGTGTTCCTTGGAGGTGAAGCTGCCGTCGGGGGTGGCGTAAACCTCGCGCGTCTCGCCGCGTTCCGACAGCACCTCCACCAGTTGCCCGGTCGCCGTCGCGGCGGCGAGGGCCTCCGCCTCGGTCTGCTTCGGCTCCTTCGACACGCCCCAGGTGTTCTCCACCAAGGAGACGTTGTCGAGGTGGACGGTGATGGCGCCCTTGCCCCCGAGCTGGAAGGCCACCTCGGCCGCAGGGGTGTCGATCGTGGAGGTGAACGGGAAAGAGTAGCGCTGACGGCCCGTCTCCAGCTCGACGCTCTGGGCGAGCGCGGCGCTGTACGGCGCGTCCCCTTCCTGCACCGCCACCTGGACGGCCACGTCGGCCGAGGCACGAGCGTCGAAGGACACCGTGTAGGTGCGCCCGCTGATCAGGCTGCCGATGAGCTGCGTGACGACGGCGTCGCCCGGTTCGGCGGCGCCTTCCGCGACGCTCGCTCGCAGTTCACCGTTCTCCACGGCGAGCGCCGGGTTGCCCGCCGACCACCACGGCGTGGTCGACGGCTCGTCCAGCGTCCCATTGCGTACGAACTCGGTCTTGGCCGGCTCGTTCGGCCAGGCCAGCGCGCCGAGCCTGACCGGCCCACCCGACGGCACGCCGAGGACCGCGGCGACGTCGGCGGGAAGCGCCGCGCCTGCCGACTCGGCCGGGCTCCCCGGCACCAGCCGGTAGTCTCCGGCCGGCGCGTTGCCCACGTAGCTGGTCTCTTGATAGCGAGAGTTCGCGTCGCGGCCGGTCGCGGCCTGGAACTCCGCCAGCGAGGTGTGGTGGATGCTCGAGCCGGTCACCCGTGACCACTGCACGAGGGTGCCGGGAGTGTCGCCAGCGGTGCGCGAGTACCCGTTGTGGTGCATCTGAGCGGCCGGGATCATGCCGTCGGCGCCGACCCGGCGCCCCGACGCACCAGTGTTGTTGTCCGTGGTGTTGACCAGCGGCGCGGTGCTCGTGCCGCCCGCGATCACGTTGTTCATCAGGGTGATGTCCGCGGTGTCCCAGGTGATGCCCAGCGCCTTTTCGGCGTCGGTCGGGCAGACGTCGTCCTCGCCCGGGCACGTCGGCCGAACGTCCTCCTGCACCGCCATCGCCTGCGCGTTGCCGATGGAAGTGTTGTTGATGACCCGCACGTTGTTCGAGCCCAGGATGCTCAGGCCGGTGCTGCCGTTGTCGGCCAGCACGTTGGAGGCGATCAGCGCCTGCCCCGAGACCTTGTAGTGCAAGCCGTGGTGGGAGTTGGCGCGGATCAGGTTACGGATGATCGTCAGGTTGTGGCACGACAGGTCACACCACAGGCCGACGCCCTGGTTGGCCTCGAAGACGTTGTCGCGCACGGTCGCGTTGGTGACCCGGGTGGCGTTCATTCCGGCGCCCGCCAGGTTGTACCCCCGTGAGTAGCCGAGTTGCTCGGTGTTGTTGCGCAGGACCCGGTTGCCCTCGACCGTCAAGCCGGCCGACCGGTGCGCGCCGATGCCCAGGTAGCCGTTCTCGGCGATCGCGTTGCCGCTCACGCGTACGTCGTCGGCGTTGACCAGCAGGCCGGACGCCGCGTTGTGGATGATCGTGTTCTTCTCGAACACCATGCCCTTGGCCTGGGCGATGAGCGCGGCCGGTTCCTTGCTCTGGTTCTGGCTGCTGCCGTAGTGGGCGAAACCGAGCCCGCGCACGATCGAGCCGTCGGCGCCTGCGAAGAAGTGCATGCCGCTCTTCCTTGCCGTGATCTCGATCCTGCGCCCGACCGGGTCGCTGCCGATGTAGGTCTTGTCCGCAGGCCCGTCGTGGAAGAAGGTGCCCGCCCTGACTTCTTCCCTGGTGGCCACCTGGCGCAATGGCTCGCCGTCGAGGAAGACCATCTGCGGATCCCCGCCGACCGGGTTGTCGTCGTTGAAGTGCAGCGGGTTCATGCACTCGTCATAGGCCGGAGCCGTAGCCCGGCACACGCTGCCCGGGTTCCAGCCGTCGAGCCGCCAGGCGTTGCCGTCGGCCACGAGCTGGGCCGGCCGGATCTCCGAGCTGCCCTTGAACCAGACCTTCTCCCCCGGGTACGGCTGCAGGGTCACCGGCGCGGCGACGTTGCCCAGCCGTTCACGGTACTCTCCGGCGCGGAACACGATCGTGGTCATCTTGCCCACTACCGCCTTGGCAACCGCCGCGCCCGCAGTGCGCAGCGGGGCCCCCTGGGTGCCAGGGTTGGCGTCGTTGCCCGTGGGAGCGACGAAGATCGCGTCGGCGGGGACAGAATAGGACGTCGGAATGATCGACAACGGCGAGCCAGGCGCCGCTGCCACGGCGGCCTTGGCCGGCCTCACTGACGGAGCCGACACCAGCGCGCTCGCAGCCACCGTCGCCAGCGCCACGGCCACTGCCGTACCTCGTAATCGCATGTGCTTCCCTCCTCGGCGACCCGTCTCCGGGCATGCACGTCTCCCCCTGCGCCAAGGAAGGCGGCAGGGCACCGCTGTCCGCCCGCACAATATGACGGGATCGCCTTTGCGGGATATCGCATGGCGGGTTGATCCACTGGTCAACTTCTGCGGTACACGGGCGATTAGCGATAAACTCGCGCAGTAGAAGCGCTGCCGAGCGCCAAAACGCTGACCGTCCATTGGGGCCCCACCGTCGCCTTTCGCAGTACACGCTCCTCGCTCCTTGGTGCAAGTGGTGATAAGTGCGGGCCTCTGTCAATTTCCGAAGTCGTCTGCAGCAATGTCAGAAGTGGTATGCATCAACGCCAAGGCACTGATATTTGTGGCGATGGCTGCCCCTCCCCGTTCAGAGGAGGAACGTGCCCGCCCGCCACGTGTAGCCCTCGGGCATGCGGAAGTCGGTCAAGGGAATCACTCGACTGATGGGCGATGTGCCGTGCAAGATGATCGGTCTCAGCCGCTTTCGGCATAGCTCGGTCGCAGTTTTGGCTCGGTATGAGGTTGGTAAAACCCACTTTCCGCAACTCGAAGCAGAAGCCTTGATCAGACGAGGGGGCAGCTTCGGCCGGTGCCGGCGAGGTTTGCCCAAGTGGATGTAGCAAAGTTCTCAGGCGTCAACGGTCGGGTACCTCAAAACGGCGCCGTGAACCGTCCCGGGGTTCGATGGGCTCGCGTTTCTGGATTGTCATGCCACAGCGGCCGTGTTCCCGAACTGTGAAGGGGTGAGCATGCCCAGACTGCTGTACCGTCGTTGCCAATTGCGCCAGATCTCAGATACTCGAAGATCGCGTCGCGAGCTCGATCCGGGTGTTCCAGCGCTGACGGTCGAAGAGCTCGACCTGCATGCGAGACCAGAACGTCTCCATCATGGCGTCGCTGACCTCCCGGTCGGGTACGCCACCTGCACCGCCCGACCCGGCCCCGGCATCGAGATCGACGAGGCCGAGATGGAGCGGAAGGCGCGGCACGCTGTGGCGAGATACCGACGGCTCCTTCGTGAGTGGTGACAGCCAGCCGATCGGGAGGATGACGGCGGACGGGTGCCGAAGATCGTGGAAGATCTGCTGGTCGGCGGCGCGCAGGGTGGCGCCGGGTTCACCTGTGCCGGGGTTGCGGTTGTAGCTTGGAAAGGCGCCGCCGGAGACCCGGACGCGGATGCGGTGACCACACCAGAACCGGTACTTAGTGGGCCACAGCCACACCTGCGCCGCCGTGGTCCCACCGGCATGGGCAGGCCGGAGCGGAAGAAGATCTCGGGCGCTCTACCTCGCCGATGACCTCGACGTCCTCCTCCAGCACGGCGGTGCTGTAGGTGAGGACGGCCCGACCGTACGCACCAAGGCCGCTGGTAGCCGGACCCGTCCTCGACAGTGGCGGCACGCGGGCACAGGGCTACCGGCGGGGACGGCCAGGGGTGACCAGGCCGTGTTCGTAGGCGTAGGCGACGGCTTGCGCTCGGCTGGACAGGCCGAGTTTGGTCATCAGGCGGTTGAGGTGGGTCTTGACGGTGGACTCGCTCACCGTAAGCCGTTCGGCGATGTCCTGATTGGACAGAGCGCTGGCGACCAGGATGAGGACCTCGGCTTCGCGGGTGGTGAGGATCTCGGTGGGGCGCGACACAACTCCTGCGGCAGGTTCGGGTGTTCGCTCGGGGACGGGGGTGAACGCTTCGATCAGGTGCCGGATGGCGGTGGGGGCGAGCAGAGTGTCGCCGTTGGCGACGGTTTGGATGCCGGTCAGCAGGCGTTGTGGGGAGGTCTCCTTGAGCAGGAAGCCGGAGGCGCCGACGCGTAAGGCCTCGTAGACATACTCGTCAATGTCGAACGTGGTGAGGATGAGCACCTTGGGCTTGGCGGGCGGGGGCGAGGCGAGGATCTGTTCGGTAGCGGCGATGCCGCCGATGCCGGGCATGCGGACGTCCATGAGGATCACGTCGGGATCGGTGGTCGCGGCCATCGTGACGGCTTCTTCGCCAGTAGCCGCCTCGCCGACGACATCGAAGCCGGGGGCAGCGCGGATCAGCGCGACCAGTCCGGCACGGATCAGCTCCTGGTCGTCTACCACGAGCACCTTCAGCATGGGATGATCTTACTTTCGCTGCCGTCCTGGTCGCCCTCCTCGGGCAGGGGGAAGACCGCCCGGACGGAGAACCCGCCGCCCGGCTCGGGGCCTGACATGATCGTCCCGTCGTAGAGCCTGACTCGTTCGTTCATCCCGATCAGCCCATGGCCGTCGCGGACGAGTGAGGTGGTCAACGGGTCTCCGTCGTTGGTCACGGTCACCTTCAGCTCGGTGACGCCGTAGTGGACGCTGATGCGGGTGGGGGCGCCAGGTGCGTGTTTGAGTACGTTGGTGAGGGCCTCCTGAATGATGCGGTACGCCGACAGCGTCAGTCCACGGGGCAGCGGGCGTGGCGTGCCGGTGACATCGACCTCGATAGATATGCCGGCGGCGCGCATGCGGGCGAGCAGCGGGTCGAGACGGTCGAGTTGCGGGGCGGGGTTGTAGCGCTCGTCCTCGTTGTCGTCGATTTCGATGCGCAGGATGGACAGCAGGCGGCGCAGCTCGACCATCGCCTCTCGGCTGGTGTCTGCCACCGTGTCCAGCGCGGTCCGCGCGGCGGGTGGGTCTTCGAGCACGATGAAGCTGCCCAGGTTGGCCTGCACGGCGATCACGGACATGTGGTGGGCCACGACGTCGTGCAGTTCTCTGGCGATGCGTAACCGTTCATGGGTGACGGCGCGCCGGGCGGCGGCGCCCTGTTCGAGGTGGAGCTGGGCGGCCAGATCGGCGAGTTGCCTGTTGCGGTCGCCGAGCAGCCGCACGCAGGCGCCGATGCTGCATGCGCAGCCGGCCACGAGGATCGCCTGGCCGGCTGCCGACCACATCCGGATGCCGGGGTGCGGTGCCGAGGCATGTGTCCATTCGAGGATGACCAGGACCGCGCCGACGACGGCGTAGGGCAGGGGCCGGTGCACCGTGACGGAGTACAGGGCCAGCAGCGGTCCCATGCTGTTGTTGCCGTAGTGGTAACCCAGCAGGTGGTAGACGGTCGCGGCCGCGGTAGCCACCAGCAGGACGGTGAACGGTGCCCGTCGGCGCCACGCCAGCGGCAGGTTCGCGGCCACGGTGAGCAGCCCTGACAGCAGGTCCGCCGGATAGGTCGCCCGCTGCGGCTCGTTGACCGCCCACAGCCAGCTCCCGCAGGTGAGGGCCACCGCCATGAGGCCGTCGACGAGCATGGGGTGCGCCAGCCGCAGACGCTTCGTCAGGGACAAAAGCCTGCGAACCATTCAGGCATGGTAGTCACCCGCGCCTTGCGGCACATCAGCCTCCAGCATGTAAAACCCTGGGTGGAGGGCGTACCGCACGAGTTGACCCGCGCGCTTTCGTTTCACGAGGATGGCGCGGTGGCCAGGCGATCGGGGGAGCGGCGGTTCGGCCAGGGCGATCAGGGGCGTTCGGAGGAGACGGCCAGCAGCGCGGCGGCCAGCGCCTGCCCGTGGGCGGCCGCGTGCTCGGGGTCGCCGAGCCGAATCCGGGTGTTCTGGTGGTGCAGCACCACGGCGCCGTCCGGGTGTCGGGCGACGGCCTGGATGCCGGCCTCGGGCAGGGTCACGCCCCGCACCCCGTCGCCGAGGTCGCCGCTGAGGTCGACCGGCTCGGGCAGCACCAGCCCGGCGGCGGCCTGGGCGGCCTCCAGCCGGGCGGCGGCCACGGCCGCCTCGAGCGCCGCGGCGGCGGCCCGGCCGCCTTCTTCGCGGAGCTGCTCCCGTAGCCGGTCGGCCTCCTCGCGCACCGTGGTGGTCTCGGTCCGGGCGTCGGCGGCGGCCCGGCGTTCCTGCTCGGCGCGCTGCTCGGCCGCCTCGACACGAGCGCGTTCGCGGTCCAGGTCCTGGCGCAGCCGGTCGGCGTCGCGGGTGGCGCGGGTCAGGGCGGTGCGCAGCTCGTCGAGCTCGCGCTCGCGCTCGGCCAGCTTGGCCTGGTGTTCGGCGAGGGTGTGGCGGGCCTGCTCGGCCCGTTCCTCCGCGTCCGCGCGGGCGGTCTCGGCGGCCTGCTGGGCGGTCTCGGCGAGCTGGCGTGCCTGCTCCGCCTGCTCCAGCCGGCCGCGCAGCAGAGCTCGTTCCTCCTTGAGGTTGCCGGCCTCGGTCACCGCCAGCAGCTCGGAGGCGCGCGCCCGGTCGGCGTCCTGCTCGGCCCGCTTCTTGTCCCGGTCGGCCTGGCGGGCGGCCTGTTCTGCCTGCTCGCGGGCCTTACGTGCCTCGGCCGCGGCGTGCCTGGCGGCCGTGGCGTCGGCGAGCGCGCGGCGGGCGGTCTCCTGGTCATCGCGGCTGGCGGCGGCGGCCTCGTCGGCGGCGCGTTCGGCTTCGGCGATGCGCTCGGCGGAGACGTCGGCCAGGCGCTGCTGCTGCCGGGTGCGCTCCTCCAGCGCCTCGGCCAGGCGGATCGTCGCCGCGGCGTGCTGCTCGAGCTGGGGGGCGATCCGCTCGTCCAGCGCGGCGGTGCGGCGGACGGCCTCGCTCATCGCGCCCTCGTGCCGGGCTCGGCGCTCGCGGTAGGCGCGGGCGCGGCAGGCGTCGGAGCAGTAGGCGCGCTGCCGGCCGGCGCTGGTCACGGCCAGCGGCAGCGTGTTGCCGCAGGCCGGCCCGGCGCACCGCGCCGGCTCCTGGGCCGGTTGGTGTCCGTCGGTTTCCGCGCCGTCATCCGCGGGCGTGGCGATCCACGGGTCACCGGGGGGACCGGCCGCAGCGGAGCGATCTTGATGTCCGGTTGCCATGCGAATGACCGTATCAGAAAAGTGATGATCGCGAACGGAAACCAAACGTTCGTGATCATCACGAATCATAGTGATCATGGAATTTACCCACGGGAATGCGGACTCCCACAGGTAAAACCGCTATGATCTAGGCGTGACGCAGGGGATGCCAGGCCGTGCGCATCGGGCAAGGAGGGACCTGGGTGACGGCACCCGCCGATGACCTGACGGTGCTTGAGGGCGCGCCGGCAGCGGCGCCCGACCTGGAGGCAGGGCTTGTAGCGCTGGCGGCGCTGTCACTGCCGGCGGCCGCGGACCCGGGCGCCGAGAACCGCATCGCCACCGCCGCGGCGATGAAGGACCCGTACGACACCTACCTGGCCGGCCTGGACAGCGAGGAGTCGCGACGCACCATGGGCGGATGTCTCGACCGCATCGCCCGGCTCATCCTCGGCCGCCCATTCGACGATGCCAGCGTCAGCGGGCGCGGCCAGCCATGGTGGCTGCTGCGCTACGAGCACACCGTGCACCTGCGGGCCCAACTCCTCCGGCAGGGCTGGTCGGATGCCCACGTCAACAAGCATCTCAGCGCCCTGCGCCGCGTGCTGGAGGAAGCCTGGCTGCTGGGTGGCATCACCGGGGAGGAATACCAGCGAGCCCGCAGCGTCAAGGACGTCAAGGGCGAGCGCCACCCCGCTGGCCGCTACATCCCCGACGAGGTGATCGGCGCGCTCCTGGCCGCCTGCCTGGCCGACGAAACCCCGGCCGGCGCGCGTGACGCCGCGCTCATCGCCGTGCTGGACAGCTGTGGCCTGCGCCGCGCCGAAGCCGCGAACCTGGCGATGGACGACTACGGCGCCTTGACCACCGGCATGCTGCGCGTCGTCGGCAAGGGCAACAAGGAACGGCATCTGCCGCTCTCGTCGTTCACCACCGGCCTGCTGGAACGCTGGCTGGCCATCCGAGGCGACGGCCCAGGAGCGCTGTTTCCCCGCCTGGAACGCAACGGCGCCCCGCGGATCAAGAACGGCAGGCCCCGGCACATGCAGCCCCAGGGCATCGCCGACATCCTGACCAAGAGAAGCACCCAGGCGGGCACCCGCCGCGTACGGCCGCACGACATGCGCCGCACCTTCATCAGCAACGTGCTACCGGTCGTGGACGCGATCAAGGCCGCCAAACTGGCCGGCCACGCACGACCGGAGACGACCATGGCCTACGACCTACGTCCCGCCGAAGAACTGCGCGACGACATCGAGCGGCTGCGCACCCCTGCCATCCGTCCCCTGAACCGCCTGCCGGATGACCAGCGCTTCGCACCGTAGGCGGCGCTCGGAACCCGGACGGGGACCGCTCCGCGATCACCAAATGGATCAACGGATAGGTACCTGTCCAGAGGACAGCCGAGGTCCGCTGACGGGTGTCGAAGAATCGAAGGTTTTCTGAAGCCTCAGGGTAAGGGCCGATCGCTGCGGATTCGTGCGAGGGCCGGAAACGGGATCAGAGAAGGCCAGCCTCGTGTACCAGGATCGCTGCCTGCACCCGGTTGGCGAGGCGTAGTTTGGCCAGCGCGCGGCTGAAGTGTGCCTTGGCGGTCGTCTCGGTCATGGACAGCTCGCGACCGATCTACCGGTTGGACAGGCCGCGGGCGACGGCGAGGACGACTTCGTGCTCGCGGTCGGTCAGCTCAGCGAGAAGTCTGCGGGCGTCACCGGTCGTGGAGGGGTGGCGCTGTTCGGTGAATGCTCTGATGAGCCGCTTGGTCACGGTGGGGGCGAGCATGGCGTTCCCGGCGGCTCGCTCCCGGACCGGCCGGCTCCGGCGCGCGAGCCGCCGAAGCCGTCGTTACCGCCGCCGTTGCGCAACACGGTCACCATCCGGTATGGCGCTTCGCCTTCCAGCCCCGACGTCAACCGGGCGAGGCGCCTCCGGTCGGCCCGCTCTGACCTCACGGGCTCTGGACCGGACCCGCTGAGGGAGAGCCACCAGAGCCCGCCAGGGCGGGCGCCGCGGAGTCAGTCGCGACAGAGGAAGACGAACGACGACGGCCGTGGCGGGCCCTGGATACCGGGCACACAGCCACCTCCCGGATCACCGCCGCCGACCAAGAACCCACCCAGGCGAGAGCGCGCGCGATCGTGCCCAGGAGCAGGAACAGGACGCCTGGCGCCAGGGCGGCGAGCATCAGTCCACCTGCGTCCAGGCCGAGCAGGCCGCCGACGAGGCCACCCTCCGTCAGCGCCGAGCCGAAAACGACCGCGACACCGCCCAGCAGCGAGCCGTCGAGCTCACCGCGCTGCACACTGCGGCGAGAGTCCGTATCATCGAACTTGAGCAGCTGGCGGCGGATCGGGAAGGCGAGCTCATCGCCCTGCGCCAGCAGGCCCAAGACCGGGAGGAACGGGTACGCGAGACCGAGCGCGAGCGCGCTCAAGGCCGTTCAACACCAGCGCGAGGCGGCCATCACAGCCGCCGCCATGGCGCAGGCCCTGCTGCGTGAGCAGGAGGCCTCACGCCGCCCTGAACACGCCGTCCCGGTACAGGTGATCCCGCCTCTACCACGGATGTCACCGAATCGCCACGTCCGTCATCGGACCGAAGTCCCACCTGCGACGGCTCCAAGCCGGGCGACGCACGGCCAGCCGGCTTCGCATAACGCGGACGGCAGCCGTGCGTCATGGTCATCTGAAGGAAGGTCGGTTCTGGCAGAATATTTCGGTGCTTCTGCTCAAGGTTCGCCAGACCTCATCCGGCGTCCATCTGTTTGACCGGCGCACCGGGCTCAACCTCCTTCTGGAGCCGTCGAGCACCGGGCCATGTTCGCCGTCGCTGGCGCCACGGCAGATCTCGGTGGCGCTGAGCAACGCGTGCGATCTGCGCTGTTCCTACTGCTACGCGCCGAAGACGCCTGGGCGTCTGAACATTGATGCACTCGTTGGCTGGCTTAGCGACCTTGACCAGGAAGGCTGCCTGGGAGTCGGGTTCGGTGGTGGCGAACCCACACTGCTACGGGAGTTTCCGCGACTGTGCCAGCGCCTTGCTGAAGAGACGCAATTGGCGATCACCTTCACCACCCATGGGCATCATCTCGACGCCGCGCTCTGCTCACGACTGCAGGGCGCCGTGCACTTCGTCAGGGTCAGCATGGACGGAGTGGGCGAGACCTACGAGCGTCTGCGAGGCCGCTCCTTCAGCGCGCTGCTGGACCGGTTGGCGGAGGTGAGAACGCTGGCGCCGTTCGGCATCAATTACGTGGTCAACGGTGACACCATCGGTGAACTGGATGACGCCGTGGCCGTGGCTGCCGAGGTCGGCGCTCGCGAGTTCCTCCTTCTCCCTGAACAACCCACCTCGGCCCGAAGCGGCATCGACAGCGACACCACGGCATCCCTGCATACCTGGGTGAAGGCCTACCACGGGTCGCTGGCGCTCACCGTCAGCGCAGCCGCCGCCGATGGCCTGCCGGCCGCCGCACCACTCCCGCAGGAAGAACCCCTGGAGGCATACGCCCATATCGACGCCAACGGCACGCTGAAGAGATCGTCGTACGACGACAGCGGCGTCACGATCGGAGACGGCACCATCATGCAGGCGCTGGCCGCTCTACGCGAGATGAGCGAGGGCACCGCGTGAAGATCTGGTGGGGCTACGGCTCCGAGCATTCCATGAACCTCGTCATGATCGGAAAGTTCGCCTCGGCCGGGGACGCCGAAGCCACCAAGGAGCTGATCGACAAGCTCGCGGCCGGCGTGCAGAAGGATATCGACGCCGGGCACATCGAGGTCGGCGAACCTGACCGGAGATTCAGTCCGGCCATGCTCGACCTTCTGATGTCGCTCAACGTGCACTACCTGTCTCCCGCTGATCTTGAGCAACTCGTCTACGACACCAAGGTCGTCGCCCGGGGCGACTCCATAGTCATTCGCACCGATGAGTCCGACGTGCAGGCCATCCTGAAGATCTTCGTCAGCAGGGGGGCGCGTATCGACGTCTTCTCGGCACACGACTATCCGGGCGAAGAGGAGAAGCTTGCCGATGACGGGGCTCCTCGCCGTGGTTAGCGTCAGCTGGGATGCCTTCACCCGCTTGCCGGGCGCGGCCACCTACAACTTCGAGATGCTGTGCCGGCACCTCATGCACCGCCATTACGCCGCCTACGGGGACTTCAAGGCGACCGCGAACCAGGCCGGCATCGAGTTCCATCTCCAGTTGGACCGCCCGTGCGCCCTCGGCCAGGCGGGCCGCTGGTTCGGCTGGCAATGCCGTTGGTACGAGCTGCCGTCGGGACGAGCCATCGGAGCCACCAGAAGAGCCAAAATCGAGGAGGCCATCAAGACCAGCCTGCGAGATCTTCCGGGGCTGACCGACTGGGTCCTGTGGACTCGTCACCCGCTCACGAAAGGTGATCAGGAGTGGTTCTACGGGCTGCAATCCATCGCCGGCAGCATGCGGCTCACCTTGTGGACCAGCGCCAACGTCGAAGAGCACCTGGCGGGGCCGGGTGAGTTGTACCGCGCCACGTACTTCGGCGACTTGGTTCTCACCCCTGAGGACCTCGGGGAACTGCACGAGCGGTCAGTGGCCCCGGTTCGTTTCCGCTGGCTGCCCGAGGCGCATCAGCCGATCGATGCGGAGCGGGTCCTCCAGCAGATGCTCGGCGGCAGCCGGGCCCAGGCTCAACTCGACGTCGCAGGATACGAACTGGAGCTTGCACGTGCTGAGCTGCTGCGGCGGCTGCCGGCTGACGTCCCGCCCGACCTGCACGAGCCGACAGGAGCCTTCGCGGCGTTCCTCGGCAGCGTCCATGAGCACGTGAGGGCGGTGAAGGACTCGCTTGCCCAGGCCGATTGGAAATCGCTCGAAGAGCTTTTCGGCAGCAGTCTTCGACTGCTCCCCGAGCACCACGCGCTTCTCCGTCGCCTGCGAAACGTGCGAAGCCCGCTGGCACCACCGGCAACAAACGCACTGGACGATGTCAGAAACACCCTCGCCTTGCTGAAAACGCTCAACGAGCAGCTCAGCGTCCGCATGGTCGCCGTCGTCGCCGACGCGGGAAATGGAAAAACCCACCTTTCTGCTCAGATCACCCGCGCCGGGACGGACCAACCAGCGGGGATCTTCCTGCAAGGGCGCCAGCTCGCCGTACGGCACACCTTGGACGACCTTGCTCGCACCATTTCCATCAACGGACGGCCCTGCCCGAACACCGAGTCGTTGCTGGCCGCGCTCGACGCCGCCGGAGAGCGGGCCAAACGGCGACTTCCCCTGGTGATCGACGGGCTCAACGAGTCCGAGGATCCGCGGCAGTGGCGCAACCTGCTCAGCTCGGTGAGCACGCTTCTGGCGCGTTATCCCCACGTGCTGCTCGTGTGTACGCTCCGCAAAGCCTTCACCGAGGAGTGCCTGCCCCTGGGGACGCATCAGCTCGTCGTCGAAGGCTTCAACACGGATCGCGCCAACGCGATAGAGCGGTACTTCGCCTGGTACCGCATCGACGGCACCGATGCGGATCTCCCGGAGACTCTTCTGGACAATCCGCTGGGGCTTCGCCTCTTCTGCGAGGTGACCAATCCCGACCGCGCCGACGTGGTAGGTATCGAAGCGATGCCTGGCTCACTTGCCGGTGTCTTCGACCGCTACTTGGAACAGGTAGCGGACCGGGTTGCCGAGCTTGCCCCCGCCACTTTCCGCATCCATCGAACGGAGGTGCGCGCGGCGTTTGAGAAGATCGGCCGCGCCTTGTGGGAGCACCAGGCCAACGGCTTCGGGTTCGGCCGACTTCGCGGGCTCATCGATGCCGATCAACAATGGGATCACAGCCTCGTCCGCATGCTCGAGCAGGAAGGCATTCTTCTCCGCGCACCGTTTCCCGGGCGGCCAGGCGAGGATGCCCTGTTCATCAGCTTCGACGCGCTGGCCGGACATCTGATCGCCGATGCGTTGATCGCCGAGCGGGATCGCCAGGCGGTGGAGCGATGGCTGTCGGCACCGGAGACCACCGACGCCTTCGCTGGGGATCGTGACCACCGGCATCCCCTCGAGGAAGACATCTTCACCGCGCTCGCGGGCTTGTTGCCACGGCGTCGCGAGCAGCAGCTGTGGCGCTTGGTGGAGGACCAACTCAGGGAGCGCGCGCTCCTATTGAGCACCGCGCTCGAACCGTCCTATCTTGACGATCCGACTGTGGAGGCGCTAGCGACGCTCGCGCGCAAGGAAGGTGCTCACCAGGCGCAGCTGTTCAAGTCGCTGCACCTGGTGCGCGGAGCCCCCGCTCACCCGCTCAACGCCGAATTCCTCGACCGGGTGTTGCGCCAGATGGAGGTGGCCGGACGGGACCGTACCTGGACGGAGTGGGCCCGAGGCCGGTGGAGGGACCTGGCGCGCGACCTGCGCGAGCTGGAACAGCGCTGGATGGCGGAGAGACCACTTTCTGATCGCCGTGACGCGCTGCGCGCGCGATGGTCGATGTGGCTGCTGACGAGCACGGTCCGAGACCTGCGCGATCAGGCAACCCGGACCCTGTACGCGTTCGGCCGCAGATCGCCTGGCGACCTGTTCAACCTCGCCATTGATGCTCTCGACATCAACGATTCCTACGTTTCCCAGCGTGTCATGGCGGCGGCGTACGGCGTCGTCACGGCGCACCAACTACCCGATGAAGACTTCAGCGCGGCTCTGCGGTCGTTCCTTACCGGCCTTGATGCGACGCTGATCGGCACCGAAGCGGCACGGCCGACGAGCGACTGGCTCATCAGGCTTTATGTGCAGGGAGCCGCCCACTTAGCGGCCACCTACTATCCCGACGCCCTACCGCAGGGGCGGTCGGGCACCGGCGAGTTGCCCTTTGGCGCATGCCCGCCACCCGACCCAATCACCGCGGACGACCCACGCGACGAGGAAGTCAGCCACGCGCTTCGCATGGATTTCGAGAACTACACGGTCGGCGGACTTATCGACGATCGCACCAGGTATGACCAGAACCACCCTCGATACCAGCAAGTCCTCGCCGAGATCAAAGGCAGCATTTGGGCTCTGGGGTGGCGCACGTCGACCTTAGGCGACATCGACGGCACCATCGCGCATCAGAGCTACCCCCGACGCGAACTGTCAGGCAACGCCGAACGCTACGGCAAGAAGTACAGTTGGATCGGGTTCTACGCGGCCGCAGGCAGACTTCAGGATCGCGGCGAACTCCAACCAGCTTCGGAGCGCCTGCCCGATCTCGGTATCGATCCAACCTTCCCGTGCCCCCTTCCGCCCCTGCCCTTCACAATCCCGGACTGGGCGTCTTCGACGCCGGCAGGCCTCGAAGACTGGGTCACCAGCGGTGAGGTCGTCGTCCCGCCGGAACTGCTGCAGCCTCAGGAACTGGACGGACACCCCGGTCCATGGATTGCCGTGGCCGGGCACCTCGAGACAGACACACAAGCCCCAGGCCGGCACGTGTGGGGCATGCTGAACGCCCTCCTCGTCGACAGCAGCCAGGCCGACACCGTTGTCTCGGCTTTCAACTCGGCCGACTATCCAGGCCGTAATTGGATACCTGAGCCTCCCCGGGACTACTACACCTTCGCCGGAGAGATCCCGTGGCACCCGACATTCGCGCATATCCACGAAGAGGACGATCCGTACGACCCCTACCGCGGAACCCTGCGACTGGGCGACGGCGTCACCGTTCCCGCCGAAGTGCTCGCGCATCATTACACGTGGGAGAGCTACCACTCCGTCCTCAACGATGTCGATGGCGCCATCGTCCCGTCGAAGGAGATCTCCCGCGCCCTGGACTTGCGAGCCCGCGCCCAGGAATTCCATCAGGTTGAATGCTCGGGAGTGACCACAAGCATGTCCTACGGGCCCCCGCCGCGCATGCGAGGTCACCTTCTGTACATACGGCAAGAGGCTCTCCAGAGATATGCCGAAGGTCGCACCCTCGTGCTTCTCTGGTGGGGAGAGCGGCAGCCTCGTCCTTTCCCCTCTGACCGTCCTGCCAGGCTTATGAACATCTGGCAGAGCCACCAGCAAGTGTGGCGCCTTGTTCATCACATCAGCCTTGAGAACTGAACACCTCTGGAGCAATTGCAACCAGGTCCTGGTAATTACTGAACCGCCCCGAGCTTGGTGGAGACTTTGGTGTGCCCTGGGTTGAGTGCTAGGGCTTCGGAGTGATGCTGAGCGAAGTAGATCGCCTCGAACTTCTCGGGCGGCAGGTGTTAAACCAGACCACCCATTCCGCAGTGGCCAGTTCCACCTCGGCCAGGCTGCGCCACGGACCCCGGAGCTTGATCAGCTCGGTTTTGCAGAGCCCGATCTGCGATTCGATCAAGGCGTTGTCGAGCGCGTCGCCGACGTGCCGATGGACACATCGATGTCGGCCGCCAGCAGATAGGGGTCCTAGGAGCAATGGGGCAGAATCCAACGAACCCGCCATTGACCTGCAGTGACGCAGTGTTCCATTTCGAGGTAAAGGACTTCGTCGTAGTTGTTGGTGCTGACGGCTGATCCGCGGGTCAGCGAGGTTAGAGCCCCTTGTGGAAGGCGGCAAACTCGGCGCGGGCCTGTTCGACCGCGTCGGGGTGGCGCTGGCCCTTCTCGTGTTCTGCGAGGGTGGGATAGATGCTGGAGGGGGGCTGCGACCTTTGTGCTTGCCGATGGGGTGATCAGATCCTTGCGGATCTTTCGACGGGTTCGCCGGCACGCGGCAGTGCGGGGCATGATCTCCAGCGAACTGCGCGGCCTGGAGCCAGCGCTCGGCGTCCCGCAAGTCCTCCATCATGAGATCCACCCTCCCAGTCGGCGCCGTATCCGCGCGAGGATGTTCACGCTCGGCTGATCTTTGCAGTCCGATCCAGGGACTCCGATCGATCGATCCTGACCATCGGTCCCGACCGGCAGGGGAACGCGAGCCGAGCTGTGACGCGACGCCACCTGTGGCACGTCATAGCCCGTCTTCCGCAAAGCTATGGTGTCAGTCCTTTCCGGCCTCAGCGGCCCTGGCTAGGGTGCTTCTCGATCAACTGGCGATCACTCCTTCACGCCCAGCACAGGGGATTTCGTGCGCCCTCCATCCGTTGTTGTTCCGCCCGCTGTCACCACCCCCGGCACGCCGTCCCCCCGAAGATCCCGGGAGGAACGGATCCGTGCGCGGCTGCGCCGCCTGGACCACGGCGTTCAGCACGGCATCCGGCGGGTGGCGACGCTGGTGCTGCTGTTCCCGCTGCTCCTGCTCCTCGGCAGCGCCGTCCCGTACGTGCTCCAGGCTCCGCTCCTGCTCGGCTACGGCTGCCTGGTGCTCACTTCCACGATTGTGATCTTCTATCTGGCCTACACGAGGTACGCCGACCCGGCCGTGCATCCGCCACGCGCACACCGCCGCCGGGACACGGACCTGTTCGTCCCGCTGCCCGCCCAGCCCACCGTCAGTTTCCTGGTCGCGGTGCGCAACGAGGAGTCGGGCATCGAGGCGTGCGTGCACTCCATGGTGGCAGGAGACCTCGACGGCGTGCAGGTCATCGTGGTGGACGACGCCTCCACCGACGGCACGCCGGACATCCTGCGGGAGCTCGCCCGCGAGTTGCCCATCGAGGTCCTCTTCCTGGAGGAGAACGTCGGCAAGAAACGGGCGCTCGTCCGCGCCATGGAACGTGCCGAAGGAGAGGTGATCGCCTTCACCGACTCCGACTGCGTGCTGGCCGCGGACGCCTTGTCCCGCTGCGTCACCGCGCTCGTCAGGCACCCCGAACTGGGCGCCGTCAGCGGGCACGCGCGCGCACTCAACGCCGAGCAGAGCATCCTCTCCCGCGCACAGGACGTGTGGTACGAGGGCCAGTTCCGGGTGATCAAGGCGGCCGAGTCGGTCTTCGGCGCGGTCACCTGCGTCTCCGGGCCACTGGCGGTCTTCCGCCGGGGCGCCATCTACAACTACCTCCCCGCCTGGGCCGAGGACCGTTTTCTCGGCGCTGAGTTCCGTTTCGCCACCGACCGGCAGCTCACCGGATATGTCCTCGGCCAGCGCTACCACGGGCGCGACCTGAAGCGGCGGCACGCCGATTCGCCGTTCGTACGGGACGTCAACCATCCCGAGCTGGCCTGGCGCACGTCGTACGTACGCTCGGCCCGCGTCTGGACCACGGTGCCCGACCGGCTCCGGCCGTTCCTGCGCCAGCAGATCCGATGGAAGAAGAGCTTCATCCGCAACATCTTCTTCACCGGCACGTTCATCTGGAGGCGCGGGGTGGGGGCCGCCGCGCTGTATTACGTGCACGTGCTGTGGGTGCTGGCCGCCCCGGTGCTCGTGATCCGCCACCTGCTGTGGGCGCCGCTCAACGGCATGTGGCTGATGACCTGGCTGTATCTGTCCGGAGTGGTGATCAAGGGATTCTTCTGGGGCATGGCGTTCAGGTTCGGCGCGGACGGCTCGTCGCGCTGGCGCTATCGGCTGGTGATGAGCCTGCTGTCCTCGGTGCTGCTGTCGTGGCTGCTGCCGTACGCCGCCGCGACGATCCGGCGCACGACCTGGTTCCGGGGGGCCTCGTGAGACGGCTGCTCAGCCCTGTCGCCGGGGTGCTGCTCGCCATGGCGATCGGCGCACTGTACGTGTTCGTGCTCAGCCGAGGAGAGTGGCTGCCGTGGCAGCTCCTGTGATCGCACGCGGCGCCGCCATACGGCTGGTCAGGGCGAGCCTCACGCTCGTGGCGCTGGCGGCGCTGGCCGCGCCCTTCGTGCTGTCCTGGCGGCTGCACGAGCATCTGAGGTCGGTCGCCGAACAGGAGACCACCAGTCCTGGCCCGCTCACGGCCGACGCGGTGGCCGGCTGGCGCGGCCTGGCCGCCGGCCTTCCCGACCGCGCCGCACCGGTCGTCCTCACCTACCACGACATCCGTCCCGGTGACGGCGGACCGTACACGGTGACGCCGCAGCAGTTCGAGTCGCACCTGAGCGCCTTGTGCGCGGCGGGGTACGACACGCTGTCGGCGGCGGAGCTGGCCGCGTACGCGCGGGGCGGACCGGTGCCGCGAAGGTCGGTCGTGATCACGTTCGACGACGGGGCGCGCGGCGTGTGGATCCACGGCGATGCGATCCTGGCCCGTCACGGCATGCGGGCCTCGGCGTTCCTCATCACCGGCCTGGTAGGCCGCAGGACGTACTACCTGTCCTGGGAGGAGATCTCCCGGATGGCGGCTTCGGGACGGTGGGACTTCCAGAGTCACACCCACGACCTGCACGCCCGGGTCGTGACCGGGCCCGACGGGCGGACCGGGTCGCCGCTGACCCACCGGGTCTACTCCCCCGCGGCCGGCGAGTGGGAGAGTCCCGCCCGCTGGCAGGCGCGCGTCCGAGCCGATTTCGCGGCGGCGTTCCGCGCGTTCCGACAGCATGGGCTGCCGCGGCCGGTCCTGTTCTCCTACCCCTTCTCCGACTCCGGCGACGGCCGGCCGCCGGAGCCCCCGTCGGCCGGCACGACGAGCGGGGCCGTCGCCGACCACATGATCAGGGACTCGTTCGTGCTGGCGATGAGCAACCACGCGTCGCCTCCGATGCCGCCCAGCCGCAGGTCCTCCGCGGCGCAGGCGTACGAGCGGCTGGAGGTCCGGGCGGACACGACGGCCGACGACCTGATGCGCGAGGTGACGCGGCGCCTCGCGATCCCTCCCCGTGGGACGCCGCTGGAAGACCACGAACGGTGGACGTCCGTCAGCGGGGAACCCGTGAGGCCGGGCGGCTTCCCGTTGACCGGCAGGCACCCGACACCGGGCCACGACACCTACAGGTACGCCGCCTACGCCCCCTACGGCTCGGCGGACTGGGACGACTACACCGTGGAAGCGCGGGTGTCCCGGCTTGCCACGCGCACGAACACCGCCGGCCTCTACGCCCGCGTCGGCGGGCGGGAGCCGGTGGCCATCCGGCTGTCCGCTCGCACGGCCCAGCTCATCCGCGGCCGGAGCGGCGGGGACGTCCTCGCCGAGCACCCGCTCACACCCGGCGCCACGCACCATGTGCTGCTCACGGTACGAGGAGGCCGGATCGTGGCGCTGGTCGACGGAGCGATCCGGCTGAGCGCGCCCAGCCGCCACGGCGCCGACAACACCGGCGGCATCGCACTGTCGATCGTTCGCGACCGCGCCGGCCGACGCTGGCCGGTTTTCACCGACCTGCGCGTGACCCCCGGTGGGAACTTGCCGGAATCCGCTGAAGCCGGACGCTCCCCTGAGCCGGAGGGCGCGGGGGCATGAGGGCGGTCAGGTCCGCCGAATGCGGCTGATGCCGCTCGACCTGGAACGGGCGGCGAACCCCCAGCTGTGGCGCAGGTGGTGAACGCCGAGGAGCGTATCTGGCTGGCCAGGAACGTGCACGACAGCGTCGGTCACCACCTGACCGCGATCCGGCTGCAGGCCGCGGCGGCCCGGCGACGCACCCGCGAAGCAGGCCCTGCAGACGATCTCGGACCTGTCGCAGTCGGCGCTCACCGAGGTACGCGGCCTGCTGCGGACCTTCGACGAGCACCCGCCCGCCATCCAGCCCGGCACCGCCGACCTGAAGCAACTGGCCGGACAGCTCACCTGCGCGGACCGGACGATCACCGTACGCCGCTCCGGGACCGGGGGCGCGCTACCGCCGGCTGTCGATCACACCGCCTACCGGGTGGTGCAGGAAGCGCTGACCAACGCCGTACGGCATTCGGCCGCCACCGAGGTCAGCGTCCAGGCTCCGGGCGAGCAGGTGCTCGCCGACTTCGACGTAGTCGGAGAACAGGCCGATCACGTCGCGGAGCCGATCCCATGCCGGGCCGGGCTCGACCAGGCCTGCGCCGTCGCGCAGGGCGGCGATCAGGGTCCTGGCCCAGGCGTGGCTGGCCGCCGGCAGCGACTCGAAGGCGGTGGCCTCGACGTTGGACGGTTGCTAAGGACGGCGTCTCCGGTCTGACCAGACAGGATGTCCGTGGCCATGCGGGCCTTGGTCATGATGAGCGCGGTCGGCCTTCAAAGAAGATCGTCCAGCCGTCAGAGTCCAGACCCATGCTGGCTCGGCCGCGATCCTGGCAGCTTCGGCACGCCAAGCGGCGGCAACCTGGGGATCGCCGTTGAGGAAGGGCAGCGGCAGGGACTCGAGGTCGATGTGCTCGACCCCGAGTCGTGCACATCTGCGGCTGGACCGATCCCCTCCTCAGCCCGTTCCCCGGGCCGCAGCCCGGGGAACGGGCTCTCTGCCAACGGCTCCTGTCGGTCTCAGCCTCGATCCGGTCGGGGGATGTCGATACCGCCGGCGCGGAGCCTCGCTTCGACGAGCGAGGCCAGGCGGGCCGCGGCGGAGTCGCGTTCTTCGCCGTGGTGGGCGATCAACCGGTAGCGGGTCGCGGTCTCGGTATGGGCCTGCAGACCGGTCACGATCCTGAGGTGGTCGGGGTGGGCGAGGTAGTGCTCGGCCATGTCGGTGGCCAGCTCCACAACGCGGGGATCATCCGGTGCCCAGCCGATGACTTCGGCGCTGCGCTTGGTCAGCTCCACGAAGCGGGGGTTTCGCAGCGCGTGTTCGATGTCGGCGAGGTAGTCCTCGAAGCTTTCGGGGACCAGGGCCTTGGCCAGGACGAAGGATTCCCGGGCGGTGCGTACGTCCTCTGGGGTGAAGCCGAGGGTCGGCATCGCCTCCAGCATCGCCACGGCGCGGTCGGGCAGCAAGGTCCGGTCGCCGCTGGTGAGCCGGTTGAGCATGTCCCTCTGTGCGGCCAACGCGGCGATCCGGGCGGTGAGGTGCTGCTCGACGTCGGCGAGTGCCACGGCGAACGGCGCGGCGTCGCAGTCCAGCAGCGGGCCGATGTCGGCCAGCGGCACCCCGGCGCCGGCGAGCGTTTTGACCTGCACCAGTCTCAACAGCTCGGCCGAGCCGTAGCGTCGGTACCCCGAGCTGTCGCGCGCGGGCTCCTCCACCAGCCCGAGCTTGTGGTAGTGCCGCACCGTTTTGATCGTGATGCCGGCGAACGCGGCCGCCTGGCCGATGGTCACCCCTGCGGCCATGGGCTCAGCGATCCTCTCGCACCTGCGCGGCCGCGGCGGCCTCCCGCACCGCGGCGGCGATCGCTCGGAAGTCCTTGCGCAGGATCTGGGTGTGGTTGCTCTCGACTTTGGTGCTGACCCGTAGGTTGGGGTTGCGGTGGAGCACCGGATCGAGAGAGGCGCGCATCTGCTCCATCTCCTCCGCGCCGCCGCCGAGGTTGGCTCCGGAGGCGAGGATATATCGCACCGGGCAGGACAGCCGGTCCAGGACGGGTTCGAGGGCGGCGCACACCTCGTTGATCTCGATGTTGACCTGGGCGTGCTGAGCGGCACTCATCGAGGCGGCCAGGCCGAAGGGGCGCGCGAGCGGCAGCCCCAGCCGCATGGCGCGAAACGCGCGCCGGATCCGCTCCCGGTTCTCCTCACCGGTCAGCCCCCAGGGGACCGCGCCGTCGACCGAGACCACACCGGCGATCCGGTCGGGGTTGCGATCGGCCCAGTGCACCGCCAGCGCCGCACCATAGGACCAGCCGACCAGCAGCGGCCGCTCCACCCCGGTCGCATCGAGGACCGCGTCGACGTCGCGCAGACATCCCTCGAAGGAGTAGTCGGCCGACCGCTTCGACTTGCCGCGGGCGCGCTCATCGTAGGTGAGGTGTCGCCACCGGGGGCCCAGTTCGGCGATCACCCGCCGCCAGGAGCGCTGGCTCGCATAGGAGCCGCTGAGATACACGACGGCTTGACCGGGGCCGCGGGTATCGGTGACCGCCAGGGCCGTGTCGTCGACGGCCACCATGCCGGCCCATGAGGAAGCGTGTGAATGCGTCATGCGGTCAGCATCCGCCTTGACCTTGGGTCAAGGTCAAGGCGGACCCGCGAGGCCACCGGACCGAGTTCCGGTGGCCTCGACTGAGGCATTAAACGGAGGCATTGACTTGCATCGCCGCATCGGCGTCGGGCGAGCGCCGCTGCAGGCGATGACAGACGTCCTCGTCGACTTCGACGAACGCGACGAGGACTACGACTGGCAAGCCGCCATGCTCGCGGTCATCGGCCAGACTACAGGAGCAAGGCTGACCAGCGAGTGGCTGGAACAACCACACCCGTAACAACGGTCCGCATGACCGACGGAGCACGCTGAACCCCTGAGCGCTCAGCTGGGAAACGATCACATGCATCTCGGGAAGCGACCTTCGCCTGGGCGTCATCGTCGCTGCTCAACCACGCTCGTGAACACCCCACGCTGGAGGAGATGGGCGAGCTGCTGTCCATCACCGACCGGCTCGACAACAGCGGCGCGACCGCACCTGCCGCTGACTTCTGCCTGGCGCGCCGACGACGCTGGTCGGCGGAGGGGAGGGCCCGATCCGCGTTCAGGTCTCCAGCCTCCCGCCTTGCCGTGTGGCACCCGGGGTGGCGTCGCGCCGTCGCGGCAGCGCGGCCGCCAGGAGGGCGACGGCGGCCAGCACCACGGCGATGGCGGCGAAGGCCTGTCCGTAGCCGGTTGCCAGCTCCGGCGCCCGGGCCGGGCCGGCACGTTCGCCGTCCTGCCCCGCCGTGAGCGCGACCAGGGCGGCCAGGCCGAGCGCGCCGCCGATCTGCTTGGCGGTGTTCATCAGCCCGGATGCCGCCCCCGCGTCGGCGGTGGCGACGCCCGAGGTGACCGTGACGGTCAGCGGCGTGTTCAGCAGGCCGCCGCCGAGCGAGATCAGCACGGCCGGGCCGGCGATGGCCGTCAGGTAGTCCTGGCCCGGGGCGATGCGGCTCTGCCACCAGAAGCCGGCTGCGCCGATCAGCGCCCCTGCGACGATGAGCACGCGATCGTCGGCGCGGCGCATCAGCCATGGCGTCAGGCGCAGGCCCACCAGCATGGTCAGCAGGGTGTGCGGCAGGAACGCCAGCCCGGTCTGCAGCGGCCCGTAGCCCAGGACGTTCTGCAGGGACAGGGTCAGGAAGTACCACATCGGGTTCAGGCACGCCCCGGCCAGCAGCATCGCGATGTTGCCCAGCCAGATCGACCGCGGCCACACCAAGCGCGGCGGGATCAGCGGCGCCCGCGCCACGCGCACCTCGACCAGCGCGAACACTGCCAGCAGGACGGCCCCGGCGAACGCTACAGCGGGCGCGTCCGACAGGCCGTAGGCCAGCGCGCCCAGCGCGGCGGTGGCCAGCACCGCGCCGAGCACGTCCAGCCGCCGCCCGCCGCGCATGTCGGGGCCGGCGGCCAACCGGCGGGTGGCGGCCAGGCAGACCAGCCCGATCGGTACGTTGATCAGCAGAATCGCCCGCCAGGACAGGTATTCGGTCAGCGCCCCGCCGATCACGTTGCCCGCCGTGCCGCCGGCCAGGCTGACGGCCGTCCAGATCGCGATCGCGCGGGTGCGGCGCGGCCCCTCGGGAAAGACAGAGGTCAAGATCGTGAGCGTGGCCGGGGCCAGCACCGCCGCCCCTACCCCCTGGCCGGCCCGGGCGGCGATCAAAGCGCCGGGCGCGGCCGCCAGCCCACCGGCCAGGCTCGCGACAGTGAACAGGGCCAGGCCGGCGGTGAGGACGCGCCGGTGCCCGTACAGGTCGGCCAGCCGCCCGCCGAGCAGCAGCAGCCCGCCGAAGGCCAGCGCATACGCGTTGCCCACCCACGCCAGGTGACGGGTGTCGAAGCCGAGTGCGGCCTGGATGGACGGCAGCGCGACGTTCACCACCGACACGTCCAGCACCACCATGAACTGCGCGGCACACAGCAGCGCCAACACGACCGGCACCCGCCCTCCCCCTCATATGACGATGCGATCACATTGTTTTACCGTGACTTCAGCATATAATCCAATGCGAACACATCGAAAAACGGTGGGAGGGGTCATGGGCCGGGGACCGGGAGCACACCACGCGCAGCGGCGCGCCGAGATCGCCGACGCGGTGCTCGCCATCGTCGCCGACCGCGGCCTGGCCGCCGTCTCACTGACCGAGGTCGCCGCCCAGGCCGGCATCTCACCTGGCCGCGTACAGCACTACTTCCCGGCCAAGCGGCAACTCATCGAAGCCGCCTTCGAGCGCGGCAACGAGCTGTCCAGCGCCCGCATCCGCGCCAAGGCCGGCGCCGACCTGCAGGCCGCCGAGCCGCGCCTGGTGCTCACCACGGTGCTGGGCGAGCTCATCCCCTACGACGCCGCCACCGAGGCGCACATGCGCGTGCGGCAGTCCTTCCACGCCTTCGCCTTCGCCGAGGAGACCATCGCGGCCCGGCTGCGCGTCCTGTACGCCGACTTCCACCGTCAGATGGCCGACCTCATCGCCCGCGACCAGCAGGCCGGACACATCCCCGCCGCCCTCGACCCCCGCGACACGGCGCTGGCCCTGGTGGCGCTGGCCGAAGGGCTCGCCGCCTACGTGCTCACCGGCGTCACCCCCGCGAGCACCGCCCGCCAGCAGGTACTGGCGGCCGTCGCCGACCTCTACCGCTGAGTCACGAGCCCATCAAGCGGTTGGTCCCAGGAGTGCCGCTCACCACGGTCCGCCGGCCAGGGTGAGGGGCATCGCGGGGGTCGAGCTAGGGGCGCCGGCCCGATGGGGGCTGGCGGCCAAGGCGCCCACGCGGCGGGATCCGGCAGCCGATCGGCAGGGCGCGACGCTGCTGGCCACAGTGCGACACCTCGAGACCGCCTCGGTCGATGACGCCCTGGACGTGCTCGATCTGCTGATCTCCTCCAACCTGCTGGCTCGCGCGGAGCGAGCGGGCAAGGCCGAGCAGCTGCGTACCTTCCCGCGGCTGCGCAGGGCGGCGCGGACGATGGCCTCGGCGACGGAGGTACTGATGGCCGTGCCGAAGGCGACCGAGGAACCTGCAGGTGCCCGACTGCCAGACGCGCACGGGCGGGCGGCCGGAAAGGCACCACCGCCGCGACATCTTCGACGCGATCAGGTACGTAACCGACAACGCCTGCAAATGGAGGGCCCTGCCCGCCGACTTTCCGCCTTACCAGACCATGTTCGGCTTCTTCAGCCGCTGGACCAGGGCCGGGGTCTTCAACCGGGTCCGTGATGAGCTTGGCCGCGCCATCCGGCTACGCGCCGGACGCTGCCCCAACCCGGTCGCCGGCGTCATCGATTCCCGGTCGGTGCGCGCCGCGGCCACCGTCACCGGCCGCTCCCGCTCCTACGACGCTGGGAAGAAGGTGCCGGGAAGCAAGCGTCACCTGGTCGTGGACACCTTCGGCCTGCTCATGATGGTCATGGTCACGGCCACCGGGCAGCCCGACCGCGACGCCGCACGGGAACGCCGTCGCACAGCGAAGCCCACCTGACCATCACCGCGATCACGCTCATGACCAGACGAATGACCAGGAAGAGGCCGTCGGCATGGGTCCGCAACCCAGCCTCCGCGCCGCAGGCCGCCTGAAATGCCCGAACCCTCCGGGGGAGTCCTGGCCCGAGGACATGGACTCCCCCGGCGGACCTTGCTTACTCCAGGACGAAGAGCGCCCAGTTTTGAGTTGAACTGATGCGATGGTGCCTGCACGTGTAGTCCTTGACGGTGCGTAACCCGGAGCGTCGCCGGGGTCCCCCCCCGGGGCCTGCGGCGACGCCGCTCATCTGAGCTGTGTGGCGATTCTCACCAGCGGACCAGCACCTCTTCCAACGTCATTCGTACGGAGTGATCTCGGCGATCGCGGCGGCGCCGCCCATTCCGTTGTCCACGCGCAGTCGCAGGTAGCGGGCTTTGACGCCATTGAGGTGGACGTCGTTCGGCCCGGTGATCCGCGGCCAGGTCACGCTCGCCACCTGCGCCCACCAGGTGCCGTCGGCGCTGACCTCCGGCACACCTCTGAGCGGTGTGCCGGTCATGTTGACGACCGGATTCTGGGCAGCCGAGAAGACGGCGGCCAGCTTGGGCACGAATCGGACCGCGGACAGCGTACGCTCCTGCCCCATGTCCACCGTGATGAAGTCCGGCTGGGCGGGGCTCACCGTGGGATCGGCCGCGTCGGGATACCACGAGTGGTAGTAGGTGAACGGGTCACCGTCGACCGCGAGTCGGGGGTCTCCCACGTGCGGTTTGAACGTGCTGGCCGTGGCGGACAGTTCCGCCGGTGGAATCGGGGTTCCCACCGGCGGCGCGGGCCAGGCCCCGGGCGCGTACTCGGGCTTTTCCATCACGATGGGACGATTCGGGCCCGGACCGGTTCCGGTGACCAGCACGTCGGCAGCCCGCGTCGCGCAGGCGGGCCAGGTGGCGGCGCTGCTGGACGACCTCGGCCTCCGTCACGTCGCCGTGGCCGGGCACTCCAGCGGAGGCTACGTCGCCACCGCGCTTGCCGAGCAACATCGCGACCTCGTGGGATCGCTTGCGCTGATCAGTAGCGGCCCGAGCCCGGATGCGCTCCTCCGGCAGCCGTTCATCCTTCGGGTGCTGCTGGCCCCGCCGTTGGGCCCGCTCCTGTGGTCGAGGCGTTCGGATGCGATGATCCGCAAGGGGATCAGCGCGACGGCCGTTCGCCCGGTGGACCTCCCGGACGACGTGGTCGCCGACGTACGGGGCATCACCTACCGCTCGATGAGGACGGTGCTGCGTCAGAACACCGCCTACATCGCCGAACGGAGCGTGCCCGAGCGTCTGGCCGCCCTCGGCCTCCCCGTACAGGTGATCTTCGGCGCTGCCGACCCCCGCTGGGAGCCGTCGTCGGCGCACCGCTACGACGCGGTGCCGGGCGCGCGGGTCGAGCTGCTGCCCGGCGTCGGGCACCTGCCCATGCTGGAAGCACCCGAGACGGTCAGCGAACTGCTGCTGAGCTTCACGGCAACGGGGCCGTCGACGACCCGTGATCCCTGATACCTGGACCGGCCATGTGTCGCCGACCGGGACGCGGTCACCCCCCCCCCCCGGGGCCGGAGTACCAGAAACACACCGCCTGTAGGCGTCTTGCCTGGCGTCAGCGCGTGCGTCGTCGGGCCGCGGGGGGCGAGACGTGGCCTGCAGCTCGGGGGTGGGGCGGCCGGCCGCGGCCAGGTGGGTCAGCGCGCTGTGCCGGAGCTGGTGCCGGGTCCAGCGGTCGCCGTGCGGGTCCAGCTCGGCGGAGGCGGTCTTGAGCAGGTGCTCCGCGCGCGGTAAGACAGGCGGCCGCGGCCGGTGATGGGGCAGATGGCGGCGGCTGCGGGAGCCCTTCGTCCGGAAGTGGGAGCGCGTCGGTCGGTCAGGAAGACCGGCCCGGTCTGCCGTCCTTTCAGCAGGCGGGGCAGGAGGCGGGCGATGGCGGTGGCCCAGTGCACGTACGCGAGCGCGCCGCCTTTGGAGAAGACGCGGGCGCGCCGGTACTCCAGGTCGAGGTCCCCGACGCGAGGGAGAGGATCTCCTCGGCCCCGGCCGCCGTTTCGTAGAGGAGCCGCCAGAGCACCCGCTCACGGAGTGCGTGCCGGTCGTCGGCGAACAGCGCCTCCAGCCGGGAGGCGCGGTCGCCGCGGCGGGTGATCTTGCGCCGCCAGGCGGCGGGCGGGGTTGGTGGCGAGGAGGTCCTGGCGCTGGGCCCAGGTGGTGAAGGAGACCAACGCGGACAGGTGCTGATTCCAGGTGGTCGGCTCGACCGCTGCCCAGTGGTCCATCACCGTGGCGTAGTGGTCGCAGTCGAGCGCGGCGACCGGGTGGCGGGTGCCGCCGGCGGCGGTCAGGCGGGCGACGGCGCCGGCGACGGTGGCGCGATCATCGGCCGGACTGTCGGGGCCGGGCATGCCAGAGAGGGCGACGACCGGCATGACTACCGCCACAGGGCAGATGCCGCCGTGCCGAGCACTCCCGCGAGCTGCACAAGCCCTTGGATCCGACAGAGTTCTGCGACAGCCTGCGCGAGGAGATGACCAGCGCCCTGGCGAGGCTGAACGACGCGCTGCCCTCCCTGGACTGGGTGGAGATCAGCGACCGCAAGGCGGGAGCGATCAAGCTGACGCCGATCGAGGCCGCCCCCGAGCCGCGTAACCTGCGCCGGATCAAGAACGAGGTGGCCCGCCGCTGGAGCGCCGTCCCACTGATCGACATTTTTAGAGGCAGTATGCACACGAAGGACGGTCCCGCGGCCCGCTGTACTCCCGGGGCCGAGAGCGTCGGTACGTCGCGACACGGAAATGCCAGTAGGTCGGTCCCGCCGGCGATCTCCCATCCCGCCACAGTCGTGCGTGAGCAGGTTGTCTTCGAGTGCACGCCCCGGCCCACCTCCCGGTCCCGGGCTCACCCATTGTCGACGCTGATGTCCCGTGAGAGCATCCAGCGATGCGTGTGAATCTGTGGTATCGCAATTTATCCCGCATCCTCCTGGCCCTGGTCGCAGCTGCCTTCTCCATCGCATTCCTGGGCCTGGCCACCCCGGCGTCCGCCGCCGTTCCCGACGGCGACAACTGCTGGTACGTCGCGCCGGGCACCCCACCGAGCAAGACCGACAACAAGACCGTCAACGACAGTGCGGCGGTCCAGTGCGACGGTCCAGCGCGCCGCATCGACGCCACCCCGGCATCCGCCGACCTTCCCGACGGCCACGTCTGCTGGTGGGTCTCGCCGGGCAGCCCACCGAGCAAGACCGACGCCAAGACCGTCAACTACAGCGCGACGGTCCAGTGCGATGGTCCAGTGCGCCGCATCGACCTCACCGTGGAGCTGCTCTACCACGGACTGGTCGCCGGCCCCGGCGTAACCGTGAGCGGCCGCACCGATGTCTGGCAGTACACCACCCTGGTCCCCCTGTTCGGCCTCGGCGCCCCCACCCCGGGCGAGTTGTGCGAGTCCGGCTATTACTCGGGCCGGGCGACCGCCACGGTCCAATACCTGTCGGGGTCTCCGGAGTTCATCACCGCATCGACGGGGTCTGATCCGGTATGGCTCGACTGCCCGCCGCCGGATATCCCCACGCCCCCGCCGGCGATGACGGTCGTCAACCCGGGCACCCAGAGCACGCGCCTCCCGGACAGCGTGATGCTGCAGATGCAGGCCACCGGCGGGAGCGGGTCCTACACCTGGTCGGCGACCGGTCTGCCGCCCGGGCTGACCATCGACACGACGACCGGCTTGATCACCGGCACGCCCTCGATAGGAAGCTACGACGTCACGGTCACGGCCGTCGGCGGCGGCCAGGCAAGCACCACCTTCACCTGGCGCGTCCGGCGCGAGGCCATCTGCCCCAGATGCTGATCTTCTGCCCCCAACGGAAACTCTGTCGGAAAAGCGACGGCGCGTGTTGTCTGCGGTCCCGGGCCGCTCCTCCGCCGGCCCGGGCGGCGACCTCGGTCAGTGAGACGGCGGCCAGGCCGCGGTCGGCGACGATGGCGAGCACCGCGTCGGCGGTCTCGGCGCGCCGCTGCGCGTTGTTGCCGGCGGCCACCTCGGCCGCCCTCACGACCTAGGCGAAGGCGACGCGAGGCGCGGCCATCAGTCGCACAAGCCGCGAAGCGACCGGTCGCCGAGGATGGGCTACATCTTCTTCAGCATGGCGGCGAACCCGTCCAGGTGGCGGGCCAGGCCGTACTCGAACAGTGCGTCCACGTCCGACACCGTCTCCGTGGCGATGGCGGCCAGCAGCGGAAACCGCCCGGTGCCGAGGAGCGCGCCGGTCCGCTCTTGCTGGGTCCGCCACCACCGGTCGAGCGTTACGCCGGTCTCCTGCTCGGTCTCGGCCTCCTGCGCCATGGACAGCGAGGCGGAGACGACCAGCGCGTGCAGGGTGAGCGCTTCGCGGATCCGGGTCGCCATGTCCAGCCCGAGCCCGTCGAGCGCGCGCAGCGTCCACTCCGTGTGCTCCATCACTCTGGGCGCCAGCAACGGGCGGGTGAACGAGACCGCCCTGGGCAGCCAAAGATGCCTGCGGCACAGCTCCCATTGCCGACGGGCGATCAGTTCGAGCTTGGCTCGCCAGCCGTCCGGTCCCGGTTCTGGTAGCTCCGCCTCGCCGAACACCTCGTCGGCCATCTGCATGACCAGTTCGTCCTTGCCGGCGACATGCCGGTACAGCGACATCGGGCCGACGCCCATCTCGGCCGCGATCCGGCGCATGGAGACGGCGTCGAGTCCCTCTCTGTCGGCGATCGCGATGGCGGTGCGCAGGGTCTGTCCGCGGTTCAGTGCCTGTTTGGGCGTGCCGGCCTGCCGCTGCCGCGCGGCCGGTTGCCCCCGGTCGGCGGTGACCACCGCACCGGCGCCGACCTTCGTCTCCACCAGCCCTTCGTCGCGGAGGGCCGCCATCACCTTCGTGGCGGTGGCGACCGCCACGCCCCAGCGCTGGGCGATCTGGCGGATGGAGGGCATGCGTTCGCCGGGGCGCAGTTCGCCGGTCAGGATGCGGGTACGGATTTCGGCGGTGATCCGCTGGTAGGGCGGGGTCGGGGACGGCATGACAGTAGAGTGTACTAGTTCACATTCGGGCTCCGTCTAGTACACTTTCTTCATTTAGTACGGGCTTTTGCGGGGACAGCCCGAATACGCTGTACACATGACACACGATACGTCGTACGCAACCGTACGGCGGGCTGACGGCGAGGAACGGCAGGCGGTGCTGGACGTCCTGACCGAGGCGTTCATGAACCACTCCCTGATCCGCTGGCTCTTTCCCGAGGTCGGCGATCGGGGCCGCCTCCAGAGGCACTTCTATCGCCCTTTGCTCGCCCATCCCGCCGCCGAGGCGTACCTGGCCGGCGGCCGTGCGGGCGCCGCGGTGTGGCTGACGCTGATGGCCGGCGATCAGGCGCTCAGCGAGGACTCGTTCGAGCCGAAGGCCTTCGGTGACAGCGGAGCGCGGCTGCGGGCCCTGGGAGAGGCGTTGGACCCGCGGCACCCACGTGAGCCGCACCTCTACCTGCCGTGCATGGGCGTGATCGGCGGACAGCGTGGCGCCGGGCTCGGCTCGGCGTTGTTGCGGCACCGCCTGGAGCGAGCGGACGCCGACGGGCTCCCCACGTACCTGGAGGCCAGTTCGACCCGGAGCCGTGCCCTCTACCTGCGACACGGTTTCGCGGATCTCGGCGAGCCGGTGCGCGTGGCCGACGCCCCGACCCTGTGGCCGATGTGGCGTCATGCGGCACAAGAAACAGCACAAGAAGGAGAAAACCGATGACTCACGAAGCCCGGCCGACCCTGGTGTTCATCCACGGCACCCACTCCTCGTCGTACCTGGCGAGCGGCCTGCTCACCGAGCTGACCCTGCGCGGGCACCACGCCGTGGCCGTGGACCTGCCCGGACACGGCAACGAGGCGTTCTATCCCCGCTCCTACCAGGCTCCGCAGGATCTTCAGGCGCTGGCCACCGAGCCCTCTCCACTCGCCAAGCTCACCATCGACGACTACGTCGAACGCGTCGTCGAGGCGGTGCGCCGCGCCCACCGCCGAGGCCCCGTGATCCTGGCCGGCGCCAGCCAGGGCGGCATCGTGCTGAGCAGGGTCGGCAACGCGATCCCCGACCTGCTGGAGCGGGTGGTGTACGTCGCCGCGTACTGCTGCGTGACCCTGCCCAGCCTGAACGCCTACCTGTCCACCCCCGAAAACGCCGGCAGCCTGCTCCCCCAGGTGACCTCCGCCGTCGTCGGCGATCCGGCGGTCCTGGGGGTGGCCCGGGTCAACTGGCGCACGGCCGACCCGGAGCTGATCAAGGGCATCAAGGAGTGCCTGGCCGGCGACTTCACCGACGAGGCGGTGATGCACCTGCTCAACACCTTCCAGCCGGACGAACCTGTCGGCATCCCGATGGCCGACGCGCGGGGCGAAAAGCACGCCTGGGGGCGGATCCCCCGCACCTACGTCCGCTTCACCAAGGACCGGCTGATCCCTCTGGCCCTGCAGGACCGCTTCATCGCCGAGGCCGACCGCCTCACCCCGGACAACCCGACCGACGTACGCAGCGTGGACGCACCTCATGTCGGCCCGTTCGACCGGCCCGAACTGGTAGACATCTTCGCCGGCCTCCTGACGCGCTGACCCACCCCGAGATGTCCCGGCCCAGGAGCGGGTCGCCCTGGGTGACGCGTCCGCGCCGCCCAAGGCCGGGAACCTGAGACCGTCGGCGGTGGCCAAGCTGCTCGGTGCTCGGAGCGTCGTACTCGGCCACGATGACCTGCGCCTGACGGTTATCGCTGGTGAGCCAGGGACGACATTCGCGGCCGTTTCTTCGTCGAGCGGTACGTGAGCGTCGTCATGCTCTTCTGGGTCATGTTCCTCGTACGGGTCGAGCCGGGCCTGCCGTACTGGGCCGGGCCGGCGATGATGTGCTGCACCTACCTGATGGCCCGGTTGTCCCGCAACGGTCTGAGACGGCGGTGGCTCGCCGGACATGAGTTCCACCCTGATGGGACCTCGTATCGTCACTTCGACGGTGACACCAGGCCCGCCTCGTAGGCGAGGATGACCAACTGGACCCGGTCGCGGGCGTCGAGCTTGCTGAGCAGCCGGCCCACGTACGCCTTGACGGTGGCGACGCTGATGACCAGGTCGGCGGCTATCTCCGTGTTGGTCAGGCCGCGGGCGATCAGGGTGAGGACCTCGCGTTCGCGTTCGGTGACGCCCTCCAGCTCGCGCGCCGGCACGGGATCGGGGGCGGGGCGGCCCGCGAACGTCTCGATCAACCGCCGGGTGACGCCCGGCGCGATCAGGGCGTCGCCGGCGGCCACGACCCGGATCGCGGTGAGGATGTCGTCCAGGGCCATGTCCTTGACGAGGAATCCGGACGCGCCCGCGCGGAGCGCGCCGTGAACGTGCTCGTCCTCGTCGAACGTGGTCAGGACGATCACGCGGGCCTGGCCGGGACCCCGGGCGATCAGCCGGGTGGCCTCGATCCCGTCCATGACGGGCATGCGGATGTCCATCACCACGACATCGGGGTTCAGCTCCTCGGCCAGCTGGACGGCCTGGAGCCCGGTCGCGGCCTCGCCGACGAGTTCGAGGTCGGCGGCGTCGGAGATGACCAGTTGCAGGGCGGTGCGGATCAGCGGCTGGTCGTCGGCCAGCAGGACGCGGACCGTCATCGTGCCTCGGCGGGCAGGGGCAGGCGGGCCGTGACGCGGAAGCCGCCCTCGGCGCGCGGCGCGGCGGAGAAGCTGCCCTGCAGCAGGTTGACGCGCTCCCGCATCCCGACCAGGCCGAATCCGCCCTCCGGCGGGCGGCGCGGGCCGCGGCCCCCGTCGAGGACCTCGACGGCCAGCTCGTCGTCCCGGTAGTCGATCGACACCTGGCAGCGGCTCGTGCCGGCGTGGCGGACGACGTTGGTGATCGCTTCCTGGATGATGCGGTAGGCCGAGACGTCGATCTCCGGCGGCAGCGGGCGGCGTTCGCCCAGCCGGCGCACCTCGACGTGGACGCCGGCGTCCGTCGTCGTGGCCACGAGCTGGTCGAGGTCCGACAGGCCGGGCGCCGGGTCGAGAGAACGGGTCGGCTCGCCGTGACGCATGGCGCCGAGCATGCGCCGCAGCCCGGACAGCGTCTCCCGGCCGACCGTCTCGATGACCCCGAGCGCCTGGCCCGCCCGGCCCGGCTGGGTGTCGATGACCCGGCGGGCGGCGCCGGCCTGCAGCGCGATGACGCCGATGCTGTGGGCGACCGTGTCGTGCAGCTCCCGCGACAGGCGCAGGCGTTCGGCGGCGACGGCCTGGGCGGTGGCCGTGGCGGCCAGCGTCTCGGCGTGCTCGCGGGCCTGGCGCACCGAGTGGCCGACCAGCCAGGCGATGACGGCCGTCATGGCCACCGCCAGCTCCGCCGAGGTGCCGGCGGGCCAGCCGGCCAGCACCCGGACGGTCAGGTAGCCGGCGAGCACGGTGAGCGCGCCGAGCAGGGCGAGGATCCCGGTCCGGCGGGCGCGTCCGGCCGCGATGAAGTAGAGGGCGGCGTCGACCGCCAGGAACTGCGCCAACGGGATCTCGGCCACCCCCAGCGGCACACACGCCAGGACCGCGGCGGCGAGCAGCAGGCCCAGCGCCGGCAGCGGCCGCCGGCGCAGCAGGACGGCGGCCACGTGCGCCAGCGCGGTGGACACCACCAGCCAGGTCAACCCGTCCCACTCGAAGAAGAGCTGCCCGGCCAGTTTGGCGGGCCCGGACTCGCCGGGCAGCCTGAACCGGATGAGGAAGGTGAACACCAGACCCGCCCACCAGGCGAGGACCGTCCACGCGGCGGGCGGGACCCGCTTCAGCGGCGGCGAGGGCGGTGTCACGTGCATGCCCGGAATCGTAACGGCGCGTCCGCGGCCCGCGCATCGGACCACGGGTGTACGACCAGGGGCTACATCCGGGTCCGCGCGTACGTCCGCAGGGCGTCGCGGACGAGTCTCGCGCCCGCTTCGTCGTCGTACATGCCGGCGAAACGCGGGTCGTCGACGTACATGTCCCCCAGGCACTGCACCATCTCGATCGAGCGCTCCCGGTCGCCCTCGGCCGTCGGGGTGCCGGGAATCCTGCTCAGCCACCGGACGTGCCGGGCGGCCAGCGACTGCGCGTGTTCCGACGTGGGAGCGGTCCCGGTCTTCGCCGCGGCGACCCACGCCGCGACGAGGTCCTCGGTGTCCTGCTTCCACGCCTGCTGCTGGTCGAGGGTCTTGCCGTGCCACCAGTCGTTGCTCACCTGGTACGCGCGCTCGCCCCAGCGTGCGACCACCTCGTCCTCGTAGCGGTCGTTGAACCCCGCCAGCAGGACGTCCAACCGCGGCTCCACCCCCTTCCGCAGGGCGTCGAGCGTGTCACGCACCGACCGGATCTGCCGCTCGACGCGGTCACGTTCCTCTTCCAGCGCGGCGAGGTGGGCGTGGAGCCCGTCGCGGACGTCCACCTCGTCGGCCAGGACCTCGGCGATGGCCGGCAGGCCCATGCCGAGGCGGCGCATGAGCAGGATCCGCTGCAGCCGTACGACCGCGGCCGCGTCGTAGTAGCGGTAGCCGTTCGCGCCCACCCGGGACGGTGTCAGGAGCCCGACGCGGTCGTAGTGACGCAGGGTGCGGCTCGTGACGCCGGCCCTCGCCGCGAGCTCCTGGATCGTCCACTCCATCGTCCAGTGTCACCTGGTTCCGAGGGTGGCCGCGATGATCTGCGCGCTGTCGGCGTACAGGGCCTGCGCCGCCGTCCGCCCGGTCTCCGCCAGATAGGTGTCCACCAGGCGGGTGCCGGCGGCGTACCCGGCGCCCATCGGCAGCCCCACCGGGGGCAGGCCGAAGCGCTCGGCGCTGGGGTCGCCGTGCACCCAGGCCGTGAAGTTCTGCATGCCGGTCACGTCGAGCCCGGTGAGCACCTTGGCGAAGACCTCGTCGTCGTGCAGGTGCGGCACGCCGATGCGGGTGTGACCGAGCTCGTCGCCGTAGAGCTGACGGGCGAGGGCGTCGGCCAGGCCCTCGGAGACGATGTGCTCGCCGACCGTGACGGTCGCCGGGTCCCACACGACCCCGCCGGGGCCGAACCGCAGGTTGTGGTGCAGCTCGTGGACGGCGGTGCCCTCCAGCCGCCCGACGTTCTCGGGGAAGGGCCAGAACGTGATCAGGATCTGGCCCGAGATGCCGCCGAACCCGGTCACTCCCTTGCAGGGCCCCATGAAATGGTCGTCACCCGGTCACCGAGCACGAACAGCACGTCGATGTCCGGGACCTCCAGCCCCGGCGTCGCCTCCCGCAGCACGGCGAACGCGTCGTCGACGGCGCGTTGCATCCGCTTCCAGGCGTCGGCCGCCGCCAAGGTCTCGAGCGCGTCGAGGCAACGTTCCTCGTCGCGGTCGATCGGGAACCCGGACTGTTGGAGGTGCATCGCCACCAGGTCGAGCTCGCCGGGATGGTAACGGTACAGGCCCCTGATGGGCTCCAGCATCGAACGCAGCAGGTCGGCGCGGTCCGCGGCCGGGGCCTGCAGGATCCGGCGCATGGCGGAGCAGGTGTCAAGAACGGTGATGGACATGGGCCCGATGCTAGAAGTTGACGCAGCGTCAAGGTCAAACCATATTGAGGCGCGGAACGTCCGTGTCGAACGTGGTCACGACGACCGGCCGCGCAGGCCCGCCGCGGTGTCGTCGGCGCGAGGGCCGCGAGGACCGCGACCCGGGCTACGACCGCCGGAGCAGGGGCGCGGGCTTAGGGTTGGCGGGCATGGGGCTGCAACTGGTTCAGGTGAATTTCAAGGCTCGGGACGACGCGGCGCTCGGCCGGTTCTGGGCGCAGGCGCTCGGCTGGGGCGTCTCCAGCGAGGGGCCCGGCGTGACCAACGTCGAGCCTGTGGGCTTCACGTGGCCGGACCCGGCCGCCGTCTGCGTCGACGTCGTCAGCGTCCCCGACCCCGAGACGGTGAGGTATCGCGCGCACCTCGACCTGGCGACCACCTCCGCCGCCCATCAGGCGGAGCTGGTCGCGCGGCTGAAGGAGCTCGGCGCGACGCCCGCCGACGTGGGCCAGGGCGACGTGCCGTGGACGGTCCTCGCCGACCCGGAGGGCAACGTGTTCTGCGTGCTGGAGCCCCGGGAGATCTACCGCGACACCGGGCCGATCGCCGCGGTGGTCGTCAACTGCGCAGACCCGCGGGCCATGGCCCGGTTCTGGGGTGAGGCGGTCGCCTGGACCGTCCATGAGGCGGGCGACGATTTCGCGCGGCTGCGCTCGCCGAAGGGCGTGGGGCCGTACCTGGAGTTCATCCGCGTGCCCGGCGGGGGCAGCGTGTGGACGCGCGTCCATCTCGACGTGCTGCCCTACCCCGGTGAGGATCAGGCGGCGGAGGTGGAACGGCTGAAGGAGCTCGGCGCGACGCTCACCGACGTCGGCCAGGGGGACGTCCCGTGGCGGGTGCTGGCCGACCCGGAGGGCAACGAGTTCTGCGTTCTGCGCCCGGCCTGACGCCGCAGCCGACGGGACCGGCGTGAAACTAGACGAGACGGACCGTATTGACGTGACGGAGGAGAGCCGATACCTTCACAGCATCAACGCGAGACGAACCGTCTCGTATCACTAGCACCAGCCGATCGGAGATCGCGTATGCGCACCCCGGAAACCACCGCCCCCCGCACCTGGTTCATCACCGGCGCCGGTCGCGGCCTCGGCCGCGCGTTCGCCCTGGCCGCGCTGGAGCGCGGCGACCGGGTGGCCGCCGCCGCCCGCACCGTCACCCTGGAGGACTTCCCCAGCCAGTACGCCGACCGCCTGCTCGTCCTCCCCCTGGACGTGACCGACCGCGCCGCCGTGTTCGCCGCCGTGGACACCGCCGCCGAGCACTTCGGCCGGCTCGACATCGTGGTCAACAACGCCGGCACCATGTCCTCGGGCATGATCGAGGAGTTCACCGAGGCCGAGGCCCGCGCCCAGCTCGACGTCAACTTCTTCGGCGCGATGTGGGTCTGCCAGGCCGTCCTGCCGCACCTGCGCGCCCAGCGGTCCGGCCACATCGTGCAGGTCTCCAGCATCGCCGCGCTCGGCGGCTTCCCCAGCACCGGCATGTACAGCGCGAGCAAGTTCGCGCTGGAGGGCATGAGCGAGTCGCTGGCGATGGAGGCCGCGTCGTTCGGCGTCAAGCTCAGCATCGTCCAGCCCGGCGGCTACTGGACCGACCTCTACACCAGCATGACCACGGCCACGCCCAAGGAGGAGTACGCATCCCTGCGCGCCGAGCTGGAGAAGCAGTGGGCCGAGGGCTCGGTCGACAGCGAGCCGCGCCTGGCCGCCGAGGCGCTGCTGAAGCTGGTCGACAGCGACGACCCGCCGCTGCGGCTGCTGCTCGGCAGCATGGTGTACGACCTGGCCTTCGACATCTCCCGGCAGCAGATGGCGACCTGGGCCGCCTGGGAGCAGGTCAGCCGCGACGCCGAGCACGCCGTTCCCGCCCCGGGGAGCGGCCGTTGACGCACCCGCCACGCCCTCGGCCGCACCGACACCAGGAGGACGCTCATATGCAGTCCGATGGCGTCGCGCACGTCGCGCAGCGTCGCGCCGGTGCGGGCAGCCCGGCGTGGGTGGCGATGCGGCGGATGAGCTTGCCGAGGGCCTTGCGGTCCTGCCGGGCTTGCCGCTTCGGGGCACGGTGACGAACAGCGGCTCGATGGCTATCTGGGGTTGTCAAGCGACCTGGCTGGTCAGCCGCGTGAAGGTCTGTCAGGCACGTCAGGCAAGTGGAGCTCGGCATGCCCAGCATGGTGAGCTCCGGCGTGAAGGCATTCGAACGTGTGGAGAGCGATCGATCAGCGTTGATCTCGCTGCCTGTCGAAAGTCACGACTGCGGCTTGACCTGATCAGGTGCGGATGTGAGGGCGGCGACGGTAAGCGTCAGGTGCTGGGTCAGCACCTCGGTGGCGGTGTCGGCGTCACGGGCCAGCGCCGCTTCCTCCAGGCGGCGGTGCTCCGCGGCGCCGTCGCGGTCGGGTGTGCGCTGCGCCGACCAGCGGCGGGCCAGCTCGCCGGCCGTCCATAGTCTGTCGAAGGTGTCCAGCAGCACGGGGTTGCCGCACCCGTCCAGCAGGGTCCGGTGGAAGACGCGGTGTGCCTCCGACCACGCGCTGGTGTAGTACTCGCCTTCCTCCGGCTCGTACGGCGGTGTGCGGGTCAGGCGGTGGTGGGCCGCGCGCACCCGTGCCTCCCAGTCGAGGTCGCCGCGCTCGATCGCCAGGCGCAGCATGACCGGCTCGATCGTACGGCGGGCCTCGGCGATCTGTTGCCACCGCCGGTCGGAGAAGTCGGGGACGGCGAAGCCGCGGTTGGGCAGCCGTACTGCGATGCCCTCGCCCACCAGCCGCACCAGGGCCTCGCGGACGACGGCCAGGCTGACCTGGTGCTGCTGGGCCAGTTGCTGCGGCTTGAGCGCCTCACCCGGGGCGTACTCGCCCCTCATGATCGCTTCCTGAAGCCGGGTGTGAACACGCTCGGAGAGCATCTGTTTCGTCGAGGGGTCGGCCGTCATGCCCTCAGGATAGACCATCTGCAAAATAATCGATTATTCGTGTTACAGTCGATGATGTGTGAACGGCGCCCCCCGATGGCGCTGCCCACGTCTGCCGACCCACCGGCCGACACCCTCACCATCTGTTCGAAGGACCAGACATGAACGACCCCTTTGCCCGCCTGCCCCAGGTGCCCTCCTTCACCCTCACCAGCACCACGCTGGCCGACGGTGCCCCCTGGCCCGCCGAGCAGAGGTCCGCAAGCCTCCCGGGAGGCAAGGACATCTCGCCACAGCTGTCGTGGAGCGGCGCCCCCGAGGGGACGAAGAGCTACGCCGTCACGGTGTACGACCCGGACGCGCCGACCGGCTCCGGGTTCTGGCACTGGGCCGTGGCCGACATCCCCGCCACCGTCACCGAGCTGCCCGAAGGCGCGGGCGACGACACCGGCTCCGGCCTCCCCGACGGCGCCTACCAGCTGCCCAACGACGCCCGAGTGGCGCGTTACCTCGGCGCGGCCCCGCCGGCGGGGCACGGCCCGCACCGTTACTTCGTCGTGGTGCACGCCCTCGACACCGAGACCATCGGCGTCCCGGCCAGTGCCACGCCCGCCTACCTCGGCTTCACCATCACCGGCCACCTCCTCGGCCGCGCGGTCCTGACCGCCACCGCCGAGACCCCATGACCGTGACCCCGATCGAGCTCTCCGCGTCCGGCATCCACCTGTCACGGGGCGGCAGGATCCACGCCGGCGCCCGGCCGGCGGACGCCGGGCGCGATGGCTGGCACCTGAAGGCGTTCCACGCCAGGACCGGCTCCGACGTCCACGCCGACCACTGGCACGTGAACACCGAGGCCGACGAGATCGTATCCTGCGTCATCGGCAAGATCCGCCTCTACCTGCGTCCAGAACGACCGGGACGGCAGAGGGAAGTAGAGGAGGAGATCAGACTGACGGCCGGCACCGCCGCCATCGTCCCGCGCGGGCGGTGGCACCGGATCCAGCTCGACATCCCCAGCACCGTCATGACCATCACGGCGTCATGTGGCGGCCGTTCGGAGAGCCGCGCCGACCCCCTCTGACGGCGCCCGCTCTCCGATGGCGCACCTTCTGGTGACCGACGCCCTCCAACGGCACCCGCTCCCGGCTCTGCTTACGCGGTCGAGCGGACAGCCTCGACGGAAACGGCCACGCGCAATGCCCCGAGTACGACCAGTGCCCGGAGGTGTGCGGTGGCCGTCCCTGGCGGCTGGTGCTTGCCACCCTTGCGACGCACCCACAGCAGGTCGTAGCCCTCGGTGTGGCCGAGGTCTCCGATGTCGGCCTCGGTGATTGCGGCCAGCCACGCCCGGGCCAGGACCCTGATCGCCGCCCTGCGCGACGGCGAGGGCCTGGTCGAGCCCGGCCCGACACGTGAGCAGCCCCTGCCGCTCGACACCTGGAACGGCGAATGCGATCCTCGCGGCAGACCCGTCGCTCCAGCACAGAAAGAGGAACACGTGCCGCGATCAGCTCAACGCCCATCGAAAGCCCGTCGTGCCGCAACGATCCTCCTCGCGACAGTCGTCGCGCTGGCGTCCACCACGCCCGCGCACGCGACCGCGACTCCCACGATCTCCCTGAGAGGCGTGACCGACTGGGACGGCGACGGCCACCAGGACATCCTCGCCATCGACAGCAGCACCGGCTATTTATGGCTCTATCCGGGCGAGAGCAGGCGCGGCTACAGCTTCCAGCCGCGGGTGAGAATCGGCAACGGCTGGAACGATTTCTACGTCCGCGGCATGACCGACTGGGACGGCGACGGCCACCAGGACATCCTCGCCATCCAGCGCAGCACCGGCCTGCTGTGGCTCTACCCGGGCGAGAGCAAGCGCGGCTACAGCAACCAGCAACCGGTGGTCATCGGCAACGGCTGGAACGGCTACCACATCCGCGGGCTGGCCGACTGGGACGGCGACGGCCACCAGGACATCCTGGCGCAGTACCAAGGCGGCGGGCTGCGGCTCTACCCCGGCGAGAGCAAGCGCGGCTACAGCAGTCAGCCAATGGTGGGAGTCGTCATGGCCGGCCGTCTCACCTACATCCGCTGGGTGGCCGACTGGGACGCCGACGGCCACCAGGACGTCATCGGCAACGGCACCGGAAACGATCTGCTGATCCTCTACCCCGGTGAAAGCATCCGGGGTTTCAGCAGCCAACCCCGGGTCCAGATCGGCAACGGCTGGCAGCGGTATCTCGTCGCGAGCGTCGCCGACTGGGACGCCGACGGCCACCAGGACATCCTCGCCATCAACTACGACACCTGGGACCTGTGGCTCTACCCCGGCGAGAGCAGACGCGGCTACAGCAGCCAGCAACCGGTGAAGATCGGCAACGGCTGGATCGGCTGACCCTGGGCAACGCCACCCCGACCGCGCGGTCGGACCGACGACCCCACCTGCCCGCCCTCTGCCGTGTGATCAGCGCGCCACGCTTGCCGGGGGCGACAAGCTCTGGCTGAGCGCAGCCCTCGTCATCGGACCTGGAGGAGGCTCTGGTCCCTTACGAGGGCGCGCTCGTCATCGTCACCCACGACCGGCGCGTGCGGGTTAGGCTCACCGGCTCCCACCTGGAGCTCAGGGCGGGCCGGGCGGAGCGGCCCGGTCTTCGCCCTCGCCCAGCTGCTGTTCCAGCCGCTCCAGGCCGCCCCTGATGAGCCGCCCGTAGTCGTCGTCGCCGAGCCTGCCGATCTCGGCCCGGGCCTGCCGCAGGTGCTCGCGGGCGCGGTCGAGATCGCCCAGCTTGCGGTAGCACTCGGTGAGGTTGAGGTGCAGCGACGGGTACAGGCCGGCCACCGAGAGCGCGACCCCGGCCCCCGCCAGGCGCTCGTCCGTGACCTGACCGACGGCGGCGAGCGCCCGCAGGTCCCACACGAGCTCCTCGTGCACGTCGTCCTGCACGTCGGCCATGGCGTGGGCGAGGACGCAGATGTGCAGCGGGTCGCCCTCCTCGCCGCCGATGTCCTCCCAGATCTCGGCGAACAGGTCACGAGCGGCTTCGCGCTGACCTTGGTGGTGATGTAACTCCACCCCTTGGCCGATCCGGAGGATCGTCGGGTCGGTGATCATCGGCAGCCCCTTCGGCGGCGCGGAAAGTGGCGCGGGAACAGGGGGCCAGACTACGGGTCCCAGGAGGCACTGGCGAAACACGGTGTGATGTACGACACTCTCTTCCTAGAACCCTGTTTTAGAACAGCGTTCTGCGTTCCCGTGCCGCCGTACCACCCCACACGGGAGCACCTAGCGCGGAGGAGAAAGACATGGTGAAGGCCGTCGCCCGCGAACGTCGCCGACTCGGGTCCCCGCCACCGGGCGGCATCAGCGCGACCGATCCCAATCCCTTCGGATGGGGACCGTTCGTGGTGCTGTTCATCGTGGGAATGGTCGACCGCATCGAAGCCAACCTGATGTCCGGCGTGCTGCCCCTCATCCAGGAGGAATGGGGTTTCAGCGACACCGCCGCCGGATCGATCCCGACCGCCGCCGCCCTGGCCGCCGCGCTCGTCGCGCTGCCGGCCGGCTACCTCGCCGACCGGCACAGCCGTACGAAGATCATCGCGGTGGTGGTCCTCGTCTGGGCCCTGGCCACCCTGGGCTCCGGCCTGGCCGCCGGCTTCGCCTTCTTCTACTTCACGCGGGTGCTGCTCGCCGCCGCCGAGAACATCGACAACCCCGCCGTCGGCAGCCTGCTCGCCGACTACTACCCCGCCGCGACCCGCATGCAGGTGTACGGCTGGACACGGATGACCACGTACCTGGGCGGCGTCGGCACGCTGCTCGGCGGCGTCATCGGCCAGGCGTTCGGCTGGCGGGCCGCGTTCCTGCTGATGGCGATACCCGGAGCCCTGACCGCCCTCCTCGTGTGGCGGCTGCGCGAGCCGCAGCGCGGCGAGATGGACCGGATCATGGCCACCGCCGGCGCCTCCTCCGCGCCCGCACCCGCGCCCGGCGCCCTGGAGCCGCCGCAGGCCGGGCCGCCCGAGGCCGACCCCGCCCCCACCCCCGGCGCGACCGTGAAGCGGCCCTTCTGGCCCCAGGTCCGTCAGGTCCTGGCCATCCGCACCCTGGTCCTCGTCTCCCTCGGGGTGATGATCCTGACCCTCGGCCTCGGCGGCGTCTACTTCTGGCTGCCCTCCCTCATGGTCCGCGGGTTCGGCATGGAGGTCGGCGCCGCCGGCAGTCTCAGCGGCGGCATCACCATCGTGGGCGTCCTGGCCGGGACCGTGATCGGCACCCGCCTCGGCAAGCGGCTGCACGGCCGGGTCCCGGGCGGCCGGCTGCTCGTCGGCGGCACCGGCATCACCGCCGGCTCGATCGTCCTCGGCGTCGCCCTGATCACGGACTCGTCCGCGGCCCTGGTGATCCTCCTCCTGCTGGCCGTCACGATCTCCTCCACCGCGATCCCCACCTGCACGGCGTGCATCGCCGACGTCGTGGCCGCCTCGTCGCGGGGCGTCGGCTTCGCCGTCCTGCAGGTCCTGCTGACGATCGGCGCCGCCTTCGGCCCGCTCATCGTGGGCATCGCCTCGGACGCGACCGGCTCACTCCTCGCGGCCATGTACGCGCTGATCGTGCCCATGATCCTCGGCGGGCTCGTGGTGCTGGCCTCCCGCCGCTCGTACGAACGGGAGGCCGCCCGCGTCCTGGAGGACGCCAGGAACTCCTGAACCAGGGACTCAAGGGCTGATCAGCCCTGTCCGGTAGGCGATGACGACCAGCTGGGCGCGGTCGCGCGCGCCCAGCTTCGCCATCGCCCGGCTGACGTGGGTGCGCGCGGTGGCAGGGCTGAGGAACAGCTCGGCCCCGATCTCCTGGTTGCTCAGGCCCTGCCCCACCAGGGCCAGCACCTCGCGCTCGCGCTCGGTCAGCACCGCGAGCCGGTCCTCCGCGGCCCGGGCGGCCGTACGGCGCGCGGTGAACTGGCCGATGAGCCGCCGGGTGATCCGCGGCGCGAGCAGCGCGTCCCCGGCGGCGATCACCCGGATGGCGTGCAGGAGCTCGGCCGGTCCCGCGTCCTTCAGCAGGAAGCCGCTGGCGCCGGCCTGGAGGGCGTCGAAGACGTACTCGTCGGTGTCGTAGGTGGTGAGGATGAGGACGCGGACCCGCTCCAGCCCGCGCGTCCGCGCGATCTGGGCGGTGGCCTGGATCCCGTCCACCCTGGGCATGCGGATGTCCATGAGGACGACGTCGGGGCGGGTGGCGCGGGCCCGTTCGACGGCCTCGGCGCCGTCGGTCGCCTCCCCCACCACCGTGATGCCGTCCTCCAGGTCGAGCAGGACCTTGAACCCCGATCGCACGAGACCCTCGTCGTCGGCGAGCAGCACCCTGATCGACGCGCCGTCCGGCGGCGGGCCGGCCGCGTTCACAGGCTCGGCCCGGTGGGAGCGAGGGGCAGCCGTGCCCTGACCTCGAACCCGCCGTCCGGAGTCGGCCCCGCGTCGAGCTCCCCGCCGAGCAGCTGACAGCGCTCGCGCATGCCGACGATCCCGCGGCCGGGCCCGACCGGCCCCCTGGGACGCTGCTCCGGGGCGGCCCGGCGGCCCTCGTCGGTCACGCGGATCTCGAAATCCTCGATCCCCGGCCTGAGCGCCACCCGCACCCGGGTCGGCCCGACGTGGCGGACCACGTTCGTGATCGACTCCTGGACGATCCGGTAGGCCGCGCCGCCCACCGCGCTGGGCAACGGCGCGCCGGGCGCGCTCTCCTCGACCTCGACGTCGAGCCCGGCTTCCCGCGCCTTGGCGGTCAGCTCGCCGATCTGCCCCAGCCCGGGGTACGGCACCCGCTCGCCGTCGTCGTCGTCCCTGAGCACCCCGAGGATCGCCCGCATCTCCCGCAGCGCGCGGGAGCTGGTCTGCTCGATGGCGCGCAGCGCCTCGCGGGCCACCTCGGGCCGCTTGTCGAGCACGTGCGCGGTGACGCCGGACTGGACGTTGATGATCGCTATGGCGTGCGCGACGGTGTCGTGGACCTCGCGGGCGATCCGCAGCCGCTCGGCGTCCACGCGCGCCCGCGCCTCCTCCTCGCGGGTGCGTTCGGCCAGCTCGGCGCGCTTCTGGGCCTCGGCCGCGATGACGTGCCTGGTCCGTACGGACTCGCCGAGCGCCGCGCTCATGACCGACGCGCCGATCCTGAAGTACACCCAGCCGATGGCCGCGCCCGGCTCGACGTCGGCCGCGGCGACCAGCCAGCAGACGGCGAGCACCGAGATGCCCACGCCGGCGGTCACCAGCGACCTGCGTCCGTCGCCGTAGGCGGCGACCGTGTAGAGGGCGACGAAGAGCCCGAGCCAGCCGGGCCCGTCGGGGAAGTCGAGGGTGTAGTACGCCAGGCTGGCGAACGCGGTGACGAGGAACACCGGCACCGGCCACCGGCGGCGCACGGCGACGGCCAGGCCGCTCACGATCAGCAGGACATAGCCGAGGTTGCCCAGGTCGGTGAGGGGACGCTGGACCACCTCGCCGGCATTGCGCACCATCGTGCCCTGAACCTGCATCACGGTGACGAAGAGCGCGAGCAGCACCTCCTGCGCCGGCATCGGCAGGCGCAACGACGCCACGCGGTGTTTCATGCCGCGATCCTACGGTTCCTCCGCTTCGAGCGCCCTCCGCCCGGACGCGCGGCCGCCTACGACGACGGGCGTAGCGAGGGACGAGCCGGCTACGCGGAACTACGTAGCCGTCGCCGACCGCAGGCGGAGGCCGGGGGCGCCGCGACGGCGCGACGATCGAGGCCGTCACCTCCGTCGAAAGGAATCCCGATGTCCGTCCCTCACCTGCTGGCGACCACGAACGTTCTGGCCCAGCCCGTCGACGCCTACGCCATGACCACCGGGCGCCTCTGGTCCATGGTGGGCATAGCGCTGGGGCTGGCCGGCGTCGTCGTCGGCGCCCTGGCGCTGGCCCGCCGCTCAAGCCGCCCCGTCACCAGGAGAAGGGGGGCGATCGTGGCCCTGGCGGCTGGGCTCGCCGCCACGGTCGTCGGCGCGCTGGTCGTGGCCGCCGCCGAGGGCGGCCCCGGCACCGGCTACGGCATCGTCGGCGGCTGGGTGTGCCTGGTGGTCGGGCCGGTCGCCATGATCCTCGGCGGGCTGGTGATGGCCCGCTCCCGCCGCACCTCAGCCGAATACATCAAGCAGGTTTGATGTATTGTGCGGAGCATGGAGCTGTCCGGCCGGGCCGTACCGCCGCCGTTCGTGCGGCTGGCCGCCCATGAGGTGCGCTGGCGGCTGCTGAGCGAGCTGGCGCACGGCGACCTGCGCGTGCGCGAGCTCGTCGCCCGCGTCGGCGAGCCGCAGAACCTGGTCTCCTACCACCTGCGGCTGCTGCGCTCGGCCGGGCTGGTCACCGCCCGCCGCAGCAGCTTCGACGGCCGCGACAGCTACTACCACCTGGACCTGGAGCGCTGCGCGGACGCGCTGGCCGCCGCCGGTGCCGCCCTGCATCCCGCGCTGCGGCCGTCCCCCGCCAAGACCGCCGAGACCGCCGAGACCGCCGGCGCGGCCGGCGCTTCGGCGGGGGCGCCCTCCGTGCTGTTCCTGTGCACCGGCAACAGCGCCCGCTCACCCGTCGCCGAGGCCCTGCTGCGCCACCGCACCGGCGGCCGCGCCGAGGTGACCAGCGCCGGCAGCCACCCCAAGGACCGCCTGCACCCCCACGCCGTACGCGTGCTGCGCCGCCGGTACGACATCGACGTCGCCGACCGGCGCCCACGGGGCCTGGACACGCTGACCGGCCGCCGCTTCGACTACGTGATCAGCCTGTGCGACAAGGTCCGCGAGGTCTGCCCCGACTTCGCCGGCCACCCGCGACGCCTGCACTGGAGCATCCCCGACCCGGCCGCCGACCAGGACGGCTACCCCGCCTTCGACCGCACCGCCGCCGAGATCGACACCCGCGTCCGGCACCTGCAACCCGTCCTCTTCCCCGCCCCACGCCAGGAGGTCCGGCCATGACCGCAGCCGACCAGGTCGCCAGCGTCCGCTACATCGTCGACGACGTCCGCGCGGCCGTCGACTTCTACACCGCCCACCTCGGCTTCACCGTCAACTTCGACGCCGCGCCCGCCTTCGCCGACGTGGTACGCGGACCGCTGCGGCTGCTGCTGTCCGGCCCTGCCAGCTCCGGCGCCCGCGCCACCCCCGCCCAGGACGCCGGCGCCGGCCGCAACCGCATCCACCTCATCGTGGACGACCTGGACGCCGAGGTCGCCCGGCTGCGCGAGGCGGGCCTGCCGTTCCGCAGCGACGTGGTCACCGGCCCCGGCGGCCGCCAGATCCTGCTCGCCGACCCCGCCGGCAACCTGGTCGAGCTGTTCCAGCCCGCCTCCTGAGCCTGTCAGAACGGCGACAGTATCGTGGGTCCGGGGAAACGGGAGGTCACCGTGGCGGGCACGTCCGCCGGGCAGGACCGGTTGGAGCGGCGCCTCGGCCTGACCGACGCCGTCGTCATCGGGCTGGGCTCCATGATCGGCGCCGGGGTCTTCGCCGCGTTCGCTCCGGCGGCGCGGGCGGCCGGCTCGGGGCTGCTGCTCGGGCTGGCGCTGGCCGCGCTGGTCGCCTACTGCAACGCCACCTCCTCGGCCCGGCTGGCCGCCCGCTATCCCACCTCCGGCGGCACCTACGTCTACGGGCGCGAGCGCCTCGGGGACTTCTGGGGCTACCTGGCCGGATGGGGTTTCGTGGTCGGCAAGACCGCCTCGTGCGCGGCGATGGCGCTGACCGTTGGCGCCTACCTGTGGCCGGAGCACGCGCACGCGGTCGCGGTGGCCGCCGTGGTGGCGCTCACCGCGGTCAACTACGCGGGGATGCGCAAGACCGTCTGGCTGACCAGGGGGATCGTCGTCGTGGTGGTGGCCGTGCTGGCCGCCGTCGTGCTGGCCTGCCTGGCCTCCGGCGCCGCGGACGCCGCCCGCCTCGACGTGACCTCGGACGCCGGCGTCGGCGGGGTCCTGGAGGCGGCGGGTCTGCTGTTCTTCGCCTTCGCCGGCTACGCCCGCATCGCCACGCTGGGCGAGGAGGTGCGTGACCCGGCCCGGACCATCCCCCGGGCCGTCCCGCTCGCGCTCGGCCTGACCCTCGTGGTCTACGTGGGAGTCGCGGTGGCGGTCCTGTCCGTGCTGGGCGGCGCCGGCCTGGGCGTGGCGACCGCCCCGCTGGCCGAGGCCGTCCGCGGGGCCGGGCTGCCCGCTCTCGCGCCGGTGGTCGGCGCGGGAGCCGCGGTGGCCGCGACCGGTTCGCTGCTGGCGCTGATCCTGGGCGTGTCGCGTACCACGCTGGCCATGGCCCGCGACCGGCACCTGCCGCACGCGCTGGCCGCCGTCCACCCCCGCTTCAAGGTCCCGCACCGCGCCGAGCTGGCCGTCGGCGCGGTCGTCGCGGTCCTGGCCGCCACGGCGGACCTGCGCGGCGCGATCGGCTTCTCCTCCTTCGGCGTGCTGGTCTACTACGCCGTCGCCAACGCGAGCGCGTGGACCCTCACCCGCGCCGAGGGCCGCCCGGCGCGGCCCATCCCCGCGGTCGGCCTGGCCGGCTGCCTGGTCCTGGCCTTCGCGCTGCCGCTCTCCTCGGTGATCGCCGGGGCCGCGGTGCTGGCCGCCGGCGCGGCCGCGTACGGCCTGCGCCGGGCGATCACCGCGCGCTCGGCGTGAAGCGACCGCGCCCGGCCAGAGGGAAGCATTACCTCCGCTGCCGGGTCGGATCACCGGCGACCGGGCAGGCATCTGAGGCGACGCGGACAGGCGGGGGATCGGGGACGGATGATGAGCGACGAAGCACGGGACGACCGCGCGGCACCGGACGTGCGCCGCCGCAACGTGCTCGGCCTGCCCGTCGCCCTGGCCTGCGGCGCGGTGGTGCCGGCCGCGTGCGCCACCTCCACCCCCGCCACCCTCGGGAAACAGGCCGCGCAAGAGGTGCCGGTCACGCCGCCGGAAGACCTCATGCGCGAGCACGGCGTGCTCAAACGCGTCCTGCTGATCTACCGTGAGGGCATCCGGCGGATCGGCGCGGGCGAGCCGGTGCCGATCCGGCCCCTGCACGCCGGGGCCGGCATCATCCGTACGTTCATCGAGGAGTACCACGAGGAGCTCGAAGAACGCTACGTCTTCCCGCGCCTGGTCAAGGCGGGCAAGCTGACCGACACCGTCCCCGTCCTGGTCCGGCAGCACCAGCGCGGCCGCGTGCTGACCGGCCGCATCCTGGACGTCACCGCCAGAGCCGTCCCCCAGCGGGCCCGTCGCGACCTCGCCGCCGACCTGGCGGCCTTCGTCCGCATGTACGAGCCCCACGAGGCCCGCGAGGACACCGTGGTCTTCCCCGCCATGCGCGAGGTCATCCCGCCCAAGGAGTTCAGCGAGCTGGCCGAGACCTTCGAGGACGAGGAGCACCGCCGCTTCGGCCCGGCCGGCTTCACCGGCGTCGTCGGACAGGTCGCCGACATCGAGAAGACGCTCGGCATCTACGACCTGAACCAGTTCACCCCCCGCCGGTGACCCAGACGGGACGGCCCTGCCGCGCGGCCTAAACTGCCGGTCATGGCACCGAGACGCAGGCGCGACCCTGCGGAGTCACGCGCCGAGCTGCTGGCGGCGGCGGCCGAGTTGATCAGGCAGCGGGGCCCGGACAACGTGAGCCTGCGGCAGATCGCCGAGGCCGCCGGGGTCGCCCACGGGCTTGTGTCCCACTATTTCGGCAGCTATGCCGCCCTGGTCAGGGAGGTGCTGCGCGTCGAGAACGACCGCATCGAGGCGCGGGTGCGCGAGCGCATCCGCGCCGAGGGCGGCGTGCCGCTGGCGGCGGACATCATGGACGTGGTCTTCGACACGCTGGCGGACGAGCGCTACCTGCGCCTGTTCGTCTGGGCGGAGATGCACGCCGACTACCGGGGCGCCACACGGCCGGCGCTGGTGGAGCTGGTCGACACGATGGAGGCCGGGATCAGGGACGCGCTCGGGGGCCGGCCCGTGCCGGGCAGGGCGCGGATCGAGGCGGTGGTGCTGATCGGGCTCTCGGCCGCGTACGGCTTCGCCATCGGCGGCCGGTCGTGGCTGGCGGGCCTGGGTCACGACCCCGACGACCCGGCGCACGCGGCGGAGTTCCGCGTCCAGCTCGCGCGGATGATGGGCGCCCACATGGTGGAGGAGTCCGGGGCGGAGGAGTCCGGCTGACTTGTTCTCCAGTTGGAGAATAAGATGGTCCTGCCCGCTGATTCCGCAGACAGGACCGAGAGCATGGCCGAGCACGTCACCCCCTTCCCCGACCGCCAGACCCGCCCCTCCGACGAGGAGCGTGAGCGGGCGGCCCGGCGGCTCCAGGACGCCGCCGCCGCGGGCCGGATCGAGCTGGCCGAGCTGGACCAGCGGCTGAGCGAGATCTACGGGGCCCGGACCCGTGGCGAGCTCGCGCACGCGGGCCGCGGCCTGCCCGAGCCGACGCGCGCCGACTCGCTGGTGGTGGCGGAGGAGCCCGGCTCCCGTTTCGCCTTCAGCGTGTTCGGCTGGTTCAGCCGCAAGGGCCGCTGGGTCGCGCCGCGCGCGTTCACGTCGTTCTCGATGTTCGGCGGCGGCGAGATCGACCTGCGCGACGCCCGCTTCGCGAGCCAGGAGATCCGGGTGCGCGCCTTCGCCCTGTGGGGGTACACGGAGGTGATCGTGCCCGACGACGTGGAGGTCGAGGTCAAGGGGTTCGGGCTGTTCGGCGCGTTCGACAGGAGCGCGGTCCGCGCCAGGCGGGGGGCGCCGAGGGTCGTCATCAGCGGCCTCGCGCTGTTCGGCGGCGTCGGCACGAAGACCAAGCCGGCGCCGGGACCGTCCCACGACTGAGGCGGCAGTGGCGGGCCCGCGCCGTCCATGTCACACTCACTGTTATAGAACTCTGTCGAGAGTTCTATAACGACGGGAGTATGGCATGCGAAACGTGCTGCCCTGGCGCGAGCCGGCCACGCCGGCCGGGACGATGGGCGAGCCCCTGACGCGGGGCCGGTTCGGCGAGTACGGCGGACGGTACGCCCCGGAATCCCTCGTGGAGGCCTGCCGCGAGGTGGACGAGGCGTTCCGGGAGGCGTGGGCCGATCCGGGGTTCCGCGGCGCCCTGGCGCGGCTGCTCGCCGTGCACGCCGGGCGGCCGACCCCGCTCACGCCGGCCCGCCGGCTGTCGGAGGCGCTGGGCGTGGAGCTCTACCTCAAGCGCGAGGACCTCACCCACACCGGATCCCACAAGATCAACAACGTGCTGGGCCAGGCCCTGCTGGCCACCCGGATGGGACGGCGCAGGCTGATCGCCGAGACCGGCGCGGGCCAGCACGGCGTGGCCACCGCGACCGCCGCCGCGCTGCTCGGGCTGGAGGCCACGGTCTTCATGGGCGAGCGCGACATCGAGCGGCAGGCGCTGAACGTCTTCCGCATGCGCATGCTCGGCGCCGAGGTCGTCCCGGTGACCACGGGCAGCCGCACGCTCAAGGACGCCACCAGCGAGGCCATGCGGCACTGGGTGGGCGCGACCGCCGACTCCCACTACTGCATCGGCTCGGTCGTCGGGCCGGATCCGTACCCGTGGCTGGTCAGGGAGTTCCAGCGGGTCATCGGCGACGAGGCCCGCGCGCAGTGCGCCGCCGAGCTGCGGACCGGCGTGCCGGACCACGTGGTCGCGTGCGTCGGCGGCGGCTCCAACGCGGCCGGCACGTTCGCCGGGTTCGCCGACACCCCGGCACGGCTGGTCGGCGTCGAGGCCGAGGGCGGAGCGGGGGCGGCCCGCGGCCGGCTCGGCGTCCTGCACGGCTCCCGCTCGCTGTTCCTGCAGGACGACGACGGGCAGATCGTCGAGGCGCACTCCGTGGCCGCCGGGCTCGACTACCCGGGCGTCGGCCCGGAGCACGCCCACCTGCGCGACCTCGGCCGGGCCCGCTACGTGACGGTGACCGACGACGAGGCGATCGCCGCGGCCGTACGGCTGGCGCGCACCGAGGGCATCGTCCCCGCGCTCGAATCGGCCCACGCCCTCGCCTGGGTGATCCGCGCGGCCGGCGGCGGAGAGCTGGCCGCGGGGGCGACGGTGCTCATGACGTTGTCCGGCCGGGGCGACAAGGACGTCTCGACGCTGAAGGAGCTGCTGTGACGAACTCCGCCCTGACCGCCGGCGCGGTCGAACGCCACCTGCGCGCCCGCCGGGACGCCGGTCGCGGCCTGCTCATGCCGTACGTCACCGCCGGGATCACGCCCGGCTGGACCGGCTACCTGCGGGCGTTCGCCGCCGCCGGGGCGGACGCGATCGAGGTCGGCCTGCCCTTCTCCGATCCCACGCTGGACGGCGTCACCATCCAGCAGGCCAGCCAGGCGGCGCTCGACCGGGGGGCGAGCACCCGCCGGATCCTCGCCGACCTGTCCGGGCTGCCGGATCTGGGCGTGCCGCTCGTCGTCAGCACCTACTACAACCTGGTGCTGCACGACGGGCCCCGGGCCTTCTGCGAGGCGCTGCGCCAGGCCGGGGTGAGCGGCCTGATCGTGCCCGACCTGCCGGTGCACGAGGCCGACGAGCTGACGGACGTCGCCGCCGCCACCGGGATCGAGCCGGCCCTGCTGGCCTCGCCGTCCACGCCGCGGGAGCGGCTGGCGGAGATCGCCCGCCACAGCCGCGGATTCGTGTACGCGGTGTCGGTGATGGGCACCACCGGCGAGCGGACCGCGCTCGCCGCCTCGGCGGCGGAGCTCACCGGACGGATCAGGCACGTCACCGGCCTGCCGGTCTTGCTAGGATTCGGCATCTCCACCCCGGACCAGGCACGCGAGGCCCGCCGGCACGCCGACGGCGTCGTGGTCGGCGCCGCGGTCATGCGACGGGTGCTCGACGGGGCCGGACCGGACGACCTGCAGTCCTTCCTCATGACCCTGCGGCAAGCCCTCGACCAGGAGTGTGACCGACCACGATGACCCCCGACGCCGGGCACGAGGCGAGATACCGCGCCATCGCCGCCGACCTCGCCACGAAGATCCGGTCGGGACATTACGCCCCAGGGGAGGCGCTGCCGCCGCAACGGGAGCTGAGCGCCTCCTACGGGGTGACCCTCATGACCCTGCGCCACGCGCTGCGCGAGCTCAGCGACGAGCGGCTGATCGTCCAGCGGCCCGGCAAGGGCACCTTCGTCGCCCCGCCCCACCTGGCCTACCAGCTCGACTCGCTCCGCAGCCTGGCCGACGACCTGCGCGGGCAGGGCCATGACGTGCGCACCGAGGTGATCGGGCGGGCCGTGCGCAGGGCCCCCGCCGGGATCGCCGCCGAGCTGCGGCTGCGTCCGGGCGACAGCGCCCTGCGGCTGGAGCGGGTCCGCGAGTTCGCCGGGCGGCCCGCCGTGCACCAGGTGTCCTGGGTCCGCCGGCCGGTGGCCGACGCGATCCGCGACCGCGACTTCACGGCCGTCTCCCTCTACACGGCGCTCGCCGACGCGGGGGTGGCGGTCGCCCGGGCGTCGGAGGTGGTCCGGCCGGGGCTGCTCGACGCGGCCGCCGCCCGGCACCTGCACGAGGCGCCGGGCGGCCCTGTGCTCGTCAGCACGCGGATCACGTACGCGCTCGACGCCACGCCCGTGGTGTCCGACCACGCCACCATCCTCGGCAGCATGATGGAGATCCGCACCGAGCGCGCCGCCACCGGCCTGTCCCTCACTTGGGGCGCCACGAGCTGAGCGCCCGGCGTCAGACGCAGCCGCGCGCCTTCACGGAGAAGGCCGGGACGGTCAGGCTCGCGCTGCTGGAATGCGTCGTGACGTGGACCGTCGCGCCTTCGAAGCGGAGTTCGTACGCGCCGGGCCCACGGCAGGCGTAGTAGTCGGTGTAGGTGCTGGTGTTGCCGGAGCGGGCGATGTGGACCCTGTTGCTGCGCGGCTCGGTCCAGGCGTTGACGCCGTCCTTCAGCAGCGACAGCTTCGAGCTCATCGAGCAGTCGGTGTTGGACCACAGGACCACGCCGTGCCGGCACTCCAGGGTGACGGTGTCGGTCGGCTCCAGGGTGCGCTCGCCGAAGACATGGGTCTTCCACGCCTCGGTGAGGCAGATGGTGACCCTGGCGGAGTAGTCGCCGGAGGCGACCTCCTTACTGGCGCAGCCGCGGGGAGGGCTCTGCGAGGCGGCGAAGGCGGCCGGCGGGGCGGCGGTGAGGGCTGCGGCGGCGGTGAGCAGCACGGTCAGGCCGTGAATCGGGTTCGTCATGAGGCCGAGATTACTCAGAGCAATTATGAATGACAGAGAGTAATCTTGCTCAGGGCATACCGCGTATGCATACTGAGTATTCATGTCGATCAGACACGGGCTGCTCGCTCTGCTCAGCACGGGACCCCGCCACGGCTACCAGTTGCGGGTCGAATTCGAGGCGTCCACAGGGGCGACCTGGCCGCTCAACATCGGCCAGGTCTACACGACGCTGTCCCGGCTGGAGCGTGACGGCCTGGTCGAGCCGGGCGAGTCGGACGAACAGGGCCGGGTCGCCTACACGATCACCGCGGCCGGCCGGGAGGAGCTGGCGCGGTGGTTCGGCACCCCGGTCGTCCAGTCCGACCGGCCGCGCGACGAGCTGGTCATCAAACTGGCCATGGCCGTCGCGGCCGGCCGGGCGGACGTCGCCGAGGTCATCCACAAGCAGCGGACGGCGACCATGCGCGCCCTCCAGCAGCTGACCACGGCCAAGCGCGCGGCCACGGACGGCGCCGCCCAGCGGCTCGTGATCGACTCCATGATCTTCCAGGCCGAGGCCGAGCAACGGTGGCTGGACCACTGCGAGGCCGTTCTGAAGGAGGAGAGATGACGTACGTACGGCTGGCCGGGGTGACCAGGGTCCACGGCCAGGGAGCCACGGCCGTGCACGCGCTCAAAGGCGTGAGCCTGGAGGTGGACGTGGGCGAGCTGGTCGCGGTCATGGGCCCGTCCGGGTCCGGCAAGTCGACCCTGCTCAACCTCGCGGGCGGGCTCGACCGGCCCACCTCCGGCACGGTGCACGTCGGCGAGCGGGATCTGGCGGCCGTACGCGATCTGGCGGCGCTGCGGCGGCGCAGCGTCGGCTACGTCTTCCAGGACCTCAACCTGATCACGTCGCTGACCGCGGCCGAGAACGTGATGCTGCCGCGCGAGCTCGACGGCGTGCGCTCGGGCCGGGCCAGGCAGGAGGCCCTGGCCGTGCTGGCGGAGATCGACAGCGCGGACCTGGCCGACCGCTTCCCCGAGGAGCTGTCCGGCGGGCAGCGCCAGCGGGTCGCGATCGCCCGCGCCCTCGTCGGCGAGCGGCGCCTGCTGCTGGCCGACGAGCCGACCGGCGCGCTCGACACCCGCACCGGCGACGAGATCCTGCGGATATTACGCGCCCGCTCCGACGCGGGCGCGGCGGTCCTGCTGGTCACCCACGAGCCGCGCTACGCCGCCTGGGCCGACCGGGTGGTGTTCCTGCGCGACGGGATGATCGCCGACACCACGGACACGCCCCCGGCGAGCGCCCGATGAGCGCCCTGCAGGCCGCGCTGCGCATCTCCCGCAGGAGCGCGTGGCGTTCGCGGGGGCGCAGCGCGCTCATCATGGTGATGATCGGCCTGCCGGTGCTGGTGATCACGACGCTGTTCACCGTCGTCGAGACCATGAACGTCTCCGCCCGTGAGGGGCTGACGGCCGAGTTCGGCGCGGCCGACGCCCGCGTCCTGCAGGCGCCCCCTGACGGGAACCTCCGCCAGAGCCCGACAGGGACGAGCTGGAGCTCGGGCGACGGCAGAGCGTCCACCGCCCGGCGCAGCCCGTCCGAGGTGGCGGCCCTGCTCGGGCCCGGCACCCGGCTGGTCCCCTTCACCACCGGCGTGTTCCGGCGCGGGGCCGAGCGGATCGACGCGCTGCGGATCGACCTGCGCGACCCCCTCACCAAGGGGATGCTGACGCTGGCCGAGGGCAGACTGCCCGGGGCCGGGGAGGTCGTCGCGACCCCCGCGTCCGGCCTGCGGCCCGGCGAGGTCCTGCGGCCGCCCGGCGCGGCCCCGCTGACCGTGGTGGGCGTGGTGGAGCACCCGCACGAGCCCTCGCTCCGGCAGGTCGTGGGCCCTGACATCGCGCCCGTGGAGGTGCAGCGGTTCTGGTCGCCGCGCGAGCACGGCTCCGGCTGGCTGGCCGACACTCCGAAACCGGTGACCTGGGACGACGTCCCCGCGCTGAACGCGGCCGACCTGTACGTCACCTCCCCCGCCATGACCTTGGACGCGCGCGCTCCGGTCCGTCCCAGCCCCATGAACGCCGCGGGAACGGCCGGGCTCGGCGTCATGGTGATCATGTTGGTGCTGGAGACCGTGCTGCTGGCCGGTCCGGCCTTCGCCGTCGGGCTGAGGCGACGGCGGCGGGAGCTCGCCGAGATCGCGGCGCAGGGCGGCTCCGCCGCCCACCTGCGGACGATCGTGCTGGCCGACGGGCTGGTCCTCGGCGGTGCGGCCACAGTCGTGGCGACGGCGCTCGGCGTCGGGGCCGGCGCGCTCGGCGCCCCGCTCGTGGCGCGCTGGACGGAAGGGACGGTCGGCCCGGTGGACGTGCCGTGGCCGGCGGTGCTGGCCGTGGCCGCGCTGGGCCTGATCTCCGGGATCACGGCGGCGCTGGTGCCCGCCGTCCAGGCGGCCCGGCAGGACACCGCGAGCGTGCTGGCCTCCCGCCCGCCCGCCGCCGCCGACGGGCCGGGACGGCCGCTGGCCGGGGTCGTGCTGGTGCTGGCCGGGCTGGGGGCGACCTTCGTGGCGCGCCGCCAGTCGGAGCCGGTGTGGGTGTGGGCCGCCGCGGTGCTGATCATGATCGGGCTGCTGGTGCTGACCCCCTGGCTGGTCCGCTTCACCGGACGGGCGGCCACGCGGCTGCGGCTCCCGCTGCGGGTGGCCGTCCGCGACGCGGTCCGCCACCGCTCCCGTACGACGAGCGCCGTGGCGGCCGTCATGGCGGTCACGGCCACGGCGGTCGCCATGGGCATCGGCGTGCAGAGCGAGTACATGGACCGGCGCAACGCCTACACCTCGGCGCGCCCGACCGGCACGCTCGCGATCTGGGGCGGCACCATGAGCGACGCCACCTGGGGCAGGCTGCGCGCGGAGGCGGCCCGGCTGCTGCCCGGAGTGCCGCTGGCCTCCGGCTACCAGGCGCTGGACACCCAGGGCCGCCGCTACGCGCTGCGCTACACCGTGAAGTGGAACGGCATCCGTACCCGTCGCACGGTGGCCATCGGTGACCGGACCCTGCTCCGGCTCCTTCAGGGGCGGGACGACCCGCGGGCGGCCGAGGCGCTGGCGAGCGGCAAGGCCGTGGTGTTCGACCCGGCCGCGGTGCGCGACGGCAAGCTGACGCTGCGGGCCGCCTCCACGTCCGGCCCCCCACGCAGGCTCGACGTGCCGGCGGTGGTCGCCGTACCGGCCGACGAGCACCAGGGCGGCGCCCTGCTGCCGCGCGCCCTCGTCGAGCAGGCGGGGTTCACCACGGCCGAACGGCAGCTCTACGCGATGTACCGGCCACCGGCCGACTCCACGCTGGGAGGCGATCTCGCCAAGGTGACCGGCCGGGTCACGGTCGCCTCCGAGGAGGGCTACCGCAACCTGCCCGATCCCAGCTTGCTGGGCTGGCTCGTGGGCGCCGTCGTGCTCGCCGTCGGCGGCACGCTGGCCGCCACCGGTCTGGCGGCGGCCGACATGCGGCCCGAGCGGGCGACGATGCTGGCCATCGGCGCGCCACCGGCGACGTTGCGGCTGGTGGTGGCCGGTCAGGCGCTCTACGTCTCCGGGCTCGGCGCCCTGATGGGGCTGGCCGCGGGGACGGTGACGGGCGTGGCGCTGAGCCGGCCGATGACGACGCACGGAGCCGGCGATCCCGCCACGATCGCCGTGCCGTGGCCGTTCGTGATCGCCGTGGTGGCCGGGCCGCCCGTCCTGGCGACGGCCGCGGCGCTGATCACCAGGACCAGGCTGCCCCTAACCCGCCGGCTCCAGTGACCCGGCGCCGCCCCCGGGCAGGAGCGCGCGCAGGCCGGCCGTGTCGATGACGTGGGCCAGCCGCGGGAAGACCCCGGTCATCAGGGCCCGGTGGACGTCCCGGTCCGGGTCGGCGACGGCGTCGGAGAGGACGTAGAGGCGGTAGTCGCGGTCGGCGGCGTCGGTGACGGTGGACAGCACGACGCCGCTGGTGGTGACGCCCGCGACGACGAGGGTGGTGATCCCGCGCTCCCGCAGCCGCCGGTCCAGGTCGGTCGTGGACAGGGCGCCGACGCGGGTCTTGCGCACGACGATGTCGCCGGGCTCGGGAGCGAGCCGGTGGTGTACGGCCGTGGCGGGATCGGCATGGTGCAGGAGGCGCTGCCGGCCGAGGAAGGCGAAGGTCTCGTTGGCCGGCGGGATCGCCGCCCAGTCGGCCTCGGTGAAGCCGACACGTACGTAGGCGATGGCCGCGCCGTGCGCGCGCAGCTCGGCGACGGCGCCGGCCACCCGCGCCAGCGGCTCGGCCGGGTCGGGGAGCGCGGCCAGGGTCGCCTCCTGGTAGTCCAGGACGAGCAGGGCGGTCGTGCGGGGGTCCAGCGGCGGGACGGTCATCGTCTTCTCCTTGTCGGATGGGGTCAGGCCAGGTGGGAGGCCGGGTCGAGCGAGGGCGCGGCGGCGCGCCGGGGAAGCAGCAGCGGGGTCGCCAGCAGCAGCACGCCGGCCAGGGCGATGGCCGGACGGGGGCCGAGCAGTCCGCCCAGCACCCCCCAGACGGCGGTCAGGAGCGCGGTCGAGGCCCGGGTCGTCACCGTCCAGGCCGACAGCGTGCGGGTGACCCGGCCGGACGGGGTGCGTTCGAGACGGCAGGTGGCCTGGACGGGGTTGAAGACCCCGCAGCAGAAGATGAGCCCCAGCTCGACGGCCATGACCAGGACCAGTCCCCCGGTGCCCGGCCCCACGAAGGCGAGGCCGGCGGGCCAGAGCGCGCGCAGCACACCGGACGCGACCAGCACCCGGTGCTGCCCGAACCGGGCGACGAGCGGCCGGGCCAGCCGCGCGCCGAACAGCCCGCCGATCGCGGGCACGGCGAAGGCGAGGCCGTACTGCCACGGCGCGAACCCGAGCTCGCCGAGCATCAGGACGGCGAGCAGCGCGTCGATGGCCATCACCAGGCCGTTGAACAGGGCGGTGTTGAAGAACAGCGGCCGCAGCGTGGCGTCGGCGAGGATGTGCCGCCAGCCGTCGAGCAGGTCCCCGGCCCGCAGGCGCGCGGCCGGCCGCGGCTCGGGGCTCGGCTCACGGCCGCCGATCGCGCGGATGCCGAGGGCCGACAGCAGGTAGCTGACCGCGTCGGCCAGCACCGTCGCCACCGGGCCGAGCAGCCCGATCGCCGCGCCGCCGAGCGGCGGCCCGACGATCGTGGTCGTCCAGGACGTGGACTCGAAGCGGGCGTTGGCGACGAGCAGGTCCCCGGCCGGCAGCAGCGTCTTCAGGTACGCGCCGGACGCGGCGCGGAAGGTGATGTCGGCTGCCGCGGACACGACCGAGACCAGCAGGAGCTGGGCGAAGGTGAGGACGCCGAGCGCGTACGCGGCCGGGATCGTGAGCAGCGCCGCGAACCGCGCCAGGTCCATCCCGATCAGCACCGGCCGTTTGTGCCGGAACTCCACCCACGGGCCGAGCGGCACCGCCACGGCCGCGCCCACGGCCGCCCCGGCGGCGGACAGCGCGGCGACCTCCGCCGGCCCCGCGTGCAGCACCTGGACGGCGATCAGCGGGAACGCGCCGAAGGCCAGCCAGGTGCCGAGGGCGCTGGTCCCGTACGCTGCCCAGAGCCACCCGAAGTCCCGCCCCAGCCGATGCCCGCTCCGCATGCTCCACGCTCCTCGTCGCCACAACCGATCCGTGATCGAGGAGCATCAAAGCGTGCGACGGAGCAGGGGATCAAACAACTCGGATCGGCTCATCCACAACCGGCGGTTGTACCGCTAGGGTGTCGGCGTGGATCTCGACACCGTACGGACCTTCGTCGCCGCCGCCGACGCGGGCCAGTTCCAGGAGGCCGCCGCCGAGCTGGCGATCACCCAGCAGGCCGTCTCCAAGCGCGTCGCCGCTCTGGAACGCGACCTCGGCGTCCGGCTGTTCACCCGGACGCCGCGCGGCGCCGTGCTCACCATCGACGGGCAGGCGTTCCTGCCCCACGCCCGCGAGCTGCTGCGGGTCGCCGAGCGCGCGGCCGGGTCGGTGCGGACCGGCAGCCGGCCGCTGCGCGTCGACGTGATCACCTCGCGCAGCGCGCAGTCGGGCCTGATGCGCGCCTTCCACCAGGCCCACCCCGAGATCGAGCTCGGCGTGGTGATGCTGCACGACATCGACGCGGCCGTCGCCGCCCTCCGGTCCGGCACGATCGACGCGTCCTTCCGCGCCGTGAACGCGCCCGGCCGGCCGCTCCCGGAGGACCTCGCGTCCGTACGGGTGCTCGACGAGCCGCTCGAACTCCTCACCGGGCCCGCGCACGCGCTGGCCTCCGCCCGCTCGGTGCCTCTGGCCCGGCTCGCCGGGCACCGCATCTGGATGCCCGGTCTCGCTCCCGGCACCGAGTGGGCCGCCTACTACGACGACCTGGTCGCCGCGTTCGGCCTCACCATCGAGGCGACCGGCCCCAACTTCGGCTCCGACGTGCTGCTCGACACGATCGCCGACACCCCGGCGCTGGCCACGTTCATGGGCGGGCACACCCGGCTCGTCTGGCCCGCCGGTCACGGGCTGCGCCGCATCCCGGTGACCGATCCCGTGCCGGTCTACCCGCACTCGCTCCTGTGGCACCGCGACAACCCCCACCCCGCGCTGGCCACCCTCCGCGACCATCTCGCCGCCGCGGCCAACCACGGCGCGGCCGGGACCTGGGTGCCTGAGTGGGCGGCCGATCAGTCGAGGACCTCCACGTAGCCGTCGGTGCCGTTGAGCCGGATCCGCTGCCCGTCCCTGATGAGCCCGGTGGCCCGTTCGACGCCGACGACGGCCGGCAGGCCGTACTCGCGGGCGATCACCGCCCCGTGCGTCATGGGGCCGCCCACCTCCGTCACCAGCCCGGCGGCGGCCACGAACAACGGGGTCCAGCTCGGGTCGGTGTAGGCGGTGACCAGGATGTCGCCCGCCTCCAGGTCCGCCCGCGCCATGTCCGTGACGACCCTGGCCCGGCCCTCGACGGTCCCGGCCGAGGCGGGCAGGCCGGGCAGCGCGCCGGGCGGGACGTCGTCCCGCCGGTAGCGGCCCGTGACGACCTCGCCTTCCGAGGTGAAGACCCGGGGCGGGGTGAGCGTCTCGTACGACCGGAACGCCATTCGCCGCTCCGCGACGAGCCCGGCGTCCGCCTCACCGGTGCGCACGACCTCCCGCAGCTCCTCGAATCGCAGGAAGAACACGTCGTCCCGCTCGCGCAGCACACCGGACGAGACGAGCCGGTCGGCCTCGCGCAGCAACGCCTGCTTGTACGCGAAGTAGCGGCTGATCATGCCGTACTTGGGGTATTCGCGGTAGCCGGTGAAGGCGCGGACGCGATCGATCATCCGCTTGGTCTCCTCCGCCTTGCGCTCCCCGTCGGGCAGGTCGCGCAGCCGCGTCAGCACGTCCTGCTCCTTGCGCCGCGACTCCTGCAGTCCCTGCTCGAAGTGCCGCCGGCCGGCGCCCGGTTCGAAGTTCCTGACGTTGCCGAGGATGGTGGGCACGAGCATGGCGGGGTTCTCGCTCCAGCGCGTCCGGGTGATGTCGATCTCGCCCGCGCAGCGCATGCCGTACTCGTCGAGGAAGCCCAGGATGGCGTCGCGCGCCTCGCGCCCGCCGGGCAGTCCGGCCAGCTCGTCCAGGAAGTCCGGGCCCTCACGGCCTTCGTCGGCGACGCGGCGCAGGTGGGCCACGACCTCGGCGTGCGGCCGGACGGCGTCGGCGACGTCGAGGAGCGCCAGCCCCATCTCGGAGGTGACGTTGTGCGGGACCGACTGGGTGAGCACGTCGGCGGCGTTCTTCTCCCCCAGCCACGTCTCCAGGTGGTCGTTGAGCCACCAGGACGCCTCCATGCCCGCCATGATCGCCTGGTAGCTGCGCGGGCTGAACAGGCCGCGCCGCAGCTCGGCGAGGTCGGCCAGGACGAAGTCCAGCAGCTCGGGCCCGGACAGCGTCGCGATCGTGCGCCGCAGGGTGGCGAGGTGCTCCTGGTCGGCCTCGATCAGCTCGGCGACGACGGCCGGATCGGGCTCGGCCGGGGCGGGCGGGACCGGCGGCGCGGCGGCGGCCGGGTCGTCAGGGCGCGAGGGGATGAAGTCGCCGCGGTCGATGACGGTCCGCAGGGCGTCCCGCATCCACGGGTCGTCCTTGCCCAAGGTCGCGAACAGCCCCTCCCGGCCCCGGGGCGTCGCCAGCTGGGCGGCCACGTCGACGAACAGCCGCCCCCCGGCCTCGTACATCGGCCGTGGCGTCGTGAGCTGCCACACCGACAGCCCCAGCGGCTTCATCGCGTCGGTCATCATCTGCTGATGACCGACGGAGACGTAGACGTGGTTCTCCTCGTCGCCGGCCTCCGGGACGGGGAACAGCGTGGTGATCGGCCGGCTCTGGACGACGTGGACGTCGTCGCCGGTCAGGCACCACTCGATGTCCTGGGGGCGGCCGAAGTGCGCCTCGATCCGCCGGCCCAGCCGGGCCAGGGCCACGACCTGGGCGTCCGTCAGGATCGGCCGCGTCTCGGCGGCGAGCGCCGTGGCGCGGACCTGGTCGTCGCGCACCGCGTAGACGTCGCCGGTGACCCGGCCGGAGACGAGCGCCTCGCCGAGCCCCTGGACGGCCTGCACCGTGGCGACCTTCCGGTTGGAGGTCACGGGATCCGCCGTGAACAGCACCCCGGCCGCGTCCGGGTGCACCATCCGCTGGACGACCACGGCCATCAGCACCTTGCGGTCGTCGAAGCCGTTGCGCCGCCGGTAGGTGACCGCCCGCTCGGTGAACAGCGACGCCCAGCACCGCCGGACCTGCCGGACGATCTCCGTCAGGCCCACGACGTCGAGGAAGGAGTCCTGCTGCCCGGCGAAGGATGCGCCCGGCAGGTCCTCGGCCGTGGCGCTGGAGCGCACCGCGTACGCGGCCTGCGCCCCGAGCCCGTCGAGCGCGTCACCGATCGCCGCCACGAGGTCGTCCGGCACGGTGACGTCCTCGATGACGCCGCGGATCTCGGCGCTCAGGGCGCGGATCGCCTCGCGGTCGTCCGGATCCACGCGGGACAGCCGGTCGAGCCGGTCGCCGAACGACGGCGCGGCGGCCACCACCCGGCGGAAGGCGTCCGTCGTGACGCAGAAGCCGTCCGGCACGCGGACGCCGTCGATCCGCGAGAGCTCGCCGAGGCCCACCCCCTTGCCGCCGACGTCCGCGAGGTTGGTCGAGTCGATCTGCGCGAAACCCAGCACGTAGCCCACTTCGTTCGCTCCATCGTTCGTCGGGTCGGTACGCAACGGGCAAGTATGGAGCACTTTTTGACTTCTCATGAGGGGCGAAGATCTGCTATAGAGTGAAAGTGGAACGAGCCGCGCGGATGTCACGCGCCGGGCCTGATCAGGCCGCTCTCGTAGGCCAGGATGACCAGTTGGACCCTGTCGCGCACGTCCAGCTTGGCGATGGCCCTGGTGATGTGGGTCTTGGCGGTCAGCGGGCTGATGGAGAGGCGCTCGGCGATCTCGTGGTTGGAGAGTCCGAGCGCCACGAGCCCGACCGTCTCCAGCTCCCGTGAGGTGAGGGCGGCCAGCCGTTGCCCGGCGCCGGGCGTGAGGTCCTGCCGGTGGGCGAACTGCTCGATGACGCGCCGGGTCACGCCCGGCGACAGGAGCGCGTCCCCGCCGGCGACGGCGGCGACCGCCCGGCGGAGCTCGGCGGGTTCGACCTCTTTGGTGAGGAAGCCGCTGGCTCCGGCCCGTAGGGCGGCGAAGACGTGTTCGTCGGTGTCGAACGTGGTCAGGATGATGACGCGACACCCCGGAGCGGCCGGGCCGGTGACGATGCGGCGGGTGGCGGCGATCCCGTCGGTGCCCGGCATGCGGATGTCCATGAGGACGACGTCGGGGCGGGTGCTCGCGGCCAGCCGTACGGCTTCGTCGCCGTCCTGGGCTTCGCCGACGACCGTGATGTCCCGGGAGCGGGCCAGCAGGCTGCGGAAGCCGGCCCGTACGAGTGCCTGGTCGTCGGCGAGGAGCACCTTGATCGTCATGCCGTCGAGCCTGCCACAGGGATGTCGGCCCGCACGGCGAAGCCGCCGCCGGGGAGGGGCCCCGCGGTGAGCGTGCCCCCGAGCGCGCTCACCCGCTCGCGCATGCCGGCCAGACCGTGACCTTCGGCGACGTCGGCGCCGCCCGGGACGCTGCGGCCGTCGTCGGTGATCTCGACGGTGATCGAGCGGGGCTGGTAGCCGATCGTCACCCCGGCCCTGCGCGCCCCCGCGTGCTTGAGCGTGTTGGCGAGGGATTCCTGTACGACGCGGTGGACGGCGATGGCGGTGATGGCGGGGACGGCCGCGCGCTCGCCGTGCTCGTCCAGGGTCACCTCGAGACCGGCGGCGCGGGCGTCGGCGACGAGGGTGTCCAAGGAGGCCAGATCCGCCTGGGGCGCGGTGTCGCCGGCATCGTCACGCAGGATCGTGACGAGGGAGCGCAGGTCGGCCATCGCCCGGTTCCTGACGTCCTTGGCCACGCGCAGCGCGGCGGCGGCCGCTGCCGGGTCGTCCTCCAGGGCGTCGGCGGCGACGTTGAGCTGCACGCCGACGACGGCCAGCGTGTGGGCGATGACGTCGTGCACCTCGTGCGAGACGCGCAGCCGTTCCTCGGCCGCGTGCGCGCGGCTGTCGGTCTCGCGCAGCCGCCCGCGCCAGCGGGTCGCGGCGGCGTAGGTGACGCCCGCGCCGATGAGGATCGCCAGGAGCAGTCCTTCCCCCGCCACGTGGACCACGTAATGGGTCACGTTGATGTCCAAGATCCGGCGGGCGTCGACCGCCGAGTAGACCAGCTGGGCCAGCCCGATGACGGGCACCCAGCGCACCCGTGACGTGGTGGCCGCGGTGAAGTAGGCGACCGCGGCCGGCCAGATCCAGCCGGCGGGCGACCAGTGCACGGCGAGGTGATAGACGAAGATCCCGCCGATCGACAGCAGCAGCACGGTCATCGGCCAGCGGCGTCTGACCAGCAGGAGCCCGCCGAGGAACAGCCCGAGGGGAATCGGGCCGTGCCAGGGGCTGCGCACCCCGGTGGCGAGCGCCACGGCGACGAAGAAGACCAGGGTGAGGACGGCGAGCGTGATGTCGACGATCCAGGCGAGGTGCCGGACGGGCGCGGGTTCACGTCGGGGGGACGACTCGGCCATGCGGAGGCTCTTTCTCGGCGAAGGGTGACGGGTCCGGATCAGACGTGGGTGACCAGGAGGGTCACGCCCGCCTCGCCGCCGCAGTCGACGAAAACGGGACCGACGCCGTTGCCGATCGTGGACGCGAGGGTCGCCTTGGCCACGAACCCCTTCGGATCGTCCTCGACGATGCGGACGTTCCGCAGCACCGGGTGCTTCCTGTCGAGCCCGGCGAGCACGGCCTTGAGCCCTTCGCCGCCGCCGCAGTGACCGGTGATCGTCACCTCCTGGCCGCGCCGGGTGGTGGGGTTCGGGCTGACCCGCACCACCGCCCTGGCGCCCTTCGGCGGCTTCGGCGCGGCCGTCGCAGCGGCGACCTGGCCGGCCGTGCCGGCCTGGGCGCCGGCCGATCCCAGCAGGCCGGCTGTCAGGCTCAGCCCGGCGACCACGGTCAGCACTCTCTTGCTCATGGCGGCTCCTTCAGTCCTCATCCGGTTGTGACGACGAGAAACGTTAGGCCGGGACGCATCGGGAGCGCGTCGTCCGATGACCGTCACTTGACCCTGCACCGTTCGCTGTACGCCTTGCACCGAAGGGTGTAGGCATCAGCAAGGCGGAACGCCCGGGGCCGGGAGGCTCCGGACGTTCCGCCTTGGAAGGGCGCTGTCAGCTCTGGGGCGGGGTGACGGTGAGCAGGGGGCAGCGCGGGTTCAGGTCGATCCTGGCCAGGTGCCGGCCGCTCAGCGCCCATGCCTTCCAGGAGCCGGGCTCGAAGTGGAGCTGCGGGTTGGTGTACCAGTCGTCTCCCAGCCCGGTGGCCAGGTGGGTGGCCGTGTCGCTCAGCTCGTAGGCGTTGCCCCCGCCGAAGAACGTGCTGACGAACACCCGGCCGCGGTGGACGGTCAGCTCGCCGTACCCGGACAGGGTCCCCTGGTGCTTGACCGTCTTCGTGGCGAGGTCGAGGGCGATCCAGGCGCCGGAGTTGCGCTTGTACACGCCGTAGAGGAGCCCGTCGTGCACCTTGATGTCCTGGAAGGTGCGGTAGCCGGCGACCGGGTCCGTCTGCCACAGCACGGTACGGGTCCGCAGGTCGAAGGCCGCGACCGACGCCGTGGTGTGCACCGGCGGGGTGCCGCCGCCGCCGAGCACGTCGCCGCCGAGGTACACGACGCCCTTGCGCTCGTCCAGCGACAGGCTCATCAGGCTCTGGCCGGGGATGACGCCCTTGTAGACGTCGATGTGGCCGGTGCGGGGATCGACGATCGACAGGGCGCCGTCCAGCTCGGCGCCCAGCGGGGCGGAGGCGACCAGCAGCTTGTCGCGTACGGCGTCGTACTCGATGTCCCAGGGGCGCTGCTGGCCGTGTCCCAGGTAGCCGAGGCTGCGGACCTCGTCGGTGCGCAGGTCGATGGAGATGATGTTCCCGCTGGGGTAGACGGCGGCGTAGATCTTGTCGCCGCGGCGCACGAGGTCCTTGGGCTCTCCGGGGACGCGGAAGCGGCGCTGCTTGCCGGTGCGCAGGTCGCGGACGTCCATGAAGAAGTGGCCGCCCACGTACAGGGCGCGGTTGGGCACCAGCAGCATGCTCTGCGGGCGTTCCGCGCCCGCCGGCAGGCCGGCCTCGATCAGGTCGGTGAAGGCCGAGCGCCCGGTGTCCAGGTCGAGCGACCACATGCCGCCGCTGCCCGAGAACCCGACGAGGGCGCCGTCGCCGGTCAGCGCGAGCCGCCGGGTCTCGTCGTCCTGGGAGGGCGGGTCGGCGATCCTGGTGGGGGCGCTGTCGCCGGTGCGGTAGCGGTAGACGGCGCCGTCGGGGCGGGAGGTGCCGTAGACGGTCCCGTCCGGGGCCACGGTGAGCGCGTCGAGGCTGCTGATCGAGCCGAGGGGGACGTTCCTGGCGTCGGTGCCGTCCTTGCGCACGTCGATGAGGGTCTGGCCGCTCACCGCGAGGATCCGGTCGCCGTGCTCGACGACCACCGAGATGCCGGTCGTCCCCTGGGCCAGCTCCTTGACGGCGCCGGTCGCCCGGTTGATCGCCATGAGCTTGCCCTTGTCGAGCAGGCCCGCGTAGACGTTGTCGGCGTCGGCGGCGAGCGCCCTGACGTAGCGCTCGCCGGTGGCCAGCACGCCGAAGTCGCGTACGGCGCCGGTGGCGGGGTTGTACTCCCTGACCCGGCCGTCGGGGTAGGTGCCGGCGTAGATCGTGCCGTCGGGGGCGGCGGCCAGCGACCAGATGTAGCCGCCGTTCTTGCCGAACGAGGCCAGATGCGCCACCTCACCCGTAGCCGGGTCGAACCGGTACAGGTCGGGCACGGGGTAGGTGCCGACGTAGACCTTGCCGCCGGCCACGGCGGTGGCCCAGCCGCCCTCCGGCTCCCCGGCGGCCGGGGCGTCGGGCAGGCGCACGCTCCTGACGACCGTGCGGGTGTTCAGGTCGAGCTCGGCCAGGACGGGCGGCTTCTGGCCGCGGGTGACGACGTAGGCCTTGTCCTGGTGGACGGTGGCGCCCACGATGGCGCCGGTCATGGACGCGGGGCCGAAGGTCTCCACCCGTGGCGCGTCGCACGTGGACGGTTGCGCCGGGGCGGCCGCCTGGGCCGGGGACACGGGTAGGAGCAGGCCGGCGGCCAGGGCGGCCAGGGCGGCGGGGATGGCGAGGGGTCTGCGCGGCACGGCCGCACCTCCACAAGAGCGTGTTGCCCAATTTTGGCCCAGACCGTAATGTGCTGAGCCTGAGAAGTCAATGGAGGCGGTTGTGACGGCTTTCGACGCGAGCAAGCTGATCGGGGACCTTGAGGTGAGCCTCGACGTGGACGTCCTGGTCGGCGCCTATCCCGACCGTGACGGCCCGCCGGGCACGCCCGCCGCCGTGCTCGACAGGCTGGCCGCGCACCGCATCCGGGCGGGCGCGGTCGCGTCCCTGCGGGCCGCGCTGTTCGACGTGCGCTCGGGCAACGACGAGGTCCTGGCGCTGGACGGCCCGGTGGTCCCGGTCGGGACCGTGGATCTGCGCGACCCCGTCGGCGCCGTACGCGAGATGGACCGGCTGGCCGAGGCCGGGGTCAGGGGCGTCAGGCTCTTCCCCGACGAGCAGGGCGTGGAGGCGGGCTTCCCCTCGGTGCGCCACGTGGCCAGGAAGGCGGCGCGGCTCGGCCTCGTCGTGCTGACCGGGGGCGACGTGCGGCGCTTCTGGCAGCCGTTCGCCGGCCTGGACGCCACGGTGGTCTTCCTGGACACGCACTTCTACCACCTGGGCGACTTCCTCGTCCTCGCCGCCGACGAGCCCGGTTTCCACACCTCGACGCGCCTGCTGAACTCGCCCGACGCGCTGGAGAGCGTGCCGGCCGACCGGCTCCTTTTCGGCTCGCGCACCCCGCACTACGAGCCGGTCGTCCCCCTGCTGCGCCTGGCGACCAGCGGGCTGAAGCCGGAGGAGATCGCCGCCGTCGCGGGCGGCAACGCGAGGAGGCTGCTCGGATGATCATCGATGTGCACGCCCACTGGGGCCCCTGGTTCTTCACCATGGACGTGGCCGCCGCCAACGTGAGCGCCATGGACCGGTACGGCATCGACCTGTCGATCGTCTCGGCCACCGAGGCGGTGATCTACGACGCGCCCGCGGGCAACCGGGCGCTGGCCGCCTGGCTGGAGACCCAGGACCGCCACCTCGGGTACGTCACCGTCAACCCCCGCAGACTCGCCGACGCCGAGCGGGACCTGCGCGCGTACCTGCCCACCGGCAGGTTCGTGGGCGTCAAGATCCACACCGACTACACCCGGTCCCCCGCCTCCTCGCCCCAGACGCGCGAGGCGCTGGCCATGGTCGCCGAGGCAGGGGTGCCCGCGCTCGTCCACACGTGGGGCGCCACGGTGCTGGACCTGGCCGAGGTCTGCCGGGACACGCCGGGCCTGCGGGCCATCGCCGGGCACATGGGCGCCGACGGCCACGCGTACGCCGTCGAGGCGGCCGCCGCCTGCGACCGCCTCTACCTCGAACCGTGCTACTCCCACGCCCCCGCCGGCCGGGTCGCGCAGGTCGCGGCGGCGGTGGACCCCGAGCGGCTGCTCTTCGGCACCGACTCGACCCTCATCGATCCGGCCTCGGCGTTCGGCGCCGTGGCGGCGGCGGGCCTGGACGAGGAGACGGCCGAGCTGGTCGCGTGGCGGAACGCCGTACGGCTCTTCAGGCTGGACATTACGGCCCGGCCCGTTATAGCGTGCGGCGACCCCTCACAAGGAGTGACCAGCGCATGATCCCTCGCCGCCGTTTCCTCCAAGCCGCAGCCGCCTCCGCCGTCGTCTCGGCGGGCGCGGCCGTCCTGCCCGCCTCCCCCGCGACGGCCGCCGCCCGCGAGAAGCCGGGCACGATCACCGACCTGGGCCCGGCCAGCGTGGCCAGCCCCCTGGGCAACGCCGAGTTCGTCGGCGACGTGCTCTACCTGGGCTCACGCGGCCTCGCGCCGAACGTCGTGGGCGCCTGGGACCTGGGGCAGGACAAGGTCACGGCGCACTTCGACATCCCCACCGGCGTGGGCATCTGGGCGATGTGCAAGGTCGGCACCGACGTCTACGTCGCCACCCACACCCGTTCCGACCTCTACAGGATCGACACGCTGACCGGCACCACGACGCTGCTGGAGCGCTACTCCGACGACTACATCTGGACCATGGCCGCCTCCCCCGACGGCAAGGTCTACATGGGCACCTCGCAGCCCGGCCGGGTCCTCGAGTACGACCCCGCCACCGGCGCCAGCCGCGACCTCGGCCAGCCCGCCCCCGGCGAGCCGTACGTCCGCAGCATCCAGGCCGACGCCACCCACGTGTACGCCGGCGTCGGCACCAACGCCCACCTCGTCGCGATCGACCGGGCGACCGGCGAGACCCGCGACCTGCTGCCCGCCGAGGTCGCCGACCGCGACTGGGTGTCGAGCATGTCGATCAGCGACACGCACATCGCGGGCGGCATGAACTCGCTGGCCGAGCTGCTCGTGCTGGAGAAGGCGGACCCGGCCTCGTACAAGGTCGTCAAGGCCACCGCACCGGGCGAGAAGTACATCGTCTCGGTGCTGATCCACGACGGCTACGTCTACTTCGCCGGCCGCCCGTCCGGGACCTTCTACCGCTACCACCTGGAGAGCGGCGCGTACGAGGTGCTGGGCGTGCCCTTCCCCGAGGCGGCGACCGTCCGCATCCTGGAGCACGGCGGGCGCATCTACGGCGTCCAGGACCCCGGCATCTTCGTCTACGACCCGGCCACCGGCGCGATCGACTACGTCAGCCACGTGCAGAAGGGCTTCAAGGCCGCGCCCGAGGAGCCGATGTCGGTGCACAGCGACGGCAGGCGCGTCTACGTCGGCGGCAAGGGCGGCTGCGACATCCACGACCTGGCCACCCGCCAGGTCACCCGGCTGACCATCGCCGGCGAGCCCAAAACCATCATGACCGTCAAGGACACCACCTACCTCGGCGTCTACACCCAGGCCGCCCTCTACTCCCACCGCGCCGGCGACGCCGAGGCCAAGCTGCTCTTCCGCACCGGCCAGAGCCAGGACCGGCCCAAGGACCTGGTCCACGACCAGCTCACCGGGCTGATCGTGATGTCCACCCAGCCGGAGCCGGGGCACCAGAACGGCGCGCTCGACGTGTACGACCCGCGCACCGGCCGCCTCGACACCTACCGGCCGGTGGTCGAGCGCCAGACCGTGTTCTCGCTGACCGCCCTGCTCGGCACCGTCTACCTGGGCACCAGCACCCAGGAGGGGCTGGGCGCGCCGCCGGTGACGTCCACGGCCAGGCTGGCGGCGTTCGACCTGCGTACCCGGCGGGTGAAGTGGGAGATCGAGCCGGTGGCCGGCGCGAAGGCCGTCACGAGCCTCAAGAACACCCCGCTCGCCCTGTACGGGATCACCGACACGGGCGTGCTGTTCGAGTACGACCTGCTCCGCCGCAAGGTCACCCGCACGCTGAAGGTGTGCGACCGGGGCGGCGACCTGGTGCTCGCCGGCCGGTACGCCTACACCAGCGACGAGGACGCCGTCTACCGGATCGACCTGGCGCGCCTCACCTCGGAGAAGCTCGTGACGGGCCTGGCCAGCGACTGGTTCGGCGGCGGCTCCAGGATCAACATCGACCCGTCACGCAAGGCGCTCTACGCGCTCAAGGGACGCAACCTCATCCGCGTCGCGATCTGACGGCCACGCGGCGGCCGCGAGCACCCGGGCGCGCTCGCCGTCCGGGAGCCCCGGCCCGTACGGGTCGTGGGCGTGGCTCCCGGGGATGAGCCCCTCGGCCGCCGCCAGCCACGCCATGCGCTGGACGTAGCCCTCCATGGGAGCCGTGAACGTGGCCGCCGCCAGCCGGTCCAGCCGCGCGGACGCCTGCTCGAAACCGCGCAGGTCCGCGCCCTCGAACGCGCGCAGCACGGCCGCCGTCGTCCCCACCGACGCGGCCGCGACGCCCACCAGCGCCGCCTCCGCGCCCCACAGCAGCGACGGACCGAACATGCGGTCCTCGCCGGTGATCGCCAGCCGGCCGGCCTCGCGGGTGAGCGCGATCGTCTCCTGGCAGCCCATCGCGTCCGACAGCAGCGCCGTCTTCAGTCCGGCCACGCCGGGCAGGTCCAGGATGCGGCGCAGCGTGGCGGGCGGGCACGGGTTCGTGTAGAGGTCGAAGGCGATCATCGGCAGCCCGGCCGCCGACCACACCGCCTCGTGCAGCGCCACCCGGTCCCCCGGCTCCGGGAACACCAGCACCCCGTCGGCGCCCAGCTCGGCCGCCATCCGCGCGTCCGCGACCGCCCCGCCCTCAGAAGAGCCGACGCCGACGATCACGGGGACGCCCGCCCGGCGGGCGCGTACGATCAGGCCGGCCCGCACCTCCGCGGGCAGGAAGGGCCCGCGGCCGGTGTGGGCGAGCACGGCCAGGGCGCCGGCGCCCGAGGCGACCAGCCGCAGGAAGTACTCCTCCGCGACGTCGAGGTCCACCTCCCCCGCCGGGGTCATCGGCGTCAGCGCCGCGGCGGCCAGGCTCCCGCGCAGGCGGTCGCGCAACCCGGCGGCCCGCGCGTCGATCGGCATGCTCATGCTCGCTCCCTCACGTTTCAGGGCGACCAGAGTAGGCCGTTCATCCGCGCGAGGGGGAGCCGGTCACTTCAGGCCGGTCATCGCGATGCTGTTGACCAGGTAGCGCTGCAGCAGGAAGAAGACCACCAGGCACGGCACGGCCGAGACGGCGGCGGAGGACATCAGCATCGACCACTGCAGCTCCTCCGTCTTCAGCACCGTCAGCCCGACGGTCAGCGTCCGGGTGGCGTCGCTCTGCGAGATCACCAGCGGCCACAGGAAGTCGTTCCAGTGCCACAGGAAGACGAACACGCCGAGGGTGGCCAGGATCGGCTTGGTCAGCGGCACCACGATCGTCCAGTAGACGCGCAGCTCCGAGGCCCCGTCGACCTTGGCGGCGTCGAACAGCTCGTCGGGCAGGCCCAGGATGAACTGCCGCATCAGGAAGACCGCCTGGGAGTTGGCCAGCGTCGGCACGATCAGCCCCCAGAAGGTGTCGACGCCGTCGAGGTCGGAGACGAGCACGTACAGCGGGATGAGCGTGGCCTGGAACGGCACCATCATGGTGGCGAGGAACGTCCACAGGATGGTGTCGCGGCCGGGGAAGCGCTTCTTGGCGAACGCGTAGCCGGCCATCGACGCGGTGAGCAGGATGACCGCCACCGACACGCCCGAGTAGACCAGCGAGTTGAGTGTCCACTCGGCGAACCCGGACGCGCTCAGCACCTGCGTGATGTTGTCGAAGGTGAGCGAGTCCGGCCACTGCGCCGGCACGGTCGGCTTCCCCCGGGGCGACAGCGCCACGATGATCATCGCGGCGAACGGGCCGAGCGTCAGCAGCGACATGAGCGCGAGCAGCGTGTAGAGCGGCCACCGCCGTCCGTGGCGGCGGCGGGGGCGCTCGACGGCCGGCCGGTTCTGGACGGCGGGGCGCGTGGCCGTCAACGTCATGCGTTCTCCTTGCCGACGAACCGGCGCTGGATCAGTGAGACGACCAGCACGATGGCGAAGAGCACCATCCCCCAGGTCGCCGCGTAGCCGAACTCCCAGAACCTGAAGCCGCGTTCGAAGATGCCGTAGATGAGGGTGTAGCTGGCCTTGGCGGGCCCGCCGCCGGTCATCACGTAGATCGTGTCGAAGACCTGGAACGAGGCGATGGTCTCGATCACCAGGACGAAGAAGATCGCCGGCTTGAGCAGGGGCAGGGTGATGCCGCGGAAACGCTGCCAGGGGCCGGCGCCGTCGACCTTGGCCGCCTCCAGATAGGAGCCGGGGATGGCCTTCAGCCCCGCCAGCAGGATCAGCATGGAGTAGCCGAAGCCCTTCCAGCAGGAGACAAGAGCCAGGGCGGGCAGCACCAGCTCCGTGCGTTCCATGAAGGCGACGGGCCCGAGGTCGAGCTTGGCCAGCACGCCGTTGAGCAGGCCGTCGAACTCGTAGATCCACCGCCAGATGATGCCGGCGAAGACGAAGCTGGTCACGTACGGCAGGAAGAGGATGCCGCGGAACAGCCCGCGCATGAAGATGATGCTGTTGAGCAGCAGGGCGCTGCCGAGCGAGACGGCCATGACGAGCGGCACGTAGATCACGGTGTAGACCAGCGTGGCCCGCAGGCTCGACCAGAAGTTCGGGTCGTTCACGAGCCGCGCGTAGTTGTCGGCGCCGACGAAGCTCCAGTCGCCGCCGATGCTCCAGTTCGTCAGGCTCATGCCCGCCGCCCCGAGCGTCGGGAAGATCTTGAAGATCAGGAACAGCACGAGCATCGGGAGCACGAACAGCAGCCCCGTCATCGGGTCACGCAGGCGCCCTCGTCGGTCCCGTCTTGCCTGGAGGGGCCCGCCGGAGCGGGCCCGGGTCGCCTCAGCCACCGCTGGCCAGCAGTTCGTCGGCCTCCTTGGCGGCGGCGTCGAGGGCCGTCTTGGCGTCCTCCTTGCCGATCAGCGCCGCCTGGATGTGGGCCGCGACCATCGCCATGACCTGGCGGGCCTTGGGGTGGGTGTCGCCGGGGAAGGCGTACTGCAGCGACTTGGCGAACTCCTTGGAGATCTCCGACTGGCCGGGGATCGTCACGTCGGTGCGCGCGGAGAAGAAGCCGGACTCCTTGGCCAGCTCGCCGGCGACCTCCGGGGAGGAGATGTAGGCGGCGAGCTTCCTGGCCGCGTCCTTGTTCTCGGAGTGCTTGGCGAGGACCAGGCCGCCGGGGATGCCGAACGCCACCCGCTTGGTCCCCTCCAGCGGCAGGCCGACGCCGACGTTCTCCGCGCCGATGGCGGCGCCGAGCTGTACGGCGTTGAGCGCCGTGGCCGCGTGGTACATGGCGGTCTTGCCGCCGGCGAGCGCGCCGCCCTCGATGTCGTTGCCCTTGCTGGCGGTGTTCTGCGGCAGGCCGCCGAGCGCCTTGAGGTCGAGCAGGAACTGCAGGCTCGCGACGCCCTGCTCGTTGTTGACGGTCACGCTCTTGCCGTCGGGGGAGAACACCGAGCCGCCGTTGGCCCACAGGATCGGGTAGAAGCTCTGGTTGAGCGAGATCTCCGGCTTGCCCGGGTAGTCGAGGACGGCGACCTTGTTGGCGGCCAGCTTGGGGGCGGCCTCCTTCAGCTCCTCCAGCGTCTCCGGCACCTTCGTGACGCCCGCGTCGGCGAAGAGCTTCTTGTTGTAGATGGGGGCGGTGATCGTCTGGTAGATGGGCACGCCGTAGAGCTTGCCGTTCACGCTGAGCGCGGTGAGGGCGTTGGGCAGATAGCCGCTCTTGTTCGCCGCGACCACGTCGTCCACGGGCTCCAGCGTGCCCTGCCCGGCGAACTGCGGGATCTGGTCCGGGCCGAGCAGGGTGAGGTCGAAGCCCTTCCTGGAGGCCAGGGCCGTGGTGACCTTCTCCTGGCGGCTGTCCCAGGGCTGCTGGTCGATCGTCACGTCGATCGAGGGGTTCTTGGCCTCGAAGTCCTTCTCGACCTTGTCCCAGAACGCCTTGTTCTTGGCCTGGTCCGAGATCACGGGGTACATCCAGAGCGTCACCGTGCTCTTGTCCGAGCCCGAGCCACCGGATCCGCACGCGCCGGTCACGACGGTGAGGGCGACCGCTATGCCTGCTGCCGCTAGCTTTCTCATCGGCGGCTTCCTTTCCTGAATACCGGTCCTGACCGAAACCTAGTGATAGCGGATGGCCCGGTCAATGCCTGATACATGAACGTAACTAGGCCCGGGCGGAGTAGTCCGCGACGGCTTCCGCGATGACCTTGACGTGCTCGGACGTGTAGTGCTCGTTCCATTCGACGGTGAGCAGCGTGGCCGCGACCAGCCGTTCGGCCTCCGGGCAGGGGGCGGGGCGGTAGTCCCGCAAGGGGTAGCGCGAGGAGCCGTAGATCGGCCCGTCCCACAGCGGGGCGTGGTTGAGCGGTTCGCGCAGATAGCCGGCCCGCGCGGGGACTCCGGCCGCGCTCAGGTGTGCGGCCAGCCCGGCCGCGCCGCCGCCGGGCAGGACGATCGGGAACAGCCACCACGCGTGCCCGTCCGGCCGCGGCAGGCCGAGGCCCAGGTCGAGCGCGCGCAGGGCCGCGATCAGCTCGGCGGCCGTGCGGCGTCTGGACTCGACGACCCCGGGCAGCTTCGCGAGCTGGGCGCGGGCGACCGCCGCCTGCAGCTCGGTCATCCGGTAATTGAGACCGAGGCTCTCGTGCGAACGGCCCGCGGCGCGGTCCCATCCCTTGTCCGCGAACAGCCGCATCCGCCTGGCCAGCTCGTCGTCGTCGGTGAGCGTCAGGCCGCCGTCGCCGCAGGTGATGTGCTTCCACTGCTGCAGGCTCAGCGTGCCGACGTGGCCCGCGGTCCCCGCGTACCGGCCGCCGGGCAGCTCGGTCAGCCATGCCTGCGCGCAGTCCTCGATGAGCGTCAGCCCGTGCCGGTCGGCCAGCCGGCGCAGCTCGCCGACCCGGGCGGGCGCGCCGAACAGGTGCACCACCATGATGGCGCGGGTGCGCGGCCCGATGAGCGCGGCCACCGCGTCGGGATCGAGGTTGCCGTCGGACGGATCCACGTCGGCGAAGACAGGAACCGCGTTCTGCGCCAAGATAGGGGCCACTGTCCCGAAGTCCGTGATCGGCGTCGTGATGATCTCGTCACCGGGATCCGGCGCCGCCGCCACGACCGACAGGTGGAGGGCCGCGGTGCCGGAGGAGCACGCGATCGCGTGGCGGGAGCCGTACAGCTCCGCGACCTCGCGTTCGAGCGCTCGCGCCTCGCTCCCCCAGACGGAGTTGAGCATGCCGGAGCGGATCACCCGCTCCAGCGCCGCGAGCTCCTCGTCGCCGAGGGTGCGGCCCGCGGGTTCGGCCATGTTGGGAAAGTGCAGGGTCACCGGATAGCCTTTCGGTCTAGACCGTAAAACGGAAGGAGACGCGGGTGGGTTTCGTCATCGGAGTCGTCGGCCCGCACGACCTGGTCGACGACGTCGCGGCCACCTGCGAGGAGCAGCCCGGCGTGAGCACGCTCCGGCTCGACTACGACCACGAGTCGCAGGCGCCGGCCATCGTCGAGGCCCAGGCCGGCTCGGTCGAGGGCTGGCTGTTCACCGGCATCGTCCCGTACATGCTGGCCCGCGGCGCCGACGTGCTCACCCGCCCCGCCGTGTTCGTCGACTACTCCGGCGCGACGCTGCTGAGCGCCCTCGTACGGCTCCAGCACGAGGGCCGCGACATCACCCGCCTGTCCATCGACACCATCGCGCCCGCCGACGTCACCGCCACGTTCGTCGAGGCCGGCCTGCCCACCGGTGGCCTGCGCACGCTCGGCTACCGGCCGGAGACCACCTCCAAGAAGATCATCGCCTTCCACCGCCGCTCCCCCGACCATCCCGTGATCACCTGCCTCAGCTCGGTGCACGAGGCGTTGCGCGGCGACATGCAGGTGCTGCGGCTGGCGCCGTCGGAGCACTCGGTGCGCACGGCGCTGCGCCAGCTCCTGCTCACCGCCGAGGGCCAGGCCCAGGAGGACGCGCAGATCGCGCTCGGCCTGGTCGAGGTGGACGGCGAGGAGGGCCTGCTGCGCGAGGCCGGGGCGCTGGCCGGCACGCTGGCCGGGTTCCGCGGGGGCACGCACCTGCTGGTGACCACCCGCGGCCCGCTCCACGACGCCACGGGCGGCTTCACGGGCCTGCCCATGCTGGCGCGGCTGGCCGCTCACAGCAGCGTGGCGCGGGTGGGCTTCGGCCTCGGGCGCAGCGCCGCCGAAGCCGAGAGCCTGGCCCGCCGCGCCCTGGCCAGGGCCAGGCGCATCGGGAACGTGGCCGCCGTGCTGTCCCTGCGCGCCGACACCGACATCGTGCTGGAATCGGTGATCAGCGCGCCCTCCGGCGAGCAGAACCTGGCGCTGATCGCCCGCCGCGTGGGGCTGTCGGTGCCGACGCTGGAGAAGCTGCTGCAGGCCCGCGACGCGGCCGGCGGGGAGGCGCTGACCACCCGCGAGATCGCCGAGCGGCTCGGCGTCCAGCAGCGCACCGCCCGGCGCATGCTGCACCGGCTGGAGCTTGCCGGACTGGCCGAGCGCACCGGCAACCTGACCAGCGGGTCCAGCGGCCGTCCCCTCACGCTCTACCGCCTCACCCTGTAGCCGCTCAGGCCAGCCATCGGTCCAGCCCTTGGGCCACGAAGTCGTCGTCGCGCAGCCAGGGGTAGGCGGCCCAGATCCGGTCGATCTCGGCGAGCTGCCCGGGCGACAGGTCCTCCTCCGGGTCCAGGCACCAGCGGCCCGCCAGCAGCCCCTGGCGGCGCAGCACCTCGTGGATGCCGGGGATGCAGCCGTGGAAGCCGTTCGCCGAGTCGAAGATGGCCGCGTTGGCGTCGGTCAGGTGGCCGTCGAGGCCGAGCAGCCGGCGCACCGCGGCGTCGTCGCCCGAGCGCGCCAGCTTGGCCTCCTCCAGCAGCTCCACCGCCCGCCGCACCCACACGGCCCACTGGCCGAGCAGGCCGCCGACGAACTCCACCTCCACCTGCCGCCCGTCCACGACCACCCGGTGCGAGGTGATGAGGTCGGCCAGGATGTGGTCGTCGTTGCCCGTGTAGAGCGCGACCTCGCCGGCGCGGCCGGCCCGTACGACGCCGTGCAGCACGTCCAGCGTGCGGTAGCGGTCGAAGGGCGCGACCTTGACGCCCACCACGGACTCGATGCTCGCCAACCGCGTCCAGAAGTCGCGCGACAGGGGCCGCCCGCCCACCGCGGGCTGCAGGTAGAAGCCGATCACGGGCAGCACCTCCCCCACGGCCCTGGCCCGCGCGATCAGCCCGTCCTCGTCGAGCTCCCGGTGCGGGCTGAGCAGCACCATGTGATAGCCGAGGGAGCGGGCCAGCTCCGCCTCCGCCACCGCCTGGCGGGTCGGGCCGGTCGCGCCGGCCACCAGCACGACCTCGCGGCCGGCCTCCCTGGCCGTGGTCGCGGCCAGTTCGAGCACGGGCGCGAACAGGCCGCCGCCGTGCAGGGCGAACTGCGTGGTGTGCACGCCCACCGCCAGCCCGCCGGCGCCGGCCTCGACGTAGTAGCGCGTCAGCGCGCGCTGGCGGCGCTCGTCGAGCCTCCTGTCCTCCGTCAGGGCCAGCGGGTGCGCCGGGATCACCAGACCGCGCCTGAACAGGTCGCGTACGGACGTCTGCGCCTCTGAAACCGTGCCGAGCACGTGAGGTCCCCCTTTGTGGTTGCCGTGTGAAGTGAGCACGCGCTTTCAGAAACGCCCGTCGCGGCGGTCGAACTTGGTGGGCTTGCCCAGCAGCGGCCCGCCGTCGGTGACCCAGCGCGCGGTGTGCTCGATCAGCTCGGCGGGGGTCAGCTCGGGATAGCCGAACAGGCGGTGACAGCGCGAGGCGTTGGACAGCAGCGCCGTCGGCGCGGGCTCGCCGGTGAACACCGGCTCCTTGCCCAGGGCCTCGCCGAGGGCCAGCGCCGCCTGCCGCACCGAGATCAGCTCGGGGCCCGTGACGTTGAGCACGTACGGCGGTACGTCGGCGAGCAGCAGCGAGCGCAGCGTCACCTCGTTGGCGTAGCCCTGCCAGACCACGTTCACCTGGCCCGTCGTCAGGTCCACGGGCTGTCCGGCGAGCACCTTCTGCGCGAGGTCGACCAGCACGCCGTAGCGCAGCTCGACCGCGTAGTTGAGGCGCAGCAGCGACATCGGGGTGCTGTTGCGCTCGGCGAAGTGGGTCAGCACGCGCTCCCTGCCGAGGCAGCTCATCGCGTAGTCGCCGACGGGGCCGACGGGCGAGTCCTCGGTGCTGCCGCCCTCGGCGACGGGGACGAGCGGATAGACGTTCCCCGTGGACAAGGCGGCGATCCTGCTCCCCGCGAACCGGTCGGCGACGCGTCCCGGCAGGTAGGTGTTGGTGAACCAGGCGGCGTGCTCGCGGCCGCTCGTGCCGAACTTGGCGCCCACCAGGAACACCACGTTGGGCGCGTCCGGCAGCTCGCCCAGCGCGGCCTCGTCGGCGACGTCGGCGGCGATCACCGTGGCGCCCTCGTCCCTCAGCGCGGCCGCCAGGCCGGGCTCGGAGAACCGGGACACCGCGATGATCCGCCTGTCGCCGCCGGTGGCGTTCAGCGCCAGGCGTACGAGGCTCGGTCCGAGCTTGCCGCCGGCCCCCAGGATCATGATGTCGCCGTCCAGCTTGCCCAGATCGTCGACGAGCTCCTGGCTCGGCCGTGCCAGCCGCTCCTCCAGCTCCGCTGTCGTCCGCACGCGGTCTCCTCCGAAGTTCGATTTACGGCCCAGACCGTAACTGGGCGAAGTGTCGGCTGTCAACGGGGAGGCGGCGCTCCTCGGGTGGTCAGCAGGCTTCGCGCGCGCGGATCAGCACGTCGAGGATGGCCCTGGTCTCGCTCCACGGCACCGGGCTGGGCGCCCCGCCCACCATCGCGAGGAACGCCTCGATCGTCGCCTCGTACCCGAGGTTGCGGACCGGGTCGTCCCCGCTCTCGATCACGATCGTCTCGGTGCCGTCGCGCTTGTGCAGGGTGACGCTGTAGGACTCCGACTCCGACACGCCGAGGATCTCGACGGTGGCGGTGACGCCGTCGTCCCAGCGCAGCGCCATCACGCCGGTGTCCTCGGAGCGGAGCGTCGTGTAGTGCCGCTTCGCCCCCGCCGCTCCGGCGAGCCGTACGTCGGGGCCGAGCAGCGCCACCAGCAGCTCCACGCCGTGGATGCCCATGGTGACCATGGTGCCGCCGCCCTCGCCCGGCGTGTCCTGCCAGGCGTTGTAGCCGGTGGCCCACAGACCGACGTCGTGCCGTACGGTGGCCCGCACCGCCAGCACCTCGTCGCGGTCGACACGCCTGCCCGCGAAGGCGGGGGCGAAGCGCAGCACCGAGCTCGACAGGACCCGGTCATGGATCGGCAGCCGGTCGAGCGCGTCGAGCTGGGCCCGGTCGGCGGCGGCGGGCTTGTTCACGAAGCAGGGCAGCCCGGTCTCCAGCACCTGGGCCAGCGCCCGGGGAACCTGCGGGTTGGGCACGGTCAGCACCACCCCGTCGAGCCGGCCCGCCAGCGCCTCCTCCAGGCTGCCCGCCACCTTCGCCCGCGGGTGCTCGGCGCTGAATCGGGCGAGCCGCTCCGGGTCGGGCTCCCACACCATGAGCTCGGCGTGGCGGGACAGGGTGCGGGCATCGGTGTAGGGGTGACTGGTGGCGAGCCCGGCGAGTGCGATGCGCACGGTCTGTCCCTCCATATCGGATAAAGGCGGCGGATCAACGGCCTCGGGGTTACGGCGGCGGCAAGCCTAGCCCTCATGACAGCCCCGTCATTGACGGACCCGCCTTGCCAAGTTACGGTCAGGACCGTTATCACGCCTGCACGAGCCCCTGGAGGTGGCGCTGTGCACGTCCCCCCGCATGTTCCCTCGACACGGTCCCATCGGCGGCGCGCCGCCCCCAGGCAAGGCACGGGCGCGTGAGGCGCGTCCTGCGCGCGACGGCCCCGGCCGCGCTGCTGGCGGCGCTGCTCGCGGCGCCGCCCACGCCGGCCTCCGCGGCCGACCTGCGGCTCGTCAACGACGGCTTCGACAACGGGCTGACCGGGTGGAGCGGCTCGCACAGCCCGGGCGGCGTCGATCCCGTGCTCTGGGACGGGCGGACCACCGCCCGCGTCACCGACGCCGACCCCGCGGCCGCCTACGGCAGGGAGAGCATGCCCGGCCTGCCCGCGGCCGCAGGCACGCGCTACACCCTGAACGCCCAGGTCTGGGCCGAGACCGGCACGGCACAGCTGTACCTGCGCTTCAGGGACGCCTCCGGCCGGCTCCTGTCCGGCGGCGCGAACGCCTCGGCGACGGGGCGGCGGTGGAACCGCGTGACGACCTCGGGCGTCGCGCCCGCCGGCACGGCCACCGTCTCGGCCCTCATCTACTCGGGCGTGGCCGACGTGGGCACCGCCTACTGGGACGAGGTGCTGATCACCAAGAACGTGAGCGACCTCGGCGTGCAGATCGAGAGCAGCGTGCCCAACGCCACCACCTTCGCCGGCGGCAGCGCCTACGCCCTCTTCACCGGCACCGCCGACGTCAACCCGCAGCTCGCCGTGATCGACCTGGCCACCGGGACCACGACGAGGAAGCTCACCATCCCCGACAGCGCGGCCACGCCCACCGTCGGCGGCTGGGCGGCGACCACGGCCACCGACGGCAGCGTCTACCTCGGCACCTACCCGAACTCCAAGCTCTACCGGTACGTCCCCGGCCAGTCCACGATCAGCGACCTCGGACGGGCGGAGGGCGGCTACTCCTTCATCTGGGACCTGGAGGCGGGCGCGGACGGCAAGGTGTACGGCGGCACGCACAACGACGGCCGCTACTTCAAGTACGACAACGGCGCCTTCACCACGATCGGCAGCGTGCCCATCGTGGCCGGCGCGCAGAACGTGCGCAGCATCGCCCACGACCCGGCCGCCAACGCCACCTACCTGGGCACCGGCACGAACGCCGCGCTGATCAGGTTCGACAACGTCACGGGCCGCAAGGACAGCCTGCTGCCCGCGGCCTACGCGCACGACTCCATGGTGGGCGGGCTGACCTGGACCGGGGGCAGGCTGTTCGCCTGGATCGACCGCACGCTGCTCGTCCTGCGCGTGGTCCGCGCGGCCGACGGCTCGTACGCAGCCGAGACCGACGCCACCATCAGGGACGTGGACCTGCAGCACTCGCCGGCCCGCGACGGGAAGGTCTGGTTCGTCAAGGAGGGGCTGCTGCACTCCTACGACGTGGCCACCAGGTCCGTGCAGGCCACCTCGGTCCGTCCCGGCCTCGACGTCACCGGCTACACCTGGTCCGGCGGCACCCTGATCGGGCTCGGCGGGGCCACGGACGGCACCAGGATCTTCAGGTACGACCCGGCGACCGGCGAAGGGAGCACCAGACCCGTCTCCGGCACCCCCGTTCTGCCGGCCGCGATCAACACCCTCGCCACGGGGCCCGACGGCCGCGTCTACACCGGCGGCTACCTGACCGGCGGCTTCGGCGTTCACGACCCACTGCGCGGCGACGGCGACGACGACCGGCCCGACACGCCGACGCGCAACGGGCTCAGCCAGACCGACAGCATGCTGACGCACGACGGCCGGCTCTACATCGGCGCCTACCCGTCGGCCAAGCTGTACGCCTACGAACCCGGCGGTTCCTGGCCGCCCGCGCTGCTGCACACCGGCGGCGAGGCGGGCGACAAGGCCGACGACTGCGAGCCGGGCAAGGGTCCGCCGCCGCAGGACCGGCCGTACGCGCTGGCCGGCGGCCCGGACGGCGCCGTCTACATGGGCACGGTGCCGAAGTACGGCAAGCGCAGCGGAGCCCTCACCGTCTGGAAGCAGGGCACGGCCGCGCGGACCCTCTGCGTGGCGCAGGACCAGGCCGTCGTCGCGCTGGCCTACGCGGGCGGCAAGGTGTTCGGCGGCACGTCCACGCGCGGCGCGCTGGGCGTGGACCCGGTCTACGCGCCGGGGGCCTCGGCCACGCTCTTCTCCTACGACCCCGCCACCGGCGCCGTACGCCTGCACCCCCTCCCGCTGACGGCGCCGAAGGCCGTCACGGCCCTCAGGGAGGTGGACGGCGAGCTGTGGGGCCTGGTGGGCGGCACGCTGTTCACGCTCGATCCCGCCCGGCCCGGGACGATCACCACGAAACGGCTCTTCCCCGACCCCGACTACGCCGCCCATCCCAGCCTGGCCTGGCGGGACGGCGTACTGCTGACCGTGCCCCAGGATCCGGGCCACGTGTACGGCACCCTCGGCGACCAGATCTTCAGGATCGACAGGTCGACGAAGGCGGTGACCGTCCTGCTGACGGCCGACGGCATGGAAGGACTGACCGCCGACGACTACGGCAACCTCTACTACAGGATCAACGAGCGGCTGTACCGGCTCGCCCGCTGACCCGCGCCGGCGTTCGGCGCGGGGCGGGCCGTCGGACCGGCACGCCGATCCCCGCGCCGCCGCCTCGCGGGTCCGGCCTTCAGCTCACCTCGACTCCCACGCCGGTTCCGTGCTCGGCGCCTTCACCTGGGCGACCTCCGCGAGGTCGTCGAATTCGGGCAGACCGTCGGCGGGAGCGCGGACGACACCGACCTGATCCGGCCTGGGCGGCGCGATGTTCCTGGACGGGCCCCAGCTCACGATGTCCGTCGTCGCGCCTCCCTGGGTGTAGTACTTCTCCTTCTCCTGCGTGGAGAAGCCCGATCCGAATTTGAAGGGCAGCCCTTTCGCGTCGAAATAGAGCGTCCAGCCCACTTCCTTGTTCGCGTAACTCGCGTCCGGCCGTCTCCCCGCGACCTGCCGGAAAGTGGGCGAGAGGTCGTACAGTTCGGCGAACGTGAGGCTGCCGCGGTAGAACCCGGTCCGCTTGAGGTCCGCGGTCTTGCCCGCCGGGTTCGGCAGATTGAATTTCTTCTCATCGGCGCCGGCGATCAGCGCTTTCAGCGTCCCGAGCTCGAAGATGTTGATGAGGTGGTCGCCGAAGGCCGTGGCGCCCGCGCCCCGGTCGCCGCGCCGGGCCCAGGTCTTTCCCTGCGGCAGGTCCGCGGTCCACAGCCGTCCGGTGCTGTAGAAGCGGCCCTTGGCGTTGATCCAGCGGTGCGGCCGGGTCTGCGCGAGCAGGCTCCGGGAGACCGGGTCGCCTTCGGCCGCGCGCTCCTTGGGGAGCGAAAGCAGGTGACGGTTGAAATCCACCCGGCGCGTGATGCTCGCCGCGACGACCCCGCCTCTGCCGAGAACCAGCGTCCCTTCCTGCATCGGGTTGTAGCGGAACACCCGGGCCGTGTGGTTGGTGTATTTGTTGCGGTTGTTGATTTCGACGGAGCCGTACTGCGTGAACTTCACGCTCGCGCCCCTGGCGAGCTGTTCGCGTACCGCGCGTACGACATCGGGAACGGCGGCCTCCGCCGCGGACGGAACCACGAGCAGGGCCGCCGGGCCGACGATCATGGCGGATAAGAGGGCTGGCAAACGGCGCATCGAAAGGGCCTCCGAGACCTGGCACAGCAACCGGATGATCTACAGCAGCCCGGAGCGTACCAGTTGCCTGCTCATTCGGCTTGCCGCGAATTACTGACGGCGCAGGTACGTCTCGATGCGGTCGAGCGCGCCCGCCCAGACCTCCCGTACGAAGAAGTCGCGCATCTCGGCCGCCGGGAACCCGGACTGCACCACGGTGAGGAGCGTCCCGTCGGCGTGCTCCTCGAAGGTGACCTCGACCGTGGTCGTCATGGTCATGCCGTCCGGGCCGGCGCCGACGGATTCGGTGACCAGGCGGTGCGGACGGTCGATGACCAGGAACGTCTGCGTCTCGCGGAACAGGGTCTCGGGGTCCGGCCCCCACACCGCGGTCTGCCGGCCTCCGACCCGCAGGTCCACGTCGATCTCCACGAAGCCGGGCGTCTCGTCGAGGATGCTGAACCAGATCTTCTGCTTCTCGGCGTCAGTGTAGGCGTCGAAGACCTCTTCCGGGGTCGCGGGCAGGACCCGGCTCACGCGCAGCTGAGCGGTCTCGATGTTCTGCGTCATCGGTCGTCTTCCTTCCTGAGGGTGAAGTAGGCGTCGAGGCCGTCGAGCCGGCGTTCCCAGAGCCGCTGGTAGAACCTGATCCAGGACATGGCGTCCTCCAGTCGTTCGGCGCCCAGGCGGCAGCGCCGTGATCGCCCGACCTTCTCCGTGGTGACCAGTCCGGCGTTCTCCAGGACCTGCACGTGCTTCTTCATGCCGGTGAGTGACATGTCGAACGGCTCGGCCAGCTCACCGATCGTGGCCGGCCCCTGGCCGAGCCGGACGAGGATCTGTCGTCGCGTCGCATCCGCCAGGGCAGCGAACGTCCGGTCAAGGACCTCTTGCTGAACCATATGGTTCAGTATACGACGCTGAACCAAAAGGTTCAATAAGTTCGTGGTCAGCCCTTCCGGCCCGCCAGGACGTCCATGTAGTGCTGGTTGGCCATGACGCCGAGGATGTTGCCGAACGGGTCGCGCACCGACGCGGTGACGAACCCGGGGCCGCGCTCGGTCGGCTTGTCGAACGGGGTGGCCCCCAGCTCCAGCAGCCGCTTCCAGGTCGCCTCCAGGTCGTCGACGGCCCAGTAGGCGATCGCTCCGGCGCTCTCGGCGCTCCAGCCGTCCGGGGCGAAGCGCGCGTCGACGATGCCGAGCTCGTGCTGGTAGTCGCCGACGCGGAACTCCACGTAGGCCGGGTCGCCCTGCTCGGGCCGCTGGAAGTAGGCCCGTACGCCGAGCAGCTCGGCGTACCAGTCGCGGGCGGCCACGACGTCGTGGGCGTAGAAGCTGATGGTGGTGAGTCCGCGGAGCATGTCCCTCTGCCTTCCGTCCGGTGGCTTGTGAGAACGATGCTTCCAGGCAAAGTGCTCACCTGATGAGCGCTTTCGATTCACGCTCCCACGTGGATGTGGGCCGCCCACAGCGACGGGGCCCGGGGATGCCGCGCTCGACGCTCCCGTACGGCGTGGTGCAGCGCGAACGCGGACCGCGCCGGGTCGATCGACCCCGCCCCCGTGGCCAGACCCCGGTAGAAGGCGTCGGCGAGGTCGACGGCGAACTCGTCCTGGATCTCCCACAGGGTGCCGACGACGTGCCGGAACCCGGCCAGCTGGAACCCGCTCGCCAGGTGGATCGCCTCGTCGGCCAGATGGGCGGAGGGACCGGTCGCGGTCACACACGCGGACAGATAGGCCAGTTCGGCGTGATCGAGGCGTACCGCGTTCAGTGCGGCCACGGTGAGCGGGGCGGTGGCGTGGTCCTGCAGGACGAGCATGCTGCGGGAGAGGTCCGTCGGGTGGATCGCCCCGTGACAGGCGAAGTGGGCGATCGAGCTGGTGGCCAGGTGGGAGAGCACGGTCTCACGGGTGGGCTCGCGAGGCCCGGCCGGCGTCAGGACGACGGCATGGGGCAGGTGCCCGGCCACGGCGGCCGCCTCGGCGGCGGCGTGCTCCAGGTCCGGCCCGCCGGGGGTGGTGGGCATCGCCACGACCAGGGCGCCGTCGCGTCCGTCGCCCGGCGGGAGCGGGCGGCGGGCGTGACGCAGGGCGCGGACGGTGGGGATGGAGGAGGAGACGACCCGGTGCAGCACCGCGTCGGTCTCGGAGCCGGGCACGCCGGCCGCGTGCAGGGGAAGCAGCGACAGGATGCCGCCGGACGCCCACCAGATCCTGGGCCATGCGCCGCCGGCGGCGACGGGGCCGAGCCGCAGGGCGTCGAGGACCGGACGGGCCGCGACCCGCCACAACCATGCGAGGACCTCGTTCATGGCGGCCTGAGCCGCGGCCCGCTCCGCCAGGGTCGTCCCCGTCTGCGTGATGTGGAGCGCGCCGTAGAACTCCGTGACCTTGTCGAGCGTCGCCGTGACGTCCAGGCCCGGCAGCGGCAGCGCCCGGACGCCGTCGGAGGTCAGCAGCAGCGCGTCGCCCCGGGTGCGGCTGACGGTGAACGCCACGATCGGGCCCTGGGCGGTCTCCGCCAGCAGCTCCCCCACCGTCGGCGGCTCCAGGAAGGTCGCGAAGCCGTCGAGCCTCCGGATGGCCGCCACCGTCTCCGCCAGCTCCTGCGCGACGCGGTGCGGATCGGCGGCCGATGGCGACCGCGGCCGGGAGAGGCGGTCGTTGAGTTCGAGGTAGCGGCCGGCGAGCCCGGGATCGCGCTCGTGCAGCGCGCCCAGGTCGGCGCGGACGTCAAGCGCCTGGCTCAGCAGCACGGCCCGGCCGGTCTCCAGCAGCCGCAGGGCCTGCGCCGGGCCGGACTCGGGCCGGGTCAGCGCCAGGGCGACGGCCTGCGCCGTCAGCGTCCTGAACTCCTTGAGCAGGTCCTGCTGCCCGTCCCGGCCGAGCTGGCGGGCGGCCAGGTGCGGGAGCAGCCGTACGGCGGCCTCCAGCAGATCCGCGGCCCGGCCCGGCGCCGACTCCGCGACCAGGTACGAGGCCGCCTCATAGGCCCGGATCCGCAGGACGAGGGCAGCCGAGGTGTTCTCGGCCGCGCGTACGAAGGCCGACACCGCCTCGGCGCGCAGGGGCTCACCGCCCTCCCGGTCGAAGCGCGCCCGCAGGACCTGCCCGAGCGCGAGGTGGACGGACGCCTGGTCGGGATGGCCGTCCGGCTGGCAGGTGACGGCCTCGCGCAGCAGGTCCTCCGCCTCGGCGAGCAGGGCGTGCTCCGGGGCGCGTCGCTGCCGCAGCAACAGCGCGCTGCTCAGGTTGACCAGGTGGCGTCCCCGGTCCCGGTGGCCGGGAGGCACGGCGGCCACGGCGGTGCGCAACGCCTCGATCGCCTGGCCGAGGTCGTCATCGGCGGCGCCGGGGTCGTCGTCGGCCGTGGTGCGCAGCTCGACGCGTCTCATCAGCGCGCCACCGAGGTTGGCGTGGAGCAGGCCCCGGCGCACGTCCTCCCGGCCGCTCGTGGACGCGGCCTGCCGGTGCAGCTCGACGGCCTCGTCCAGGTCGTCCTCCCGCGCGGTCCGCTCGAACCTGGCGACCAGCGCGAGCCCGAGGTTGGACTTGAACATGGGCAGGTCGTTCCCGGACGACGAGTTCTGGGCGAGGTCCAGAGCGTGCCGGTGCACGGCGACGGACTCGTCGAGATCGGCGAGGTCCCCCGTCTGCTGGTAGCGGGCGCGCAGCGCGTTGGCGTAGCCCGAGTGCCGGTGCGCGGGGTGCGGGCCGGGAACCCGCAGGGCCCGCCGGTGGGCGTCGAGGCAGGCGTTGAGGTCGGCGGGGTCGCCGTGTTCCTCGAAGCGGGTCTGGAGGATGTCGGCCCACTGGGCCAGCCGTTCGGCGTCGGCGTCGCCGGACGGCGCGAACCCCGGTCCCGGATCGCCGAGCCGTACGGCGGCGGCCAGGTCCTCCGGCTGCCCCGAGCGTTTGAACCTGTGGTGGAGCGCCGCCGCGAGCAGTCCCCGCCGGCGGTCGTCCGGGTCGGCCGCCGACGCCCTGGCGTACACCTCGATCAGCTGGTCCAGGGCGCGGGCGTCGCCGAAGTGCTCGTACCGGGAGGCCAGCAGGCCGCCGAGCTGCGTCACGCAGGGATCCCACCAGTCGTCGCCGGACGACCCGGCGGAGAAGGCGAGCCCGAGCGCGGCGACCGCCGCATTCAGGTCCTCGCGGCGGCCCGATCGGCGGTTCCGGATCAGGAGGAGCTGGGCGTGGTCGAAGAGGTGCCGCGGGTCGCTCCGGTCGTGTGCGGCGCCGGCCCGCAGGGCTCGTTCCGAGGCCTGGAGCGCGGCTGCGAGGTCGGCGTCGTCGCCTGCTCGCAGGAACCGTTCGAGCAGCGCCGAGGAGAGCAGCGGCTGGTAGAGGATCTGCTCCTGGCCGTCGGCGGGCACCGCGGCCGTGATGCGCCGCCACAGCCGGATGATCGCGGACAGGCGCTGGGAGTCGGCCCCGTCAAAGGCATCGCGCAGGAGGTCCACGGCGGGGACGGCCGCCGCCACGGCGATCGCCGGCAGCATCGGCTCGGGCAGCGCGTCGATCTCGAGGAGGAAGCAGGGCACGAGCAGCTCGACCGCGCGGCGGAACTCGCCGGGATCCCCGGTGCCCCGGTGGCGGAGCCAGTGCCACCAGCCCAGGACGACCCGAACCTCGGGCAGGTCGTCGGCCGCCAGGGAGTCGGCCAGGGCCTGGGCCTGCCGCAGCGCTTCGGGGTCGGCGACCGCGGACAGGTCGCCGGTGGCGCTCATCTCCAGCACCCGGGCGGCGACAAGGGACAGGAGATCCTGGCGCACCACCCGAACGTACGCCGTGCCCGGGCGATCCGCCCTGCCTTCCGCCGGCCCGGATCAGTCCGCGAGCGGCGAGTCGGGATCCCACCGTGACTTGCGCGTCGTCGTGGTGATCGCCTCGCCCTCCGCGACGGTCAGCGGGCCGTCGTCGCGAACGGCATGGCCGAGACGGGTCGCGAGCTCCCTGCCGTACAGGTCGACGGCCGACTCGACGAGGTCGGCGAAGCCGGCGACGCTCGCCCGCGCCTTGCTCCAGGCGGTGACCCCCGTCGCCGCGGCGATCAGGGCGGCGGGCCACCACCAGGCGGTCAGCAGGAGATGGAGCAGCGCCCACCCCATCAGCCGGGCCGAGGCGTCGTACGCCTGGCGCGCGGCGAGGATCTCCGTACGGGCCGTGTCGGGCAGCAGCAGCCACAGCCGGGGCCAGGCCGCGTCGAGGTCCAGCCCGTAGCTCGTCTCGACGCGCACCCGGCACGCGTGCAGCCGGTCACCGATCCAGGTCGGCCGCTCGGCCTGCACCAGGCTGACGCGGTCGGCCCTGGCGATCGCGGCGCCGACCTGCCGCGCCGTCGCCGCGGGGTCGTCGGCCTCGCTCTTGGCCCGTCGCGACCTGCGGCGGCGAGCGTCCGCCAGCCAGCTCGCCGGCGGCCGGTGGCCGGGCAGGTTCCACAGGCGGGACAGAAGCCGGCCGAGGCCCGCCGCGACCAGCCCGGCCGCCACCGACCCGGCGAGGACGGCGGCGACGGTGAGCACCCCGCCGCCGACCGAGCGCAGGACGGGCTCCGCGGCCCACTCTTCGACGCGCGCGCGGAGCCGGGCGAGGTCCAGGGCGTCCGCCCAGCCCAGGGTGTGGGCCGCGGCCGCGGTCGCCAGGAACAGCAGGCCCGGCAGGGCCAGGAGCGCCGCCCACCGCTCGGCCAGCTTCTTGCCGAGCTCGCCGAGGAAACCGTTCACCGCGGCAGGGGCCCGGGCTTCAGCGGCTCCCCCGACGCGCCGCACGACGGGGCCGGTTGTCCCGGCCTGACCCGGCCGCGTCCGGCGCACAGCCCGCGGGGGCACTCCCAGAAGCGGGGGCCGCCCGTCCCCTGGGCTCCCGGCAGCGGCTGGAAGGCGCGGTTGCCGGAGGGGAAGAGCCCCTGGCCGGTGGCGGACAGGACGGCCCGGTCCAGCGCGTCGAGATCCGCCTCCAGCTCCTGGTCGACCCGGCCCGCCCGGATCGCGGAGCGGGCCCGGAGGTAGGCCGCGAGCGCGTTCTCCTCCCGGGCGAGCCCTTCCAGGGTGTCGTCGCCGAGCTCCCGGCAGAAGCTCGCGATCTTGACCTCGACGCCGACGGCCACGCGGCCCTCCTCAGCTCCCGGTTCAGCGCCAATGTAGAACAAGTCTGGGGCCCGGTGGTCAGGGGTGGCACTGTAGTGCCCAGGGGTATGACGTCAGCAACCGCTGTCCCTGTCAGGCGGAAACTTCAGAGCCGGAGTTGAGCCATGGTGGAACGACGCATGTCGGTCGCGACGCACTGGGGAAGTTACATCGCCGTGGTCGATTCCGGCCGGCTGGTGCGCATCGAACCGAGGCACGACGACCCCGTGCCATCACCGATCGGCCCCGGAATGGTGACAGCCGCCGACGACAGCGCTCGCGTGTTACGCCCCGCGGTGCGCAAGGGCTGGCTGAACGGCGAGCCGCGTGCCCACGACACGGCCAGAGGCACCGACGCCTTCGTGGAGGTGAGCTGGGACGACGCGATCACGCTGGTGAGCGACGAACTCCGTCGAGTTAGATCACAGTACGGAGACAGCGCGGTGTTCGGCGGGTCCTACGGCTGGGCGAGCGCGGGCAGGTTTCACCACGCGCAGGGTCAGCTCCACCGGTTCCTGGCGCTGGGAGGGGGATACACCGACTCTCGCAACACCTACAGCACCGCGGCCTTGGAGGTCATCCTCCCTCATGTGATCGGAGGCCATCCGTGGAGCTACCAGTCCCGGATGCCGATGTGGGGTGAGATAGCCGAGAACTGTGAGCTCGTGGTGGCGTTCGGAGGGCTCGCGCTCAAGAACAGCCAGATCAACCCCGGTGGCCTGGCCAGGCACCAGACGCAGGACCTGCAACGCCGGTGCCGTGAGGCTGGGGTGCGGTTCGTGAACATCAGCCCCATCCGCAGCGATACCGCCCGCTTCCTCGACGCTGAATGGTTGCCCGTCATCCCCAACACCGACACCGCCGCGATGCTCGGCATCGCACACACGATGCTGGTCAACGGGTGGCACGATGAGGACTTCCTTCGCCGATGCTGCGTCGGGTTCGATCGCTTCGCCTCCTATCTGGTCGGCGAGCTCGATGGCATTCCCAAGGACGCTGCCTGGGCAGCGGAGATCACGGGCATCGGCCGCGACGCGATCATCGACCTCGCCGGCCGCCTCACCACCCGGCGTTCTCTCATCATGGTCAACTACGCGGTGCAACGGGCAGACCATGGTGAACAGCCGATCTGGATGTCTGTCGTACTGGCCGCCATGGCCGGCTCGATGGGCCGGCCCGGCTGCGGCTGGGGCGCGGGGTACGCGACGATGGACGCGACAGGCGTTGCCCCGGATCGCGCCTTCGTGGGGACGATACCCGACATATCCAACCCTGTTCCGGATTTCATCCCCGTGGCCAGGATCGCCGACGCCCTGCTGCATCCGGGCAAGACCATCGACTACGACGGCCGGCGCCTCACGTTGCCCGAGCTCCGCCTGATCTACTGGTGCGGAGGGAACCCGTTCCACCACCACCAAGATCTCCATCGGTTGGCGCGCGCCTGGCAGACCCCTGACACGGTGGTGGTGCACGAGGCCTGGTGGAACACCACGGCCAAGTTCGCGGACATCGTGCTGCCCGTCGCCACCGGCCTGGAGCGCGACGACTTCGCCGCCGGATTCTCCGACCCCCACCTCGTCGCGATGCCGAAGGTCCGCGAGCCGGCGGGCGAGTCGCGCACCGATCACCACATCTTCGCCGCCCTGGCCGCCAGGCTCGGGTACGAGCGGGAGTTCACGGAGTCGCGCTCCGAGATCGAGTGGGTCCGACACCTTTACGAGCAGACCAGGGCCAAGCTCGGCGGCGATGCCGCCCTGCCGGGCTTCGACGACTTCTGGCGCAGCTCCACCGCTGAGCTGCCGGCGGTGACCGGACCGTTCCCCGGCAGTTTCGAGGACCTCCGCTCAGATCCGCAGCGTTTCCCCCTGCTGACGCCGTCGGGCCGGATCGAGATCTTCTCCGAGGAGATCGACTCGTTCGGCTACGACGACTGCGCCGGGCATCCGAAGTGGTTCGAACCGGCGGAGTGGCTTCGCGCGGAACTGTCGGACCGATTCCCGCTGCACCTGATCTCGAATCAGCCGGCCTCACGCTTGCACAGTCAGTACGACAACGGTGGCCGCAGTCTCAGCTCGAAGATCGATGGTCGTGAGCCCGTGACGATGAACCCGTCGGACGCCGCGTCGCGCGGCATCGAGAGCGGCATGATCGTGCGCGTCCACAACGATCGAGGCAGCTGTCTGGCGGGCGCGGTCCTGTCGGACGACGTCATGCCGGGCGTCGTGCAACTGTCCACGGGGGCGTGGTGGGATCCGGTCCAGCCAGGCCTGAACGGAACGTTGGACCGCCACGGTAATCCGAACGTCCTCACCGCGGATCGGCCGTGCTCGCGCCTGTCCCAAGGACCGAGTGCTCTCAGTGCACTGGTCGACGTCGAGCGCTACGACAGCCCCCTTCCCGAGGTGCTCGCCTTCTCACCCCCGAGCTTCGAGCATGGAGACCGGAGGAGGTCGTCAGCGGGGGCGTAGGCGTGCTGCCGGATCGTGTCCGGCGGTGACACGGGCGGAGGTCTCCTCGCCCAGGCGAACGTAGCGGACTGACGCTCTTTGCCGAGTCGTCCTTCTGCCGCCGGTACTCATGCCTCACCACCACGCCATATCACCGTGTGTGTCTCATGCGTTACTTTCGGCTATTCGGCCTGGCGGAAGGAGCCACACCATGTCTGACTCAAGCGCAGCTCACGCGGACATGACCACTCTTCGAGATCGCAAGTACCGCCAGTGGTTCAGGGGCGCCGACGTCGACGGCGACGGGGTCATCACCCGGCAGGACGTCCTGCTGATGGCCGAGCGCTACATCGCCGCTCGTGCCGCCGCGCAGTCCCCGACCGCCCATCGCCTCACCCAGGAGCTGGAGGCGTTCTGGACTCAGGTGATCGCCCCGATGGACCAGGACGGCGACGGGAAGATCGACCTGCCAGAGATGACCGAAGGGTTCCGCCGGGCCCTGACCGACCCCCGCCTGTACCCGCAGCAGATCCAGCTGGTGGCCGACTGCTATTTCGACCTCATCGATCTCGATGGCAACGACAGGATCGGCCAAGAGGAGTTCCAGCAGATCTTCGGCCTGGCCGGCAACATCTCCTTCGAGCACTGTGCCGAGGTTTTCGCAGCCCTGGACCTGAACGGTTCAGGCACGCTGGACCGCGCCGAGTTCCACCAGGCGCTCGCGGAGTATTTCTACGGCGACGACCCGGAGGCCCCCGCCAACCACCTGTTCGGCAGAGTCGCGGACTGACGGCCTCGCGCTGTTCGCGCCGGTCGCGGGGGTCGGGCCGGCGCAAGCTTCTTGTCCCTCAGCCGGCGATCGAGGCGTTGGCCTCCGTGACGAACTTCTGGGCGGCCGCGTCCGGCGTCATCCGGCCGAACAGCACCTCGTGCGTGTACCGCCGGAGGATGTCCTCCATGGCGCTGGCGAGCTTCGGCGGCGCGGCGGGCGGGTCCGTGAGCTCGCCCGCGATCTCCTTCAGGAACGCCACGGTCCTCTTGTCCACCTCGGGCAGCTTGTGGGTGACCGCCGCCAGCACCTTGGCGTTGGCCGGCAACCCGCGGTCGCTGAGGACGATCCCGCCCGCGTCCGGATCGTTGACCATGAAGTCGATGAACGCGGCCGCCGCCGCCCGGTGCGGCGACTTCGCCGAGGCCGTGTAGAACATCGCGGGCTGCAGGAACATGCCGCCCGACGCGGCATCGCCCGCCTTCGGCATGCGCAGCAGGCCGACCTGCTTGCCGCCCGCCGCCTTGCTGATCGCGCCGAGCTCGTTGCTCCACCACATGCCCATCGCGCCGTTGCCGGTGGCGAACAGCGAACGGTCCACGTTCTGGGCGGCCAGTTCCACGGTCTTGGCGACGCCGGGAGAGCCCTTGGTGGCGACCAGCCTGCGTTGCAGGGCCCACCACGCCTTCAACGTCCTGGGCGAGACGCCGATCCGGCTGCCGTCGTAGAAGCGCTCGCCGCGCTGGGCGGCGAAGATCTGCAGGAAGGCGGGGTTGAACGCCTGCTGCGCGCCGTAGATCCGGCCGCCGGTGCCGGCGGTGATCGCCGCCGCCAGGGTCGCGTACTCGTCCCACGTCCATTTCGTGTCGTCCGGCAGTTTCTGCCCCGCCTTGCGGAACGCCTCCGGGTCCACGACGAGGGACCAGGCGTTGACGCCGGTGGGGATGGCGTACCGCTTGCCGCCGATGGTGCCGGTGGCCAGCACCTTCGCGTCGATGTCGGCGGTGTCGACGCTGTCGGACAGGTCGGCCAGCGTGCCGCGCTCGACGTACTCGCGCAGGCCGCGGATCTCCAGCGTGATGACGTCCGGCGCCTGGTCGGCGGCGACCTTGGTGGCCAGCGTCTCGTAGTAGTCCCCGAAACCGGAGAACTCGCCCACGACGTCGATGTCCGGGTGCTTCTCCTCGAACTTCCTGATCGCCTCTTCCGTCATCTTGTGCCGCGCTTCGCTGCCCCAGTAGAAGAACCGCAGTTCGGTTCTGCCGCCGTCGCCGCCGCACGCCACGGTGGTCGACAGCACGACGGTGGCCAGCGCCGTCGCCATCAGCGCTTTCTTGCCAGAGCCCACGGGTTCGCCTCCTGGGGGGACGGAGGACCTGTTCCGGTCCGGTGGTCGCACAGCACGAAGATCGACATCGTGATGAAGGTCGGAGCTTACAACGATGCGGAGCGCGGTACGACCGATCCTGACGGGGGTGCTACGCTACCGTCCGTTCGGTGTTGGATCAGTGTGGAAGGGAGGTGAGGTTCGATGACCGCGGTGAAGACCGCTGCCCCGCGCAGCGCCCGGACCGACCTCACGTCCCGGGCCCCGGTCTGACCCACTTTCTCCCCCTGCCCTGAGCCGGGCGGGGTGATGTCCGCGTCTCGTCGGGGCCCCTTCTCCGCAAGGGTCTCACGTTGCCACATACCTACACGGATCCATCCGGCCTGTCCCGGTACGGGTGGACCGGCGCACTCGACCGAACCTTCACCGACCACTACGAAGCGGGTCTCGTCCCGGCCCGGATCTCCCGGGTCGACCGCGGCCTGTGCACGGCGATCACCGCGTCGGGCCCGACGCGGGCCACGTTCGCCGCGCCGCACCCGCCTGACCCCCTCCTGACCCCCTGCACCGGCGACTGGGCCGCGCTGCGCCCCGGCGCCGAGCCGCACCTGGTGGCGCTGCTGCCACGGAGCAGCGCGATCGTACGCTCGTCGGCCTCCAGGTCCTCCCACGGACAGGTCCTCGCCGCCAACGTCGACACGGTCGTCATCGCCCTGTCCCTGGCCACGCCCCTGGACGCGGCCAAACTGGAGCGCCTGCTCGCCCTGGCCTGGGAGAGCGGGGCGCAGCCGGTGGTCGCCCTGACCAAGGCGGACCTGGCCGACGACGCCGAGGCCGTCCGCGCCGAGGCCGAGGCTTTGGCGCCCGGCGCCGACGTCCTCGTCACCAGCGTCGCGACCGGTCACAACATCGACGCGCTGGCCGCGCTGCTGCGCGGCACCACCGTGCTGCTCGGCCCCTCGGGCGCGGGCAAGTCCAGCCTCGGCAACACGCTGCTCGGCGAGGAGCTGCTGGCCACCGGCACGGTACGCGAGCAGGACGGCAAGGGCCGCCACACCACCGTCCGCCGCGAGCTGCTCCCCCTGCCCGGCGGCGGAGTCCTCATCGACACGCCCGGTCTGCGCGGGATCAGCCTGCACGACGCCGCCGACGGCCTGGAGCAGGTCTTCGCCGAGATCGAGGACCTCGCCGAGCAGTGCCGCTTCGGCGACTGCGGCCACGACAGCGAGCCGGGATGCGCGGTCCAGGCCGCCATCGCGGCGGGCGAACTGCCCGAACGCCGCCTGCACAGCTACCGGAAGCTGCAACGGGAGGCCGCCTGGGCCGCCTCACGTACCGACGCCCGGCTGCGCGACGAGCGCGTCAGCCAGAAGAAGGCCATCACCAGTCACCTGCGCGCCACCTACAGGTTCCGGGACCAGCAGCAATGACCGGCCACGCCCTGCATGCGCAGAAGAACGAGGAGACGAACCCGACCATGACCTCTTCCTTCACCACCCGTCCCGAGAGCGCCGGCGACGTCGCCGCCATCCGCGAGGTCAACCTCGCCGCCTTCCCCAGCCCGCACGAGGCCGACCTCGTCGAGGCGCTGCGGGCCGACCCGCAGGCGTGGCTGCCCGGCCTGTCCTGGCTGGCCGAGACCCCCGGCGGCGACCTCGCCGGGTACGCGCTGCTCACCCGCTGCCACGTCGGCGACGCGCCCGCCCTCGCCCTGGGCCCGTGCGCCGTCAGGCCCGAACACCAGCGGCGGGGCGCGGGTTCGGCCGCCATCCGCGCCGCGCTGCGCGCCGCCGCCGAGCAGGGCGAGAACCTGGTGGTGGTGCTCGGCCACGCCGAGTACTACCCGCGTTTCGGCTTCACCCCGGCCTCCGGGTACGGCATCCGCCCGCCCTTCGAGGTCGAGGACAAGTACATGATGGCGCTCGCCCTCGATCCGGCGCGGCCGGTCCCGAGCGGTGTCATCAGGTACGCGGCGGCGTTCGGCGTCTGACCCGCCGCTCCAATTACCCCGGCGGGCGGCACCCGGCGTGGCCGGGGCCCGGGCACGCGTGCCGGCTGATCAGCGGGGCGATCGATCGTCCCGCGGGGAGCGTACGGCGTTCTCCTGGGTGGCGGCCCAGCTGGCGAGCAGGCGCAACGCGTCGTGCGCGGGAGTGTCGGGGGCGGCCGTGTAGACGGTCAGGTTGAGACCGGGGTCGGCGTGCAGGTCCATGGACTCGTAGTCCAGGATCAGCTCGCCGACCGCCGGGTGGTGGAAGGTCTTGGTGCCGGTGTGGTGCAGGCGGACGTCGTGCTGGGCCCATCGGCCGCGGAAGTCGTCGCTGCGCGTGCACAGCTCGCCGACCAGGTCGGTGAGGTCCTTGTTGTAGGGGTCGCGGCCGGCCTCGGTGCGCAGGAGGGCGACGATGGTGTCGGCGGCGGTGTCCCACTGCGGGAAGAAGTCCCGGCCGGCGGGGTCGAGGAACTGGAAGCGCGCGATGTTGGGCGGGCCGGTCCGCCGGCTCTGGAAGACCGGCCAGTACATGGCGCGGCCGAGCAGGTTGGCGGCCACGATGTCCATGCGGCCGTTGCGGATGATGGCCGGCGCGTCGCTCATGGCGTCCAGCATGCGTTGCAGGCCCGTACGGACCTTCTGCACGGGCCGGCGGGACCGGGACCGGGGCCGGGCGCTCGCGGCGCGAGCCAGGTCGAACAGGTGGGCGCGCTCGGCGGCGTCGAGCTGGAGCGCCCGCGCGACGGCGTTCAGCACCTCTTCCGACACGCCGCTGATGTGGCCCTTCTCCAGCCGGGTGTACCAGTCGGTGCTGACCCCGGCCAGGACCGCGACTTCCTCACGCCGCAGGCCGGGCACCCGGCGGCGGGTCCCGGGCGCCAGCCCGGCCTGCTGCGGGGTGATCTTGGCGCGGCGGGTGGCGAGGAAGTCGCGGATCTCGTCTCGGTTGTCCACCTCTCCCATCGTAGGCAGCGGCCGGAGCGTGAAGGGGGTCGAGGTTGTCCCCCCGATAAGGTGTCCGGCCATGGGCGTCTTGGTGGACTATTTCGTGGCGGACTCCGACGAATCGGCCGAGCGGGCCATGGCCGGCGGGCCGGGCCAGGTGCAGCTGCCGTTCGTCGACTGCAAGGGCTGGATCGCCGAGCTCGGCGACCTGGTGGCCGAGCTGAGCGGGCGCGATGTCAGCGAGTTCGGCGACAGCGCGGTCGTGGCCGACGACGAGGAGGGGGCGGGCGTGGACCGGGTGACGCCGGAGACGGTCGCCGCGCTCGCCGCCGTGGAGGACGCGCGGCTGCGTGAGTACGCCGAGGACGAGCTGCTCGACGACCACGAGATCGAACGCGTCACCGCCCTGCGGGATCTGGCCCGCGAGGCGGTGCGGCTCAGCCACGAAATGTATCGCTGGATGTGTGTCTGAACGCGGCGAACAGCTCCTCCCGGAGGGCGGGCGGCAGCTTGCGGCCCATGCGCGCCGGGCTCACCAGAGCCTGATCGTCGTTCCACGCGTACGCCGAGTCCGCGAGGAACTCCAGCGCGGAACGGGCCTCCTGGCGGTGCTCGTCGTCCGGCCAGCCGTCCACCAGCGGCAGCACCGCACTCACCCGCTCGGCGATCCGGTCGAGGAGCGCGTACCCGGGGAGGCCGGAGAAACGCTGGGCCCGCAGGTCGATGTGGCGGAAGGAGACGCCGTCGAGTTCGGCGGCGGTGAAGTCGTTGCCGGTGAAGGCGTTGCGGTCTCTGCCGAGCGCGGCCCGGTCGTGGTCGTGCGGGCGGCCCCAGAAGTTCATCTCGCGTACGCGGCCGATGAAGGCGCAGTCGACGAACTCGGCCTCCCCCGTGTTCGTCTGCAGCCGCAGCCGGGACCGGTCGAAGGTGCATCTCTCGAACCGGACGTTGCCGAACGCGGTGAGATCCGGGAACCGGGTGCGGCGGAACGCACAGTCACGGAAGACGGTCTGCGGCCACGTCGCGCCGTCCCGCTCCTTCCCATGAGCAGCGGCGTAGGTGCCGCCCATCACCAACTGCTCGAAGGCGGTGCCCGAGAAGTCGCAGCCGTCGAACGCGCTGCCGAAGGCGATGAAGAACCGGAATCGCGTCCCCGTGAAGTCCACGTTCACCAGCCGCGCACCGTCGAAGGTCACATCGGTCACCCCGGCGGGCAGCGGGAACCGCTGGTCACGGAGCTCCCCGCGAACGATCCTCGCCTCTTCTCGCCTGCCCGGAAGTAGGGAATCCATGGCGCGGAGTCTCGCATCCGATGCCGACAGAAATCGGGGTGAAACGATCCGGACGGTCCGGACAGGTACAGGGTGTCGGGACCCCGGACGAGAGAAGGCAGCGTGACTCCCCCTGACCGCAAGCGGCGTTTCGAGGTGATCTACGTTGCCAACTATGCCGACATCCTCGCCTATGTCGCGCGGCGTACCGGCTCGCCGGAGGACGCCGCCGACGCGCTCGCCGAGACGTTCACCACGGCCTGGCGCCGCCTCGACGACGTCCCCGAGGGGCGGGACGCGCGGCTGTGGCTGTTCGGCGTGGCCCGCCGGGTGCTGGCCAACGGCCGCCGGGCCGAGTCGCGCCGCGGTGAGCTGGTGGAACGGCTCGGCAGGGAGCTGGCCGCATGGGCGGAGCCGGGCCGGTCGGGCAGCGTGCTCCCCGGCGTGCGGGAGGCGTTCGCGCGGCTGAGCCCCGACGATCGCGAGATCCTCTCGCTGGTCGGCTGGGAGGGGCTGGGCTCGGACGAGGTCGCCATCGTGCTGGGGTGTTCGCGCGGCGCCGCCCGGCTGCGGCTGCACCGGGCCCGTAAACGCCTGGCGAGGGAGTTGCGCGCGGCGGGCATCGACGTCGCCGCCATCGGGCTGCGTGCCATGGAGCTGGCGAAGGGAGCGATCTGATGCACGACCTCGACCGCCTGGTGGCGAGCCTCGCCCCCGACGCCGGCCCCGGCATGACGCCGATCGCCAGGGAGCTGCTGGAGGAGATCACGGCGAGCCCGGTCACCGCGCACTCGGTCGCCGCGCCCGGCGCCACCGCGAGCACGGCCCCCGCCCAGGGCCGTGCGCCCCGCCGCCGCCGGGCGTGGCTGACCGTGCCGGCGCTGGCCGCGCTGGCGACCCTGCTGTCCTTCGGTGTCGCCCAGGCACCCGCCTCCGCGGCGCTCGACATCCGGCTCGTGGACGGCGCCTACGTGATCACGGTCAAGGACCTGATGGCCGAGCCCGAGGTGTACCAGCGTGAGCTGAAGGCCCGGGGCCTGGACATCACGCTCGAAGTGGTGGCGACCTCCGCGAGCCAGGTCGGACAGATCTTCGTGCTGCACGACCTGGACCGGCTGCGGGCCGGCCAGGCGGTCTCCGCCGAGGGCCCGATCACCACCATCGACGCCCCCGGGTCCTGCGCACGACCCCGCGGCTGCCCGATCGGCGTCAAGGTGCCGGCCGACTTCGACAAGAAGGCCCAGATCACGCTCGGCAGGCCGGCCAGGCCCGGCGAGAAGTACCGCATGCCGCCCGGCGTCGCCAGGCCCGGCGAGCCCCTGCACTGCGTGCCCTACGTCAACAAGTCCGTGGCCGAGGTCGGGGCGATGCTGCGCGAGCGTGGCGTGACCCCGACGTACGTCGCCGACTGGCAGCGGGCGCAGCCCTCGGCCCCCGCCGACTGGTACGTGCACGACGGCGTCATGAGCGCCGACGGCGAGGCGCTCCTGCTGGTCGCCCCCGAGCCGCGCGCCGTGGACCAGCACGCGCCGAAGCCCCGCTGCTGATCGACCCTCGCAAGCCTCGCGGACGGGGCTCCTCCTACCGGCGCGGCGGCCGGAAACGCCGCGCCGGCTCCTTTCACCGCCACGCGTGCCGCTGCCGCTGTGCGGACCTCCCCGCGTTCCCCGCCGATCGGATCTCTCGTGCTCGTCGACGCTCCTCCTGCCGTGCTGCCCTCGCGGCGCGGCCTCCTCGCCGGTCACCGCGCCTTCGCCGTGCTGCTGGCCCTGGCGGCCGCGCTGCGCGTGGTCACGATGCTCGGCTACCGCCCGGCCACCCTCTACTGGTACGACTCCTACACCTACCTCGACACCGCCGCGCACCTCGCCCCGTCGGCGGCCTTCCATCCGATCGGCTACCCGCTGCTGCTGCGGGCGCTGCTGCCGTTCCACAGCGTCGAGCTGGTCGCGGCCGTCCAGCACGCGCTCGGCCTGGTCATCGCCGTGCTGGTGTACGCCGTGCTGCGGCGCAGGTCGGCGCCCGGCTGGGCGGCGGCAGCGGCGACCGTGCCGCCGCTGTTCGACGCCTCGTTCCTGCGGCTGGAGCACGCCGTCCTGTCCGACACCCTGTTCATCTTCCTCGTCGTGGCGGGGCTGGCCGTGCTGATGTGGCCGCCGCGCCTGTCCGTGCGGGCGGCGACCGGGGCGGGGCTGCTGTTCGCGCTGGCCGCGCTCACGCGCACGATCGCGCTCCCGCTGCTCCTGCTCGTGGTGCTGGTGCTGGCCGTACGGCGTGCGGGGTGGCGCCGCCTGGCCGCGCTGGCCCTGGCCGGGACGCTGCCCCTGGCCGCGTACGCCGCCTGGTACGCCCAGCACCACGGCCGGTTCGCGCTCAGCGGCGCGGACGGCGTCGCGCTGTGGGCCCGCACGATGACCTTCGCCGACTGCGCCCGCCTCCAGCCGCCGCCCGCCGAGGCCCGGCTGTGCCCCAACGGCACGAAGGTGGACGCCGCCTCCGAGTACGTGTGGGCCCCGGGGTCCTCGCTCAACCTGCTGCCCGGCGACCGTTTCGGCTACAACGACCTGGCCCGTTCGTTCGCGCTGCGCGCGATCGCCGCCCAGCCGCTCGACTACCTGGGCGAGGTCGCGCGGGACACCGCCATCGCCTTCTCCTGGACCCCGATCGCCCATCCCGCCCGTACGACGCCCGCCTTCGGCTTCACCCACGGCCGGTGGCCGCTGCCGGACCAGCCGCTGGCGGGCAAGGTCCAGCGGGAGTACGACCCGGACCTGCGCGGCGCGGAGTCGGTGTCGCCGTACGCGGACTTCCTCGTCGCCTACCAGTACGCCGCCTACCTGCGGGGCCCGCTGCTGGGCGCGATCCTGCTGCTCGGCGGGGTGGCCGCGGTGCGGCGGCCCGGCGTGGCGCTGCTGCCGTGGGCGGTCGCGGCGGGCCTGCTGATCGGCCCGGTCGCCGTCCTGGACTTCGACCACCGCTACGTCCTGCCCGTGGTCCCGGTCGCCTGCCTGGCGTTCAGCCCCCGGAACGGGCCGGGGGCGCGGTGGAGTCGCGCACGATGAGCTGCGCGCCCACCCGGTACGCCCGCCCGTTGCGGGCCTCCTGGACGCCGTCGCGCGCGCCGTCGGCGTGCTTCATCTGGTGCAGTAAGAGGTTCATGGCCAGCTCGCCCAGCTCGGCGGCGCCGTTGTCGACCACGGTGATGGCGGGCGACCAGTAGCGCAGCCAGGAGATGTCCTCGTAGCAGACCAGCGACAGGTCGCCGGGCACGGAGACGCCGGTGCTGGCCAGCGTGGGCAGGATGCCGAACACCGCCTCGTGGTTGGCCGCGAACAGCGCGGTCATCCGGGGGGTGCGCCGCAGCAGCCGGGTGACGGCCTCGGTGCCGAAGCCGGGGGCGAAGGGGCCGCGTTCGACCAGGGACTCGTCCACGGCGAGACCGCGTTCGCGCAGGGCCTGCTCGTAGCCGGCGAAACGCTCGCGGCCCGAGTCGGCGGTGAGCTCGCCGCCGATGAAGCCGATGCGTTCGTGGCCGAGGTCGAGCAGGTGGGAGGTGGCCGCGTGGGCGCCCTCGCGGTCGGCGGCCAGCACGGACGGCGCGGCGCTGTCGGCCGGGCGGCGTATCACGTTGACCACGCCGGTGCCCTCGGCGAGCAGGGCGTTGGTGGTGGCGCCGTTCTTGCCGGTGCCGATCACGATGAGGCCGTCCACGCCGTGTGAGGCGAGGGTGCGCAGGAACTCCTTCTCCCGCGCGGGATCGGCGTCGGTGATGCCGAGCATCACCTGGTAGCCCTCGTCGGCGGCGCGGCGCTGGACCACCTCGGCGATCGTGTGGAAGGAGGCGTTGATGAGGTTGTTGAGCACCAGGCCCACCAGGTGGGACTGCCGCGAGCGCAGGGCGCCGGCCAGCCGGTTGGGCTGGTAGTTGAGCCGGGCCGCGGCCTGCTCGACGGCCGCGCGGGTCTCCGCGGAGATCAGCGGGGATCCGCTGAGGGCGCGCGAGGCGGTGCTGCGGGACACTCCGGCCTCCGCGGCGACCTCCTTCAGTCCGATGCGCATCGTCTCCCCTGTCTGGTGTGGATCTTTGGGATCGATCCCATTATGCACGTGGATCCTGCCAGAAGATCGTCAATGCGTCGATGTAACGACGATATTTCGCCGAGTAAAAACCCAAATTGCCCCTTGACCGGAATCAACGCGTTGCTACAACCTTGTGCAATCGATCCCAAACCAACCCCGCGAGGTCGAGAACCGCATGGACCGCGACGACGTCACCTGGCACGGCTACTGGCCGGCCGCCCCCACACCCTTCACCGCCGACGGGCTCCTCGACGAGGAGTCCTGGCGCGCGCTCCTGCGTCTGTACGCCGCGCAGGGAGTGCACGGGGTCCTGGTCAACGGCAGCACCGGCGAGTGGTTCAGCCAGAGCACCGGCGAGCGCCGCCGGGTCGTCGAGATCGCGGTGGACGAGGTCGCCGGCCGCTTCCCCGTGATCGCCGGCGTCACCGCCTACACCCCGGACGAGGCGATCGCCCTGGCCCGCCACGCCGCCGAGGCCGGCGCCGACGGGCTGCTCGCCACGCCCCCGCCGTACGTCCACCCGGGGCCGGACGAGATCGTGCACTTCTACGACCGCCTCAGCTCGGCCACCGCCCTGCCGTTCATGGTCTACAACTGGCCGCGCGGCGTCGCCGTGGACATCTCCGCCCATCCGGGGCTGGCCGCGCGGCTGGCGGACCTGGACAACGTCGTCGCCATCAAGGACAGCACCGGCGACTGGCTGCGCATGCTCGGCACGGTCGAGGCGGTCAGCGACCGGGTCCGGGTGTTCGGCAGCTTCCTGCACCGGCGCGGCCTGGCCGTGCTCATGGAGCTCGGCGGCGACGGCAACATCGACGGCGGCGGCATGGGCGCCCCGTTCGCCGTCCCCTACTACGAGGCGGTCGCCGCCCGCGACGCCGCCGCCGCCCGCGCCTGGGCCGACCGCTACACGGCGCTGTCCTCGCGGCTGATCAACCCCGACTACAGCGGCGTGTTCGGCTCGCCCATCGCCCAGCTCAAGGCCGCCATGCGGCTGCTCGGCCAGCCGGGCGGCCACGTACGGCCGCCGCTGCTGCCGATCGAGGACGAGACGCGGCTGCGGGCGATCGACGCCGTGCTCACCGAGTCGGGCCTGAAGGCCGCGCTCGGAGCCCGGGGATGAGCGCGAAGGCGCCGGCCACCCCGAGCACCGTCACGATCGAGGTCAACGGCCGGCCCGTGAACGCCGTCAAGGGCGTCAGCCTGGCCGCCGCGCTCGTCGGTGACCGCATCTGGGCCTTTCGCCGCAACCCGGTCAGCGACGAGCCGCGCGGCCCGTTCTGCGGCATGGGGATCTGCCTGGAGTGCGAGGTGACCGTGGACGGGCGTCCCGGCGTGCGGGCCTGCCTGACCCCGGTGCGTCCCGGCATGCGCGTCGAGACGGCCGGCGCGGAGGAGCTGGCATGAGCCGCCACGAGGAGCGGGACGTCGTGATCGTCGGCGGCGGCCCCGCCGGGCTCGCCGCGGCCCGCCGGCTGGCGGCCGCCGGGCTGAGCGTGACCGTCCTGGACGAGCAGCCCGAGCTGGGCGGCCAGTACTTCCGCCGCCCGGCCCCCGAGGTCGCCCGCGTCTGGGGCGAGCACCGTCCCGAGGGCCGCCGCCTGGTCGAGGCCGTACGCGCGGCGGGCGTCGAGTGCCGCACCGGCCACCTGGTCTGGGGCGTCGACGACGACGGCCGCACGCTGCTGGTCTCCGACCCCGCCGAGCACCCGGTGCGCCTGCGCGGCCGGTACGTGATCGTCGCCACCGGCGCCTACGAGCGCCCCTTCCCCTTCCCCGGCTGGCAGCTGCCCGGCGTGACCACGCCCGGTTTCGCCCAGCACCTGGCCGCCGCCGACCACACGCCGATCGGCGAGCGCGTGCTGCTGGCCGGCTCTGGACCGTTCCTTCTTCCCGTCGCCTGCTCGCTGCTGGCCCTCGGCGTGACCGTCGCCGGGATCGCCGAGGCCGGCCACCCCTACCGGCCCGGCCTGCGGGCGCTCGGCGCCGTACGCCACCCCGCGCGGCTGCGCGAGCTGGCCGGGTACGCCGCCCGCCTGGCCCGCGCCCGCGTGCCGCTCTGGCAGGACACCGTGGTCGTGCGCGCCGACGGCGGCGACCGGGTCACGTCCGTGACGCTGGCCGCCACGGCCGCTCCCACGCGGGCGGTGCGCACGGTCGCCGTGGACGCGCTCTGCGTCGGCTACGGCTTCCGCCCGCAGTCCGACCTGGCCAGGATGCTGGGCTGCGCCGTGCGTACGGACCCGGCGACCGGCGACGCGACGCCGGTCCTCACCGCCTCCGGCCGAGCCACCCGCGACGACGTGTACGTCATCGGCGAGGCGGCGGGCATCGGCGGCGCGCCCACCGCGGCGGCCCGGGGCCTCGCGGCCGCCCTCGACATCCTCGCCCGCGAGGGACACGACGTCCCCGCCGCCGAACTCCACGGCCTGGCCAGGACCGGCCGCCGCCTGGAACGTTTCAAGAAGCTGACCGACGCGCTCTACCCGGCTCCTGCCGAGCTGGCGAGGCTGCTGCCGGGCGCGCTGCCGGACACCGCCACGCTGTGCCGCTGCGAGGCCGTCCCCGCGGGCGAGGTCCGCAGAGTCGCCGGGACCACGGCCGGCGACGTGAACGCCACCAAGGCGTGGACCCGCGCGGGCATGGGCCCCTGCCAGGGCCGCGAGTGCGGCTTCGCCGTCTCGGCCGTGGCCAGGACGTCCCCGGACGTCTTCCCGTCCCGCCTCCCGGTCCGCCCCGTCCCGGTGACGACCCTCCTGGAGATGGCCGCATCCGAGCCGGCCGGATCTGACCAGGCCGGATCTGACCAGGCCCGATCCGAGCTGGCCCGGCCTGGGCCGGCCCGATCTGAGTCGGCCCGCACAGAGATGGCCCGGCCTGAGCCGGCCGGCGAAGGGGAGGCCGCATGACGACCGCCGACGTGGTGATCATCGGCGCCGGCGTGCTCGGCGCGGCGGCCGCCAGCCGGCTCGCCCGCGACGGCCACCGGGTCGTGGTGCTGGAACGCGGCGCCCCCGGCCGCGAGGGCTCGGGCACCACCGCGGGCAACCTGCACGTGCAGGCGGTCCACACCCGCCGCCCCGGCCAGGCCGTCCCCCTCGACAGCGCCCGCTTCACGCCCCTGCAACGCGCCGCGAGCGACCTGTGGCAGGACGTGGAGGACGACCTGGACGCCTCGGTCGAGCTGCGCCGCAGCGGCGGCTTCACCGTCGCCGAGACCCCCGCCCAGGTCCGCGAGCTGCACGACAAGCAGGCCTGGGAGAACGCGGCGGGCATCACCACCGAGATCCTCGACGGCGACGCGGCCCGCGCGGCGCTGCCCCAGCTCGGGCCGAGCGTCGCCGCCGCAACCTGGTGCCCGCTCGACGGCTACGCCAACCCGCTGAAGGTCACCCCGGCCTACCTGGACGACGCGGTGCGGCACGGCGCCGAGGTGGTGCCGTTCGCGCCGGTCACCGGCGTCGCCCGCGACGGCGGCGGCTGGCGGGTGACGGCCGGCCCGCGGCAGGTCGCGGCGCCGGTGGTGATCGACGTGGCCGGGCCGTGGCTGCACCGGATCGCCGCGCTCGCGGGGATCACGCTCGACCTGGCCCCGGTGGCGATCCAGATGCACGCCACCGTCCGCTCCCCCGCCGGGCTGCCGCACCTGGTCCAGCACATCGGCGAGGGCCTGTCGGTCAAACAGGTCAGCGCGGGCAACCTGCTGGTCGGCGGCGGCTGGCCGGCCCGCCGGCTCAACCTCGACGGCCGCAGCGACGCGGGCGTGGACAGCATGGTGGGCAACATGGCGCTGGCCGTGCGGATCCTGCCGTTCGTGCGGGGGCTGCGCCTGCTGCGGGCGTGGGCGGGGCCGCTCGCCGCCACCCCCGACGAGATGCCGGTGATCGGCGAGGTGCCGGGCAGCCCGGGGTTCCTCGTCGCGGGCGGCACGTACGCGTTCACCTTCGCCCCCCTGTGGGCGGAGACCCTGCGCCGCCTCGTGGCCGGCGCCGAGCCGCCCGTGGACATCTCCGACCTGGGACCGGAGCGGCTCATGCAAGACCTCCCCGAGAAGAAGAGATGAGGAGACAGGTGACAGCGACAGACGGGCGAGCGCCCGCGAACGAGCCGGTGTGGCTGTCCGGCGGGCATGTCGTGGACGTGCGGTCGGGCAAGGTCCGGCGGGACACCAACGTCGTCGTGCGGGGCGGGCGGATCGACCGCCTCACCGCCGACGCGCCGCCTCCCGGGGCGCGCACCGTGCGGCTGGACGGACGCTACCTGCTGCCCGGGCTGATCTCGGTGCACACGCACCTGTCGGTGGTCTACCCGTTCTCGGCCACCGACGAGGCGGAGGACTCCGGCATCACGGCGCTGCGCGCCCTGTCCCGGGCCCGTGACGCGCTGTACGCGGGCGTCACCACCATCCGCTCCGTGCACGAGCAGAACCGCGCCGACCTCCTCGTCCGCACCGCCGCCGGCCAGGGATGGGTGGAGGCGCCGCGGATCGTGGGCGCCGGCCGCGCCATCTCCACGACCGGCGGCCACGGCCACGGCAGCGCCTGCGTCTACGCCGACGGCTACGACTCCTTCCTGCGGGCCGCCCGCGCCGAGCTGGCCGCCGGCGCCGACCTCATCAAGATCTTCATCACCGGCGGCATCGCCCACCAGGGCGAGTCGTTCACCGGCGCGCAGATGACGATCGACGAGATGCGCGCCGTGGTCCGCGCCGCCGAGGAGCACAACACGTACGTCACCGCCCACGCCGGCGCCGGCTCGGCCATCCGCGAGGCGCTCAGCGCGGGCGTGCGCGGCTACGAGCACGCCTACGAGCTCGACGCCGACACCGCCCGCCAGATGGCCGCCCAGCGGGTGTACCTGACGCCGACGCTGTGCGTGACCCGCTGCCCCGAGTGGATGGCCGAGCACTCCTTCACCCCCTGGCAGATCGAGCGGGCCCTGGAGGTCGGCCCCGGCCACCTGGCCAGCATCCGCACCGCCATCGCGGCCGGCGTCGCCGACCCCGACGACCCGGACAAGCCGGGCATCACGTTCCTGGCCGGCACCGACTACCCGCCCGGCGAGCCCATCGAGGACACCGTCGTCGCGGTCCGGGAGATGGAGTTCCTGGCCGAGGCCGGGCTCAGCACCGAGCAGGCGCTGCGCTCCGGCACCCTCGAAGCGGCCCGGCTGGTCGGCCTGCGGGGGCAGGCCGGCGCCGTCGAGGAGGGCCACCTCGCCGACCTGATCGTCACCGAGCGCGACCCGCTGAACGACCTGTCCGCGCTGCGCCGGATCTCCTTCGTCATGCAGGCCGGGCGGATCGTCCGCGACGACCTGCCCGCCGTTCCCGCCGTTCCCGACATCCACCCCACGGAGGGCGCCCAGTGAGCCAGGACCCCGGCCGCACCCGCTTCGCCGTCGACATCGGCGGCACGTTCGTCGACGCGATCTCCTACGACGACACCACCGGCGAGCTGCGGCTGCACAAGGCCTCCACCACCCCCGACGCCCCCGCGCGCGGCGTGCTCGACGCCGTCGGCGGGCTCGCCGGCCGGCTGGACGACGTGGAGGCGTTCGTCCACGGCACCACGCTCGGCCTCAACGCGATCCTGCAGCGGCGCGGCGCCGACGTCGGGATCATCACCAACGAGGGCTTCCGCGACCTGCTGGAGATCGCCCGCGCCAACGTGCCCGCCCAGCACATGTACGACTTCTCCTACGCCCCGCCGCCGCCCCTCGTCCCCCGCCGCCACCGCACCGGCGTGCCGGGCCGCATCGACGCCCAGGGCACCGTGATCGAGCCGCTGGACGAGGACGCGGTCCGCGAGGCCGGGCGGCTGCTGGTGGAGGAGCACGGCCTGCGCTCGCTGGCCGTCTGCTTCCTGCACTCCTACGCCAACCCCGAGCACGAGCGGCTGGCCGCCCGCATCCTGCGCGAAACCTACCCCGAGGTGTCGGTCTCGACCTCGACCGACATCACCCGCGAGTACCGCGAGTACGAGCGCACCAGCACCGTCACCCTCGACGCCTACATCCGGCCGGTGCTGAACGACTACATCGCCACCCTGGAGTCGCGGCTGAACGACGCCGGGCTGACCCACCCGCTGCACATCATGCGCTCGGGCGGCGGCGCGATGACCTCCGAGCTGGCCCGCCAGGCGCCCCTGATGACGGTGCTGTCCGGCCCTGCGGGCGGCGTCGTCGGCGCCTCCTTCCTGGCCCGCGAGCAGAGCCTGGCCAAGGTCATCACGTTCGACGTGGGCGGCACCAGCCTCGACTGCTGCGTGATCGAGGACGGCGAGCCCGGCGAGGTGCACGAGGCCGGCATCGACGGCTTCCCGCTGCTCATCCCGATCTTCGACATCCGCACCGTCGGCGCCGGCGGCGGCTCGATCGCCTGGATCGACGAGGGCCTGCTGAAGGTCGGCCCGCACAGCGCCGGCGCGGTGCCGGGACCGGTCGCCTACCGGGCGGGCGGCACCGAGCCGACCGTGACCGACGTGGCGCTCGTCCTCGGCTACCTCGACCCGTCGGGGTTCCTGGACGGCGACATGACGATCGACGCCGACGCCGCCCGCGACGCCGTCGCGGCCAAGCTCGCCGAGCCGCTCGGCGTGGACGTCACCAGGGCCGCGGCCAGCGTCTTCCAGGTGCTGCTGGCCCGCACGGTGGGCGCGCTGCGCGAGATCACCGTGGAGCGGGCGCTGGACCCGCGCGAGTTCGCGCTGCTGGCCTTCGGCGGGGCCGGGCCGCTGCTCGCGCCGATGCTGGCCCGCGAGATGGGCATCGCGACCACGATCGTGCCGCAGGTGCCGGCCGCGTTCTCGGCCTTCGGCATGCTCATGTCGGACCTGGAGTACGAGTTCGCCACCACCGTCCTGCGCCCGCTGACCGACGAGACGCTGGCCGGGCTGGAGGAGGCGTTCGCCGAGCTGGAGGGCCAGGGCGAGGAGGTGCTGTCCGCGCAGGGCGTCAAGCCCGAGGACCGCACCCTGATCCGCCGCCTGGACGTGCGCTACCACGGCCAGGAGCACAGCCTCGGCATCGACCTGGTGCCCGGCGACACCGCGGCCGCCGTGCTGGCCCGTTTCAGCGCGCAGCACGAGGCCCGCTACGGCCACGCGATGCCGGAGCCGGGCCAGATCCTGACGCTGCGGGTGCGCGCGGTCGGCCGGCTGTCCAAGCCGGGCCTGCGCGAGCTGCCGCCGGCGGGCAGCGCCGTCCCGGAACCGGTCGGCGAGCGACCGGCGTTCGACGTCGCCTCCGGCGAGACGGTCGCCTTCCCGGTGTACGCGCGGGCCACCCTGGGCGCCGGCCACGAGGTGAGCGGGCCGGCCATCGTGGAGGAAGGCACCTCCACCACGGTCATCTTCGGAGACCAGCAGCTCACCGTCGACCGATACGGGCAACTGGTGATCACGGGAGGCCAGGCATGAGCACGGGCGAGCGGCTGGACGGCGCCACCGTCGAGGTGATCAGGAACTACCTGGTCTCGGTGGGCGAGCAGATGCGCCGCACCCTGGTGCGGGCGGCGTTCAACCCGGTCATCTACGAGGTGCTCGACTTCGGCATCTCCATCTACAACGCCGACCTCGACCTGACCGCCGAGGCGGCCGGCATCACGTCCTTCCTGGGCGCCAACGACTACGCCATCGTCAAGGGCGTGGAGTACGTCGGCCGCGACAACCTCGCGCCCGGCGACGTCTACCTGCTGAACTACCCGTACTGGAGCGGCGCCCACTCCTACGACGCGATGCTGTTCGCGCCGGTGTTCCGCGACGGGCACGACGGCCCTGCGGCCTACCTGGCGGTCCGCGCGCACTGGATGGACCTGGGCGCCAAGGCCCCCGGCTACGTCCTGGACTCGACCGACATGCACCAGGAAGGCCTCATCTTCCCGGGCACGAAGATCGTCAGCCGGGGCGAGGTCGTACGGGACATCATCGAGCTGATCCGCTTCAACTCGCGCCTGCCCGACCTGACCATCGGCGACTTCCACGCCCAGCTCGCGGCGCTGCGCACCGGCGAGAACCGGCTGGCCCAGGTGTGGGAGAAGTTCGGCGGCGACACCGTGGACCAGGCCATCAGGCAGATCATCGAGCACGGCGAGCGGGTCGCCCGCAAGGCCGTGGCCGCCCTGCCCGACGGCACGTGGACGGCCGCGGACTACTGCGACGACGACGGCATCACCGACGACCTCATCCGCATGGAGGTCAAGGTCACCATCGACGGCGACCGCATGGAGGTCGACTTCAACGGCTCCGACGGGGCCGTGCTCGGCCCGGTCAACCTGCCGATCGGCGCGACCGAGAGCCTGGCCAAGGCCACGTTCAAGGAGCTGACGACGGCGCGCGAGCCGTCCAACGCCGGCCACTACCGGGCGCTGACCGTCAAGGCCGACCCGGGCAACTTCTTCAACGCCCAGTACCCGGTGGCGACGTTCACGCAGTGGAGCGGCATCGTCGCCTTCGAGCTGCTGCACAAGGCGCTGGCGCAGGTGCTCGACGACATCCCGGCGTCCTCGGGCGGCGACGAGCCGGGCTTCATGGCGCTCGGCCACGACCCGCGTACCGGGTCGGACTTCGTCATCAGCAACAACGAGGGCATCGGCTGGGGCGCGCACAAGGACCACGACGGCGCCAACGCCCAGCAGCACCCGTCGCAGAGCGTCGTGCGCAACACCCCGATCGAGGTCCTGGAGCACAAGTCGACCGTCTTTCACGAGCGGCTCGAACTCATCCCCGACTCCGGCGGGGCCGGCCGGCACCGCGGCGGCGTCGGCGTGCTGCGGCAGGTCCGCTACCTCGCCGACGGCGAGGTGCTGTCGATGAAGAAGAAGAGCAAGACCCGCCCCTGGGCGCTGGACGGCGGCCAGGAGCCCGAGCCGAGCGAGATGGTGCTCTGGCCGGGCACCGACCGGGCCAAGCGGGTCGGCATGTACCGGGCGACGATGCGGGCGGGGGACCGCTTCGTCAACCGCACCGCGGGCGGCGGCGGCTACGGCGACCCGCTCGACCGCGACCCGGCCGCCGTGGTCGCCGACGTGCTCGACGGCTACGTCAGCGCGCAGGCGGCGGAGCGGATCTACGGCGTCGTCGTGGACCCCTCCGGCGGCTGGGAGCCCACGCCCGCCAGGGCGTCACGATCGGCCGCCTCGGGTTCCTGACCGCCCCGGGCCCACCGCCGGGCCCACCGCCGGACCCATCGCCGGGCCCACCGTCCGGGCACGGCTGACCGCCGCGACGGCGTACTCATGAAGGGTAGAAGATCCATGTCCCACCCCATCCCCCCGACGGCGGGCCGGTCCCGCCGGGTCCGTCCCTTGCGCCTGGTCGCGGCAGCCGTGGCCGCCTCCCTCGCCCTCGCGGCGTGCGGAGGCGGCGGCTCCGCCGCCGGCGGCGGCACGGACGCCCGCAAGCAGACGCTGATCATCGCCGAGAACGAGCCGCCGGCGACCTTCGACCCCGTCCAGGCGGACAACTCCACTGTGGACGAGGTGGCCGTGCCCGCCTACGACACGCTGCTGCGCTACGAGGGCAGCGAGCTCGCGCCGTCGGTCGCCACCGCGTGGAAGTTCAACGACGACGGCACCGCGCTCGACGTCACCCTCCGCGACGACGTGACCTTCCACGACGGCGCCAAGCTGACCGCCGCCGACGTGAAGTACACCCTGGACCGCATCGCCCGGCTCGGCATCGGCGTGGCCTCCCTGGTCAAGGCCTACGACTCCACCGAGGTCACCGACGACACCCACGCCACGATCAGGCTCAAGCAGCCGTACGCGCCGTTCGCCTCCGCCCTCACCCGCGTCTACCTGCTCAACTCCAAGCTCGTCACCGCCAACGCCGGCGGCGACGACGGCCAGAAGTGGCTCGCCTCCAACGACGCCGGGTCGGGGCCGTACAAGCTGACCGGCTACACCGCCAACCAGGAGGCCCGCTTCACCCGCCACGACGGCTACTGGGGCGGCTTCACCAACCAGGCCAAGGACGTGGTGTTCCGCTACCTGCCGCAGGCCGCCACCCAGAAGACGGCGCTGACCTCGGGCGACATCGACATCGCCATGGACATCGCGCCCACCGACTGGGCGGGCATGGAAAGCTCCGGGTTCACGGTCGACAAGGCCGACACCAACGTGCAGCTGTACGTGTTCGCCAAGATGAAGGACTCGCCGCTGTCGAACCCGAAGCTGCGTGAGGCCCTCAGCCACGCCTACGACTACGACCAGCACATCAGCGCCATCCTCAAGGGCGCCGGCAAGAAAGCCGTCGGCGTGCTGCCGAGCGGCATGACCTGCTTCGACTCCTCCGCCCCGCAGCCGGCCCGCGACGTGGCCAAGGCCAAGCAGATCCTCGCCGACGCCGGGCTGAGCGGCGTCAAGCTCACCATGACGTACCTGAAGGCCACCGCCGAGATGGAGCAGGCCGCCACGCTGCTGCAGTCCAACCTGGCCGAGATCGGCGTCACCCTCAACCTCGAAGCGATCACCTACCCGCAGTACGTGGACCGCATGAAGACCAACGAGACCACGCCCGACCTCGGCATGATCTACGGCTTCCCGGCCTACCCGGACCCGGACGCGGTCCTGTACGTGCAGTTCCACTCCACCTTCATCAACAACGGCCAGAACAGCGGCGGCTACGACAACCCCGAGGTCGACAAGCTCGTCGAGCAGGGCCAGCGCGCCACCGACGAGAGCGAGCGGTGCGCCGCCTACGGCAAGGCCCAGCAGCTCATCGCCGCCGACCACTACGCCATCAACATGGCCAACTCGCAGTACGTGACGGTCCTGCGCAAGGGCCTGACCGGCTACACCTACCAGCCCGCCCACCACCAGACCGTGGACGTCTACAAGGTCCAGGTCGGCTGACCCACCGGCACGAGGAGGGACTCCGCATGGCCCGTCTGCTGCTCCGGCGGCTCGTCACGAGCGTCGTCGTGCTGCTCGGCCTCGCCGTCGTCACGTTCCTGATGACCCAGGTGCTGCCCGGCGACCCCGCCCGCGCGGCCGCCGGGCGCAACGCGACGGCCGAGCAGGTCGCCGCCGTCGCCGCCCGCCTGGGCCTGGACCGGCCGCTGTGGGACCAGTTCCTGGCCTACATGGGACGGCTGCTGCAGGGGGATCTCGGGACGTCGGTGTTCACCCAGCGGCCGGTGCTGGAGGATGTCGCGGCCATGCTGCCCTCCTCGGTGGAGCTGGTCCTCGCCGCCATGGTGATCAACATCGTGGTGGCGGTGCCCCTGGGCGCCTACGCCGCCTGGCGCAGCGGCCGGGCGGCGGACGCCGCCGCCCGGCTGATCACCCTGCTGGGCGCGGCCATGCCGGTCTTCTGGCTCGGCCTGATGCTCCAGCTCGTCTTCGCCGCCCAGCTCAGGGCGCTGCCCCTCACCGGGCAGCTGTCCTTCGGCCGGCAGGTGCCCGCGATCACCGGCATGACGTCGGTGGACGCGCTGCTCGGCGGCGACCTGGCGGCCTTCGCCGACGCCGCCGCGCACCTGGTGCTGCCGGCGATCACGCTCGCCGCGTCGTTCGTGGCGGTGGTGGCGAGGACGGTGCGCTCCTCGATGCTCACCGCGCTCAGCTCCGACTACGTCCAGCTCGCCCGCGCCACCGGCGCGTCGGAGCTGCGCGTGGTGGTGCTGCACGGGCTGCGCAACGCGCTGGTGCCGGCCAGCACCATCCTCGGCATGCAGCTCGGCTGGATGCTCGGCTCCACCGTCCTGGTCGAGTCCGTCTTCGGCAGGACCGGCATCGGCGCCTACGCGGTGACCGCGGTCCTGCAGAACGACCTGTACGCCGTGATCGGCACCGTACTCGTGATCGGAGTGGTCTTCGTGCTGGCGAACATCGCCGTCGACCTCGTCCAGCTCTGGCTCAACCCGCGGCTGCGCCATACCGGCGGCCGCGCCCGCCGCCCGGCCGCCTCCGCCGAGGCGGCCAGGACGGAGGTGCCCGCATGAGCGCAGCCACGACCGGGGCCACAGCCGCCGTGGCGGCCCGGATCCGGCACCGGGTGCCGTTCGTGGAGGGCGCCGCCCTGGCGGTGGTCGTCGTCGTGGTCGCGATGGCGGCCGTCGGGCCGCTCCTCGCGCCGCACGACCCGTACGCGGTGAACCTGACCGACGCGCTGCTTCCGCCCTCGGCCGAGCACTGGTTCGGCACCGACGCCAACGGCCGGGACGTGCTGAGCCGCGTCCTTTTCGGCGCCCGCGTCACCCTGCCCGCCACGCTGGTCGTCATCGCCGCCTCCACCGTGATCGGCGTCCTGATCGGCACCGTGGCCGCGCTCGGCGGCAAGGTCGTCGACGAGGTGCTGATGCGCATCACCGACATCGGCCTGTCGCTTCCGGCGATCATCCTGGCCCTCGGCCTGTCGGCCGCGCTCGGGCCCGGCCTGTCCTCCGCCGTCATCGCCCTGTCGGTGACCTGGTGGCCCGGCTACGCCCGCCTGGCCCGCACGCTGGTGCGCGAGGTCAAGGACGCCGAGTACGTCGACGCGGCCCGCGTCCTGGGCGTCCCCCAGGGCCGGCTGATCTTCCGCCACATCCTGCCCAACGCGCTCAACACCCTCTACGTGCAGACGACCGTGGACGTCGGCGCGGTCATGCTGGTGATCTCCGGCCTGTCCTTCATCGGCGTCGGCGCCCAGGTGCCCTCCGCCGAATGGGGCGCGATGATCGCCGGCGAGGCCAACAACCTCACCAACGCCTGGTGGGCCGTGGCCTTCCCGGGCCTGGCCCTGCTGCTGACCGCCCTGGCCTTCAACCTGGTGGGCGACTGGCTGCGGGTGCGCAACGACCCGACGATCCGCCGGGAGGCACGATGAGCACCGAACCCCTGAGCACCGGACCCCTGCTGCGCGTCCGCGACCTGCGGATCTCCTACCCGTCGCCGGCCGGTCCCGCGCAGGTCGTCCACGGCGTGGACCTCGACCTCGCCCCCGGCGAGCGGGTCGCCCTGGTCGGCGAGTCCGGGTCCGGCAAGTCCGTCACGGCGCGCGCCGTGCTCCGCCTCGACCCCGACGCGCGCCTGTCCGGCCGCATCGAGCTGGAGGGCGTCGACCTGCTGACGCTGCCGCCGCGCAGGATGCGCGAGATCCGCGGCGGCCGCGTCGGCCTCGTCTTCCAGGACCCGCTGGCCTCGCTCAACCCGGTCATGACGATCGGCCGCCAGGTCATGCAGCCGCTCGTCATCCGCGGCGTGCCCAGGAAGGTCGCCCGCCGCCGCGCCGTCGACCTGCTGGAACGGCTGGGCGTGCGCGACGCCGAGCACCGCGCCGACGACTACCCGCACCAGTTCTCCGGCGGCATGCGGCAGCGCGTGGTGATCGCCATCGCGGTCATCGCCGAGCCCGCGCTGCTCATCGCCGACGAGCCCACCACGGCGCTCGACGTACGCGTCCAGGCCCGGGTGCTGGAGCTGCTGCGCGAACTGGCCGACGAGCGCGGCATGTCCATCCTGCTCATCACCCACGACCTCGGCATCGTCGCCGGGTTCGCCCAGCGGGCGGTCGTGATGCGCCACGGCCGGCCCGTCGAGACCGGCACCGTCGAGCAGATCTACGCCGCGCCCCGCGACCCGTACACCAAGGCGCTGCTGGCCGCCGTCCCCCGCATCGGCGGCGACGTCACCCGGCCGCTCGCCGTCATCGGCGCCCCCGGCCACGAGGAGGAGGGATCGTGAGCGAGCCGCTGCTCCAGGTCCGCGACCTGGTCAAGACCTTCGGCGGGCGGCGCGTCCTGGACGGCGTCTCTTTCGACGTGGCGCCGGGCGAGGTGCTCGGCCTGGTCGGCGAGTCCGGTTCCGGCAAGTCCACCACCGCGCGCTGCATCACCCGCCTCACCCGCCCCGACAGCGGGCAGATCCTGCTCGGCGGCCGCGACGTGCTGGCCGCCGGGCGGCGCGAGCTGCGGGCGCTGCGCGCCGACATGCAGATGGTCTTCCAGGACCCGTACTCGTCGCTGAACCCGCGCATGACCGTGGCCGAGCTCATCGGCGAGCCGCTGCTCGTGCACGGGCTGGAGCCGGACCGGCGGCGCCGCCGCGCGCGGGCCGCCGAGCTGCTGGAGACGGTCGGCATGTCGGCCGAGCACCTGGACCGCCATCCGCGCTCGTTCTCCGGCGGGCAGCGCCAGCGCATCTCCGTCGCCCGCGCGCTCGCCGTGGAGCCGCGGCTGCTCATCTGCGACGAGCCGGTCTCCTCACTCGACGTCTCGGTCCAGGCCCAGGTGCTGAACCTGCTGCGCGACCTGCGCGAACGGCTGGGCCTGTCGATCCTGTTCATCGCCCACGACCTCGCGGTCGTCTACTACCTGTGCGACCGGGTGGCCGTCATGCTCGACGGCGGGCTCGCCGAGATCGGCACCCGCGAGCAGATCTACGGCGACGCCGCGCACCCCTACACCCGCTCGCTGCTCGACGCCGTGCCCGTCCCCGACCCGGCGCTCGCCCGGCAGCGTCCCTCCGGCCTCTGAGAAGGAGCACCCCATGGAGAATCTGCGCATGTTCGTCAACGGCCAGGCCATGTCAGGCGGCAGCCTGAACACCGCGCTGGCCGGCGCGCGCTTCCTCGGCCCGGCGACGACCGCGCCCCTCTACCGGTTCTACTCCGTACGCGAGGAGTTCCCCGGCCTCCACCCCGTCGGCGCGGGCGGCCACGCGGTGCCCGGCGAGCTGTACGAGGTCACCTACGAGATCCTGCGCGAGCACCTGCTGCCGGGCGAACCGCCCGAGCTGGAGCTGGGCGTGATCGAGCTGGCCGACGGCAGCGGCTCGCTGTCGATGCGGATGCGCGCCGAGGCGCTGGGCGCGCCGGGCGTCACCGACATCAGCGAGGCCGGCGGCTGGCGGGCGCACCTGGCCGGAGCGGGCCGATGAGCGGGTCCTCGCACGAGCCGGTGGTGATCCGCGGCGGCACGGTCGCCGAGGCCGCCTGGAGCGCCCCGGCGGACGTGTTCATCGCCGGCGGCAAGGTCACGGCGCTGGCCGAGCCCGGCACGCCCGCCCCGCCCGGCACGGCCGAGATCGACGCCGCCGGCATGCTGGTGCTGCCCGGCGGCGTCGACCCGCACTGCCACGTCGGCTTCACCTCCGGCGACTTCACCTCGCTCGACGACTACCGCCAGTGCACGACGGCCGCGGTCTTCGGCGGCACCACCACCATCGTGGACTTCGCCATCCCGCGCCCCGGCCAGTCACCCGCCGACGCCGCCCACGCCCAGCGCGCCAAGGCCGCCGGCGGCCTGTGCGACAGCGCCCTGCACGCCTGCGTCGTCGCATGGGACGACACGGTGCCCGAGCAGCTGCGCTCGCTGGTCGCCGACGGCATGCCGACGGTGAAGATGTTCACCACCTACCGCGGCGAGACGATGGCCGACGAGGACACCATCCTGAAGACCATGTCGACGCTGCGCGACCTCGGCGGCATGGTGGTGATCCACTGCGAGGCCAACCACATCATCGAGGACACCCAGACGCGCTGCTCCCACGACGGCAGGATCGGCGCCGAGCACATGGCGGCCACCCGTCCCGAGCTGGCCGAGACCGCGTCGGTCGCCGAGGTGCTGGCCATCGCCGAGTCGCTGAAGGCGCCGGTCTACTTCGTCCACCAGTCCACGCCCGAGGCCGTCGAGCTGGTCGCCGCGGCCCGCCGGCGCGGCCTGGCCGCCTGGACCGAGTCCGTCGCCCACCACCTGGTCCTGGACGACGGCCTGTACGCCGGGCCCGACCCCGAGCGGTTCGTGTGCTGCCCGCCGCTGCGCCCGCGCCCCGTCGTGGACGGGCTGGCCCGCCACCTGGCCACCGGCGAGATCAGCACGATCGGCAGCGACCACTGCTGCTACGACGTGGCGCAGAAGCAGTCGCGCCGCGCCGACGTGCGCGCCATGCCGAACGGCCTGCCGGGCGTCGAGACCCGGCTGCCGGTGATCTTCTCGGAGTTCGTGGCGGGCGGCGCCCTGCCCGCCACCCGGTTCGTGGAGCTGACCGCGGCCAATCCGGCGCGCGCCAACGGCCTGTATCCGCGCAAGGGCACCCTCATGCCGGGCGCCGACGCCGACGTCGCCGTCTGGGACCCGGCCGCCCGCTGGACGATCACCTCGGGCGCGCTCCACATGGCGACGGACTACACGCCCTACGAGGGCAGGGCGGTGACGGGACGGCCGCGTACGGTGCTGGTCGGCGGCCGGGTCGTGGTCCACGACGGCGTGCTCACCGACCCCGAGCCGCGCGGCCGGCACCTGCGCGCCCGCCCGATCACTCCTCGTGGGCGATGTGCATGAGCTGCCGCCACAGCAGGACCACGAACACCGCCGACCCGGCGAAGGCGAACCAGAAGGGCGCCGCGACGCCGAACCGGGTGGCGAGCATGCCGCCGATCAGCGAGCCGACCACGAGACCGGCGTAGGTGGAGACGGTGTTGACGCTGCCCACCCGGCCCTGCAGCTCGTGCGGGACCGCGCGCTGGCGCACGGTGACCGAGGTGGTGCCCCAGATGAAGGCGTGGGCGCCGAAGGCCAGGAAGATGGCTCCGGCGACCCACGGCGAGTGGGTCAGGGCCAGGCCCAGATGGGTGAACGTCTCGATGATGAGCCCGATCCGCATCAGCGCGCCGAGGCTGAGCCTGCGGGTGACGGCCCCGTACACGCTGGTGCCGAGCAGGCCGCCGATCCCGCCGATGGTGGTCATCAGCCCGAAGCCGAGCGCGCCGAGGCCGAGCTGCTCCTGGGTGTAGAGGACGAGGACCGACCAGGCCGCGCCGAACGTGAAGTTGAAGATCAGGATGGTGAGCGCCAGCGTGCGGACCGCCGCGTGCCGCACGGTCCAGCCGAAGCCCTCCACCAGCTCACGCCAGGCGTTCGGCCTGCGGCCCGCGGCCGGCAGCTCGCGCGGCGGCAGCCTCACCCGCGAGACCAGCACGATCCCCGCCGCCACCAGCAGCAGCTGCCCGGCGAACGGCCAGGCCAGGCCCAGCCCGAACAGCGCCGCGCCGACCGGCGGCCCGGCGAGCTGGTTGAGCGTGATGAACCCGGTGCCCAGGCGGGCGTTGGCGACGACGAGGTCGTCCCGGTCGACCAGCATCGGGGTCAGCGTGGCGGTCGCGTTGTCGGCGAAGACCTCGGCGACCGAGCGCAGCGTGAGCGCGATCAGCGCCGTCGCCACGGTCAGGGCGCCGGTCATCATGAGCACGACGAGCGCCGCCAGCACCACGGCCCGTGCCGCGTTGGCGACCAGCACGATCACGCGCCGGTCGTGGCGGTCCGACAGCACGCCCGCGTACAGGCTGAACACCAGCGGCGGCGCCCACGCCACCAGGGCCGACAGCGAGATCATCAGCGGGTCGCGGGTCAGCGTCGCGATCAGCAGGGGGCCCGCCGCGGCGGCGACACCGTCCCCGAGATTCGTCAGCCAGCTCGAGGCCAGCAACCATCGAAATCCTGTCCCGAGCCGCGCGGGCAGGACTCGCTCCACCACTGTGATCACGAGCGCAAAACCATACGATCGCGGAGCATTCCCCGGCAACGGGTTTTCGCCGCTCAGCGCGATCATCTGCCCTGCGGCAACGGCGATAAAGTACGCCGGTGGACAACCTGGAAAGCCTCGTCATCACCCGCAGGTTACGCGTGCCCCTGGACGCCGGCCCCGGCGGCGCCTCCGACGGCGCCTCCGACGGCGGCCGGCCGGGCCGGGGCGTGGTGGCCGCCCGCCAGCTCGACGCCGCGCTGCTGACCGCCGGCTTCGCCTGCTCGCCGGCGCTGCTGGAGCGGCTGTCGGGGCTGAGCGTGGAGCACGTGATCGACCTCGGCCTGCGGATCCTGGCCGCCGTCCGCGAGCTGGCCGGCGACCACGTCCGCCACAACGCCTACTTCATCGACTTCCCGCGCAACGTCCCCGGCACGGCCGAGTTCTGGACCAGCCTGATGTGGCGTTCGCTGCTCGGCCCGGACGCCTCCGACCAGGCGGTCACGCCGCGGACGCTGAACCTGCTCACCCTGCCCGACTACGGCAGCTACCCGCACGCCTACGCCGACCTGCTGGCCGCGCACGCCGAGCTGATCCCGCTGGCCGGCGACCGCGTCACCGTGCTGGACCTGGGTGGCGACCTGCGGTCGGAGGCGCGTGAGCTGTACCTGTCGCTCGCCGGCTCGCGGGTGCCGCTGCCGGCCGAGGACCTGGCGGCGCTGCGCGAGCTGGCCGCGTACTGCGCCGGGCACCTGCCCGAGCCGGCCGCCGGCGAGGCCCCGGAGCACATCCCCGTGCGGGAGAACCGCGCCGTCGTCAACGCGGCGCGCCTGGCCGCCGGCCTGCCGCTGCTCGTGGACACCGTGACCGACGTGCTCCGCCTGGCCTGCGGCGCCTCCGGCGGCGACGTCACGCTCGCCACCGCCACCCGGTTCCGCTCCTTCCGCCGCGCCGAGCGCCGTGCCCTGCTCAAGGCCCTGGACGCCGTCGCCACGGACGCCGCCCTCGGCGACGTGCCCCGCCTGCGCGAGCCGTGGAAACGGCTCGGCGAACGCCTGCACCCGCACGAGTACCCGCACCTGCCGCGCGCGGCGCACGTCTTCGACGTCGCCCGCGGCGAGCGCCCGGCGCGCGGGCTCGGCGGCCGCGTGGAGACGGCGCTGGCCGCCGGGCGCACCGACGAGGCGGTCGAGCTGCTGGAACGTTCCCCCGGCGCGCTGCTGCGCCGGCTGGACCACCTGCTGCGCACCGGCACCGACCCGGAGCGGGTGCTGGCGGCGGCCGCCCAGGCGGCGCGGGCCGCGTCCGGCCGGGTGCTGCTGTCGCTGCGCGAGCACCTGCACAACCGGCTCGCCCCGGCCGCAGGGCGCGTCTTCGTCAACCGGCACGGCCGCGCCTGGACGAGCGCCGACACCCGCCCCCCGCTCTCCGCCGGCGTGCTGGCGCAGGCGGCCGGCCTCCTGGACGAGGAGATCACGCGGCGGCTGCCCGACCTCGGCAGGCTCGTCGTCGAGCCCGCCATGCTCGACGTCGCGCTGCCGCTGTCGGGCAAGGCGGCCGCGCCCGGCCTCGGCATGCTGCCGCGCGGCTCGACGGCGCCGGTCGAGGGGGAACTGCTGCGCTTCTTCGTCCACTGGCGCCAGACCGCGCGCCGCACCGACTACGACCTGTCGGCGCTCATGCTGGACGACGCCTACGGCGACCCCGAGTACATCTCGTGGACGAACTACACCAACGACTTCGCCACCTACTCCGGCGACCTGACCACGGCCGCCCAGGGCGCGAGCGAGTTCATCGACGTCGTCCTCGCCCGCGCGACCCGCCCGGTCGTCATCCCCCAGGTCAACGTCTACGACGGTGAGCCCTTCGACCAGGCGGCGGAGGCGTTCTTCGGGTTCATGACCAGGGACCTCGTGCAGCAGGGCCTGCCGTTCGAGCCGCGTACGGTGCGGATGAAGTCCGACCTGCGCGGCGCGGGCAGCGTCGCGCTGCCGCTGGTCTTCCTGCGCGGCGGCGACGGCCGCTGGCGGGCCAAGTGGCTGCACCTCTACCTGAAGGGCAGCCCCGCCTTCAACCAGGTCGAGGGCAACCGGCTGAGCACGGCCCTGCTGGTGCGCTCGATCGTCGAACGCGAGTACCTCACGGTCCGCCACCTGGCCGCCCTGCTGGCCCGCAGGGGCGGGACCGGCGACCACACCACCTACCTCGGGCTGCAGGCTCCCGCCGACGCGCCGGAGGGGGCGCGGGTCTACACGCCGGCGACGCTGCACGAGCTGATCCCCGCCTGATAGGGTGCGGATCGCGAGGCCATGGGTGGGCTTCCTTCTTCTTTCTTCGTAAAGAGCTCTCCAGCCTTCCCGCTTTCCTCGCCCTTCGCTTCGGTCCTGGACGCGGGCGCCTAGCGCGCCGCGTCCAGGACCGGTTTCACGTCGATGACCGGCGTGCCGTCCACGGCCTCCAGCCCGGCCACCCGCACCCGGAGCCCGTCCACCGCGAGCACCCGCACCCGGTGCAGCCCGATCGGGTTGGGCCGGTCGGCGGAGCGGGTGCTGAAGACCCCCGTCAGCGGGTTGCGCGGGTCGTCGCGCGGGCGCACGGCCGTCACGGTCCGGTCGGCGAGGTGCAGCCAGGTCAGGACGAACACCTCGTCACCGGCCGCGAGATCGCCGATCCCCTCCGCCATCGCCGGGTCGAACGCCAGCCAGGCTTCGGGTGCGCCCTCATGGCCCTGCTTTGGCGCGCTCGCGCGATCCGCCAGGGGCGACTCGACCGCGCCGATCACCCGGATCTCGTACGTCATGATCTCTCCCTACCGCAGCCCGCCCCCGGAGCGCCACCCCGAAAATATTCGTTGACAGGAATATTCTCTGTGGTGAATACTTCTCGGCATGGACGCGATCCTCACCGCACTGGCCGACCCGGCCCGCCTGCGGCTCGTGGAGCTGCTGGCCGAGCGGCCCCGGCCCGTCGGGGTGCTCGCCCAGCTCGCCGGAGCCCGCCAGCCCCAGACGACCAAGCACCTGCAAAACCTCGAACGCGCCGGCCTCGTCACCTCCCAGCGCTCCGGCCAGCGCCGCGTCTACGCGCTGCGGGCCGGGCCGCTGCGGGAGCTGGCGGCCGCGCTCACCCGGCTCGCCGACACCGCCGACCGGGCCGGCGGCTCCCGCGAGACCTACGACCGCTACGGACTCACCCTCCAGGCCGAACGGCTCGCCGCCCGGGAGCCGGGATGGGCCGACGGCCGCTCCTTCACCTTCCACCGGTCCCTGGCCGGGAGCCCGGAGGAGGTCTGGCGGCACCTGACCGAGGCCGGCCTGCTCGCCCGCTGGTGGACGCCGCAGGACCTGCGCGTCTCCGAGCTCGTCTTCGAGGCGCGCCAGGGCGGCCGGATCGTCCACGAGTACCGCGACGCCGAGGACGCCGACGGCTCCGACCTGGTCGTCGGGCGGGCGCGGGGCGTGGTCGACGACGTACGGCCCGGCGAGCACCTGGCCTACCGGCTCTCCCCCGAGCTCCCCGACGGCACCCCCGCCTTCACCGCCCACCTCGACCTCGCCCTCCGGCCCGCCGCCGCCGGCACCGACCTCGACGTCCGCTTCCGCATCACCGACAGCGCGGTCGAGTCCGCGGACTTCGTCGCGGGCATCGAGATCGGCTTCGGCCAGAGCCTCGACAAGCTCGCCGCGATCCTCACCGACCTCCCCACCACCAGGAGCACGAAATGAACCAGCCGACCGGCCGCAAAGTGACCGCGAACCTGAGCCTCACCCTCGACGGGCGTTACCACGGCCCCGGCGGGCCGGGCGACTTCGCCGCCTTCGCCCCCTACGTCACCAGCGAGGTCGCGCGCGACCACATGAACCGCATCTGGGAGAACGCGACCACGGCGCTGCTCGGCCGGGTCAACGCCGAGGGCTTCATGGGCTACTGGCCCTCGGTCGCCGACGACGGCGACGCCGACCCGCGCGACCGCGGATACGCCCAATGGCTGGTCGGCACCGAGAAGGTGGTCCTGTCCACCACCCTGACCGAGGCCCCGTGGGAACGCACCCGCGTGGTGAACGCCCCCGCCGCCGACGTCGTCACCGAGCTGAAGGCCGCCGGCGGCGGCGACATCCTCGTCAACAGCAGCGCCAGCGTCATCAAGCCGCTCCTGGCGGCCGACCTGCTCGACCGGCTCCACCTCCTCATCACCCCCGAGATCGCCGGGGGCGGGCAGCGGCTGTTCGACGACGGCCTGCCGGCCTCGAAGTGGCGGCTCACCCACCAGCGCGGCGGCGACCTGGGCGAGCTCGCCCTGGTCTACGACCGCGTCCGCTAGAAGAAGCCCGCTGATATGGCGTGATCACCGGCCGATTGCGACATCTCGGCATGATTACTGTCAGTAGTGGGAATGCCGCTATCCGTATCACTAAGAGGCTACTAGCCCCACTTATGCCTACTTGCGGGGAACTGGAGGCACACACGATGCGGACCGGCGGCACCCTACTCCTCAGCGCCTGCACCGCGGTGCTGCTCCTGACCGCGGCATGCGCCCCCGGCGAGCCCGGCGCCCCGGCGCGGCAGCCGCAAGGCGCCCCGGCCAGGCTGCTCATCACGCCCGCCGACGGCACGCGGAAGGTGGCCCCGGACGCCGGCATCACCGTCAAGGTCGCCGACGGCCAGATCACCGCAGTGGCCGTCACCGACGCCGACGGACGCCAGATCAGCGGCAGCGCCGGCGCCGACGGCACCTGGCGGCCCCAGTGGCCGCTCAAACCCTCCACCACGTACACCGTGCGGGCACGCGCCGTCGGCACCGACGGCCGGCAGGTCACCGAGCGGGCCACGTTCACCACCCTCAAACCGGCGCGGGTGATCGACGGCGGCATGTCGCCGATGGACGGCGAGCGCGTCGGCGTCGGGATGCCCATCCAGCTCACCCTGTCGAAACCGGTGCCGGCACGGGAGGACCGCGCGGCGGTCGAGCGCGCGCTGACGGTGGAGATGTCCAAACCCGTCGAGGGCTCCTGGAGCTGGGTGAGCGACCGGGAGGTGCAGTACCGGCCGCGCACGTACTGGCCCTCCGGCCAGGAGGTCACCGTGGTCGCGCACCTGGCCGGGCTGCGCGTCGGCCGCGGCACCTGGGGCGTCAAGGACCGGCGGGTGACCTTCACCGTCGGCGCCGAGCACATCACCAAGATCCGCAACGGCACCCACCGCGCCGTCGTCCGCAACAACGGCAAGGTCGTCAGGACCATCCCCATCAGCCTCGGCAAACCCGGCTTCGAAAGCTGGTCCGGCACCATGATCGCCCAGGAGAAGGCCCCCGACATCATCATGGACTCCGCCACCATCGGCCTGCCCGGCCTCTACCGGACCCGCACCAAATGGAACATCCGCATGACCTACAGCGGCATGTTCTTCCACGCCGCCCCCTGGTCGGTCGGCGACCAGGGCCACCGCAACGTCAGCCACGGCTGCGTCAACGCCAGCACCTCCCACGCCCGCTGGTTCTACAACTTCACCCAGCGCGGCGACATCATCAAAATCGTCGGGACCAAGCACAAACTCCAGTTCGGCAACGGGCCGACCCCGTGGGCCAAGTCCTGGGAGGAATGGCGAGCAGGCAGCGCCCTGTACACGCCCGACGCCCCGGCCACGCCCGCCGAACCGGCCGAGACGCCCCGTCCCAACGACGCCTGACCCGTCACACCCGCGCACCGCCCCCGTCGGCTCTTATAGTCACAATCAGCGGCCCACCGGGACCGATCCGCACAGATCGGTCCCGGTGCCAGACGACCGCCCACGCTGACGGGGGCTTCCATGACCGCATCGGTCTACCTGCTGGTTCTCGGCGACCACCTGCCCGACCCGCGCACCGGCGTCTCACCACCCGAGCGGGAACGCCTGCGCGCCGTGATCGAACAGGCCGTCGCCGCCGAACAGGCCGGATTCACCGGCATCGCCATCGGCGAGCACCACTTCACCCGCTACATCGTCTCCGCGCCGCAACTCCTGCTCGCCGCGATCGCCGCCCGCACCACCACCCTGCGCCTGTCCACCGGCGTCACCCTGCTCGCCCACCACGACCCCGTACGCGTCGCCGAAGAGCTCGCCACCCTCGACGCGCTGTCGGACGGACGAGCCGAGCTCATCGCCGCCCGCGGCGTCTCCAGGGAGACCGACGCCGCCTTCGGCATCACCCCCGCCGAGTTACGGCCACGCTTCCACGAGAACCTCCGGCTGCTGCTCACCCTGCTGCGCGAAGAGAACGTCACCTGGCACGGCACCTACCGCGGCCCGCTCGAGAACGTCACCACCGCCCCACGACCCGTACAGCGACCCCACCCCACGGTCTGGATCGGCAGCGGATCGCACGCCTCGGCGGACCTCGCCGCCACCCTGGGACTACCGCTCATGCTCCCCAGCACCCTGCGCGACCCCGCCGTCCACCTCGACCTCGTCACCCACTACCGGCGCCGCGCCCCCGGCCGCGTCGGACTGCCCAGTCACGTGTTCGTCGCCCAACGCGACGCCCGGGAACGCTGGCGGCCCCACCTACGGGCCTACGCCTCCTTCGCCGGCCGCTGGCGCGGCGACGGCGCCGCGATCGACCTCGACAAGCTCATGGCCGGAGCGGCGATCTGCGGCGACCCCAGCGAGGTCGCCGACCGCCTCAACGCCCAGCAGAAACTGCTCGGCCTCGACACACACCTGCTGCTGATCGACATCGGCGGGCTCCCCCAGGACGAAGTGCTCGGCGCGATCCGCCTGTTCGGCGAAAAAGTCCTCCCCCAGCTCACCACCTGACACGGCGCCAACTCCGAGCCGGCTGTCACTTCCCGATCCGCCACAAGCGATAAAAACTCGCACGGCAATTGAACCGCGACCCCGCCCCCTGCGTACCTGGCGACATGCTGCACCGTGTACGGTCCATCGCGGCGTCCTGCCTCATCCTCATCGGCGTGAGCCTGGCCGTGTCCACCTTCCTCACCCCCGACCCGGCCCTCACCACCACCGCCCACGCCGCGACCGCCCACCGGCACGCGACACAGCCACCCCCTCCCGACGACCAACCCCTCCCCGCCGCCGACCTCGAACAACTCCAGCGAGCCGTCGCCTGCACCGACCCGAAACCCCAGGTCGACGCCACCGAACTACGCGAAGTCAGCTGCCACACCCCCGCAGGCCGCTACACCCTCCTGACCTTCGCCACCCAGGCCGGCGCCCGCGCCTGGCTCGACGAAGCCCAACCGTACGGCGGGACCTACCTCGTCGGCGACCGATGGACCGTCGTCGCCGCCCCCGACCTCCTGACCGACCTCCGCGCCCGGCTCGGCGGCCGACTCGAAGGACACCACAAGCCGTCCCCATAGGGGTCGAGGCAAAGCCCCGTCAGTGCTTGACTGAAGGCGGCCCCGACACCCGGAGACCCGCATGGACGTGTTCGAACCGGCCAAACTCGGCCCGCTCACCCTGCGCAACCGCATCATCAAGGCCGCCACCTTCGAAGGCATGACCAGAAACGCCCTGGTCAGCGACGACCTCATCGCCTTCCACCGCGCCCACGCCGCCGGGGGCGCCGCCATGACCACCGTCGCCTACTGCGCCGTCGCCCCCGAAGGCCGCACCGAACGCCGCCAGATCTGGATGCGCCCCGACGCCCTGCCCGGCCTGCGCCGCCTCACCGACGCCGTACACTCCGAAGGCGCCGCCGCCTCCGCCCAGATCGGCCACGCCGGCCCCGTCGCCAACAGCAAATCCAACCGCCTGCCCGCCCTCGCCCCGTCCGCGGCGTTCAACCCGCAGGCCATCGCCATGACCAGACGCGCCACCACCGCCGACATCGAACGCATCACCGCCGCCCACGCCACCGCCGCCCGGCTCGCCGCCGAAGCCGGCTTCGACGCCGTCGAGATCCACCTCGGCCACAACTACTTCGCCAGCGCCTTCCTCTCCCCCAGACTCAACAAGCGCGACGACGAGTACGGCGGCCCGCTGGCCAACCGCGCCAAAGTCGCCCTCGGCGCCGCCCGCGCCGTCCGCGACGCCGTCGGCGACCGCATCGCCATCCTCGCCAAACTCAACATGGACGACGGCGTACGCGGCGGCCTCGGCATCGACGAAAGCCTCCAGGTCGCCCAATGGCTCGAACGCGACGGCAGCCTCGACGCCCTCGAACTCACCGCAGGCAGCTCCCTGCTCAACCCCATGTACCTCTTCCGCGGCGACGCCCCCATCCACGAGTTCGCCGCCACCTTCAAACAACCCGCCCGCCTCGGCATCAAACTCGCCGGCGAACGCTTCATCCGCGCCTACCCCTACCAGGAGGCCTACCTGCTCGACTCCGCCCGCCACTTCCGCGCCGCACTCAAAACACCCCTGATCCTCCTGGGCGGCATCAGCCAGCGCGCCACCATGAACCTGGCCATGGCCGAGGGCTTCGCGTTCGTCGCCATGGCCCGCGCCCTGCTGCGCGAACCCGACCTCGTCAACCGCCTCCGAACCGACCCCGCGACCCGCTCACTGTGCGTCCACTGCAACAAGTGCATGCCGACGATCTACACCGGCACCCGCTGCGTCCTGGCCTGAGCCCATCGGTTCGCGACCGCCACTGACCCGTCACCACCCCAGACCCGCCAGAAAACCGATCAGCGCGGCATTGACCTCCGCAGGCCGCTCCAACGGCGGCAGATGCCCCGTCCCCGGCAGATCGAGCCGCCCCGCACCCGGGATCCCCTCCGCCAGCAACCCCGACACCGCCTGAATCCCCGGCACGTCAGCCAAACCGTTGATCACCAGAGCGGGACAGCCCACCTCACCCAGCCGATCCTTCGCCGACAGATGCCGCTCCGGCACCGGCGGACGACTCCAGGAACGCTCGAACACCCGGCGCATCATCGCCAGCGCCAGCTCCCACACCCGCGGATCCAGATCATCCGCCCCCCGATCCGGCCCCGCCACCTGCCACAGCGCGTGCGCACGGGCGAAGGCGTCCAGATCCTCGGCAAGCACCTTCTCCGCCGTGCCGTCGTGGTAACGAGCCAGCCGATCAGCAGGAACCGTGCTGTGCACCCGCTCCCGCGCCTGCGCCACCATCTCCTCCGGCCACACATGACCCGACAACCCCGAAGCGATCAGCACCAGCCCCGCCACCCGGCCCGGCGCCACCAACGCCGCCTCCACCGCGTACGAGCCGCCCATCGAATCACCCACCAGCACCGCCCGCTCCACGCCGAGCCCGTCCATCACCCGCAGCAGATCCTCGTGATGAACGACCCCACCCACCGGATCAGCCGACTCGCCGTGCCCCCGCCAGTCATAACTGATCACCCGATGACCAGCGGACAACACCTCACGCTGATGCCTCCACATGCGCCGGTCAGCGATGCCCGCGTGAATCAGCACCAGCGCCGGCCCCTCACCGGCCTCCTCGCACGCCAGACCATCGATCATCACCATGTCCCACAGCGTAGGAGCGCAACCCGCACCCCACGGAAAGGTTCGCAACCGGCGTACCCGCCACCCGCGACCAGGACACCGAGGTCCTGTCGACATGGATGAGCAGGCCGTGACAGGACCCGCCGAATCCAAGTCGCGACCTCCACGGGTACGCCCCGGCGGCGGCCAGAGCCAGGCTCTCGGCAGGGCCGGCGACCCGCAACCCACCTGAACCACGCCACACCACTGCGACCATCACCATCTCGTAAGAAGTGACCCAGCCCAGCACATCTACGGTGGTCGCCATGAGCACCCTGCGAAGCGCCGCCGCCGCGATGACCACGCTCACCCTGCTGACCGCCGCATGCGGCACCACGCCCCCCGACCAGCCGGAACACCAGGCCACCGACACCTCAGCATCCGCGCCGGCCGCACCCACCGGCAGCAACGAGGAGACACGCAAGGCCACGGCACCCGCCGCACTCCGCTTCACCACCCGGACACTCGACGGCAAAACCTTCCAAGGGGAAAGCCTCGCGGGCAAACCCATCGCCTTCTGGTTCTGGGCCCCATGGTGCCCCAAATGCCTCTCCGACGCCCCCGCCGTCAAAGCGGCGGCCACCCAGCACAAAGACGTCACATTCATCGGAATCGCCGGCCTGGACACCGAAGCCGCGATGAAAGAGTTCGTCCAGCGCACAGGCACCAGCGACCTCGTCCACCTGTCCGACGCCAAAGGCGCCGTATGGACGAAACTCGGAGTCACCGAACAATCCACCTTCGTATTCATGAAACCGGACGGCACACTCGAAAAAGCATCCGGACCACTCGGCCAGAACGGACTGGAGAAGCACCTCCGCACACTGACCGCCCAGTAGCCGCCATGACCTCCCCCACCCAGACACCACTGGCCCTGGCACTCACCGCCGGCATGGTGGCCGCCTTCAACCCCTGCGGCTTCGCCATGCTGCCCGCCTACCTCACCCTCCTGATCAACGACAAAGAAACCCGCCCCATCCGCCGGGCCCTCATCCTGGCGGCCGCCATGACCGCCGGATTCGTCACCGTCTTCGGCCTGTTCGGACTGGTCGTGACCATACTGGCGGTATCAGTGGGCAGCCACCTGCCATGGGCCACCCTGGCCATCGGCGCGATTCTGGCCGGACTGGGCCTGTGGCTGCTCTCCGGCCGCGAACTCGTGCTCCGCCTCCCAGGGCTCGCCACCGGCCGCCCCACCACCGCACCCCTGTCGCTCTACGGCTACGGCCTGTCGTACGCCGTCGCCTCCCTGTCATGCACAGCCGGACCTTTCCTCGCCGTCACCTCCGCCGCACTGTCCGGACAAGGCATAGGCGGCGGAGCCGCGGCCTTCACCGCCTACGCGCTCGGCATGGGCCTGATCATCGCCATCCTGTCGCTGACGGTCGCACTCGCCCGCGCCACCCTCGTGACCCGGCTGCGACGACTGCTCCCCTACGTCTCCAGAGCCAGCGGCGCCCTACTCACCCTCGCGGGCCTGTACGTCCTCTACTACGGCTGGTACGAACTACGCGTCTTCGCAGGCCAGAACACCGACGACCCGATCGTGAGCGCGGTCACCGCAGCACAGACGACCATCACCGGCTGGGTCACCGAACTCGGCCCAGGACCGCTCGCCCTCGCACTCGGCCTCCTGCTCGCCCTGACGACCCTGATCCTGCGCACGACACGCCGCCGCGACCCAGCCCCCTGAACGACTGGACTCTCCCACACCGGGAGACCCCATGCTGAGGGCTCCGACCCGGGCAACCACCCCGCCCGGCCACCCCACGAAGCCCCAGGAGGCACCCCATGACACCGCAACTGGTCCACCACGGCCCCACCACCTGCCTCAACGTCACCGGCATGGGCGAACCCGGCGGCACCGAACACCTCTCCGCCATCAGCGCCCTGCACGCCGTGGCCGCCGCCATGGGCGGCCCCGCCGGCCCCCTCGAAGGACGCTGGTGGGTGGAGGACACCACCCTGCCCCCGCTGGAAGTGCCCCGCGACCAGTGGCGGTGGCACCTGCTGCTGCCGCTGCCCGGCGTACCCGAGCCGGGGACGGTCGAGACGGCCCGCGAGCAGGCCCGCGCGTCCGGCGCGGCCGTGGACCGCGTCCAGGTGGTCGTCTTCACCGAGGGCGAGTGCGTGGAGCTGCTCCACGAGAGCCCCTACAGCGAGGAGAAGGTGTCGCTCGACGTGATGGACGCCTTCATGGCCGAGCACGGCCTGGTGCGCAACGGCCTGCACCACGAGATCTACCTGACCGACTTCACCGATCCCGAGCCCAAGACCCTGCTCAGGCAGCCAGTGACACGACGGTGAAGCCTTTCGGTTGTTGAAGAGGTACGGGCGAAGCCCGTTCCATTATTGATCTTGAGGGTTTTGTGCGACCTCGGCGCCTTTACAATGTAGATTCATAACTGCCGGGCACGGACGGGGCCGTCCAGTCGGCGAGCAGGCGCAGGGCCTCCTCGGTCGGGGACCCCGGCTCCACGTTGTACACGCACAACGTCTGGTCGGGATCCCCCGGAGGCTGCAGGGACTCGTACGAGAAGTGCAGCTCACCGACCAGCGGGTGGTGGTAGCGCTTGGAGCCGTGCGTGCGCCGCAGCACCCGATGGTCGTTCCACCACGTGCTGAACTCCGGGCAGCGCAACGTCAACTCCCCCACCAGGTCGGCGAGCCGGCGGTCACCGGGGTAACGGCCGGCTTCGAGCCGCAGCATGGCCACGGTCTCGGCGGCGATCTGCTCCCAGTCCCCCGTGCGCTCCCTGGCGGCGGGATCCAGCAGGTAGTAACGGGCGAGATTACGCTGCGGAACGGGCAGGGCGTCGAAGTCCGTCAGGACGGTCCGGGCCAGGCGGTTGGCGGCCAGGATGTCCGTACGCCGCCCGACGACGAACGCGGGCACGTGGTCGAGCGTCCGCAACATCAGGTGGAGCCCCGGCCGGACGCGCTGCGGGCTGACCGGTGCCCGCCGGGCGGGCCGGGCGAGCAGGTCGGTGAGGTGCTCGCGCTCGGCGAGGTCGAGTTCGAGCGCCCGCGCGAGCGCCTCGACGACCTCGGGCGACGGGTTGCCGGCGCGGCCCTGTTCGAGGCGCGTGTAGTACTCGGTGCTGACCCCGGCCAGCCGGGCGACCTCGTCGCGGCGCAACCCGGGCACCCGGCGGGCACGCCCGTCGGCGGGCAGCCCCGTACGGTCGGGAGTGATCCTGGCACGCCGGGAACGCAGGAAGTCGGCGAGCTCGCGGCTACGGTCCATGCCTTCCATTGTGACCGGACGGGACCCGGCGGCCCGCGGCGTGGGTGGCCCTGTCAGTACCAGCCTTTTGAGAACCTACCTGGTCAGGGCGTGTCCGGACCTCCTGTCGAGGGGTCACGGGGTGATGTGCTGAAGGGGCGGAACTCCGCAACGGAACCCGGAAAGGACCACCTCATGACCACGCACACTTCCGCCCGTCCCCTCGCCGGCCGCGTCGCGGTCGTCACCGGAGCCTCCAGCGGCATCGGCGAGGCCACCGCCGAGCACCTGGCCGAGCTCGGCGCGCACGTCGTCGTCCTGGCCCGGCGCGCGGAGCGCCTGGACGCCCTGGTCGCCCGCGTCACCCAGGCCGGCGGCCGAGCCCTGGCCCTCGCCGCCGACGTCACCGACGAGGCGGCGGTGCGCGCCGCCGCCGACCGCGTCGCCGACGAGCTCGGCGGCGCCGACCTGCTGTTCAACAACGCGGGCGTCATGCTGCCCGCGCCCGTCGAGGAGCTGGCGACCGACCAGTGGCGGCACCAGATCGACCTCAACATCACGGGACTGATGAACGTCATCGGGGCGTTCGTCCCGCAACTGGTCGAGGCGGCCACGGAACGCGGCGTGGCCGACCTGGTCAACACCTCGTCGATCGCGGCGCAGAACATCTTCCCGAACTTCGCCGTGTACTCGGCGACCAAGGCGTACGTCACCCACCTGTCCCGGCACCTGCGCACCGAGCTCGGGCCGAAGAACGTGCGGGTGTCGGCGATCGAGCCCGGCATCGTCGGCACCGAGCTGCAGGACCACGTCACCGACGAAGGGGCGCTGGCCTGGCTGGAGGGGTCGAAGCAGGCGATGGAGTGGCTGACGCCGCAGGACGTCGCGCGTACGATCGGGTTCCTCGCGAGCCTGCCGCCCCGGGCGAACCTCCAGCAGGTCACCATCATGCCGACCGGTCAGGCGAGCTGACGCGGCGGCGAGGGCAGGGGCCGGCCGGGTTGAGCACCAGGGAAGAGACCCGGCAGGCCCCTGCGGGCGGGCGTTGACACCTCCCACCCTCGCTCGTCACGCAGAGTGACGTCAAGGCAGGTTTCTGTCACCTCCGCCGTCACGATCGGTCACCGGACGCGGGCCAGGAACACGTACTCGCGGCCCGGCCGGTCCGGGGCGTCGCGGACCTCCTCCACGACGTACCCGTGGGCGTCCAGGTCCTGTTCGACCTCCTCCCGCTCCCGGAACCGCAGCGTGGCCTCCGACGTCAGCACCGCGCCGTCGGCGGCGAACACCCACGTCCCACGGAAGGTGACCAGCGGTCCGCTGACGTCGAGCAGGTCGAACCACTGCTCGACCCGGCCCACGCCCTCGACGTCGGTCACCCGGTACGACTCCGCGCGGTTCCACGCCAGCCACGCCCGGCGGGCCGGCACCCGCGTCTCGAACACCAGCCGCCCGCCCGGCCGCAACGCCCGGCGCGCACCGTCGAGGGTGGCGGCCCAGTCGTCCGGCTCGACGATGGCCTGGGCGACGTTCGCGGTCATCGTGGCCAGGTCCGCGGCCATCGGCGGCAGCGCGCGGGCGTCGCCGTGGATCCAGCGCACCCGCTCGGCGCCCGGCTTGGCGCGGGCGACGGCCAGCGACGCCGCCGCCGGATCGACGCCGGTCACCTCCAGGCCGCGCGCGGCCAGCATCAGCGCGAACGTCCCGGTGCCGCAGCCGACGTCCAGCACACTGCGCGCGCCCAGCTCGGCCGCGATCGCCGCGTAGACGTCGAGGTCGGAGCGGTCGGGGTCGAGCGGGTCGTACACGGCGGCCAGCCGCGGGTCCTCGAACTCCTCGTTCATGCCGCGACCCTAGGCACGGAGCCGGACAGGCGCCACCGGTTAAACATCCGGTCAGGCGGCGGGACAGAATGGGCGCATGACACGTGCGGTGTACGTCGCGGCGGGCGAGGCGGAGAGCAACAAGGGCACGGTCGCCCTCGGCATGGTCGAGCTGCTGTCCCGGCAGGTGGGGGCGGTGGGCGTGTTCCGGCCGGTGGTGCGGGCCGGCCGCGAGGACAACCTCATCAACACCGTCCGCAGCCGCTTCCAGCTCGGCCTCCCCTACGACGCCTGCGCCGGCGTCACCTACGACGACGTGCACGCCGACGCCGACCGCGCCGCCGGCGACATCGTGGCCCGCTACCGCGAGCTGGCCGGGCGCTGCGAGGCCGTGGTGGTCGTCGGCACCGACTACACCGACGTGGGCGCGCCGACCGAGTTCGAGTTCAACGCCCGGCTGGCCGCCGACCTGGGCACGCCCGTGCTCAACGTGGTCAGCGCGAGGAACCGTACGGCCGCCGAGGTGGCCGCCGCCGTGGAGCTGTCGACGCGGCAGCTCGTCCACCACCACGCCCACGAGCTCGCCGTCGTCGTCACGCGCGCCTCGGAGCCGGCGGGCCTGCGGGCCGCGCTGGAGCATCCGACGCCCGTGTTCGTGCTGCCGGAGGCCCCGTCCCTGCGCGCCCCCACCGTCGCCGACCTGCTGCAGGCGTGCGACGGCGCGTTCTTCCTCGGTGACCGCGAGGGGCTCGGCCGCGAGGCGAGCGGGCTCACGGTGGGCGCGATGTCGCTGCCCAACATCCTCGATCGCTACACCGAGGGCACCGCGCTGATCATCCCGTCCGACCGGGCCGCCGCGCTGCTGCCCGGCCTGATCGCCGCCCACACCTCGCCGGGCTTCCCCTCGCTGTCCGCGGTGATCATGACGGGGGGCACGGAGCTGCCCGCGCCGGTCGAGCGCCTGCTGCGCGGCATGGTCATCCCCCTGCCGGTGATCGCGACCGACCGCGACACCTTCGACACCGCGACCCGCCTGTCGGCCGTGGAGGGCCGCTTCACGCCCGCCGCCGAGGGGAAGATCGACACGGCGCTGCGGCTGTTCGCCGAGCACGTCGACGGCCAGGTGCTGCTGGACCGGCTGGCCATCGCCAGGACCGACGTCGTCACGCCGCTCATGTTCGAATACGAGCTGCTGGACCGGGCGCGGGCCCGCCGCCGCCGCATCGTGCTGCCCGAGGGCGAGGAGCCGCGCATCCTGCGCGCCGCCGAGGTGCTGCTGCGCCGCGGCGTGGCCGAGCTGACCCTGCTCGGCGACCGCGAGCGCATCGCGGCGCAGGCCGCCCAGCTCGGCCTGGACCTGGACGGCGCGACCGTGATCAGCCCGTTCGACCCCGAGCTGCGCGAGCGCTTCGCCCGTGAGTACGCCGCGCTCCGCGCCCACAAGGGCGTCACCGTCGAGCTGGCCCGCGACACCGTCACCGACGTGTCCTACTTCGGCACGCTCATGGTGCACCTCGGCCTGGCTGACGGCATGGTGTCGGGGGCCGCGCACACCACCGCGCACACCATCCGGCCGGCGTTCGAGCTGCTGCGCCTCGGGCTGGTCTCCAGCGTGTTCTTCATGTGCCTGGCCGACCGGGTGCTGGTGTACGGCGACTGCGCGGTCAACCCCGACCCTGACGCGGCCCAGCTCGCCGACATCGCGATCGCCTCGGCCCGTACGGCCGCGCAGTTCGGCGTGGAGCCGCGGATCGCGATGCTGTCGTACTCGACGGGCGCCTCGGGCGCGGGCGCGGACGTCGACAAGGTGCGGGAGGCGACCGAGCTGGTCCGCAGGAGCCGCCCCGACCTGCCGGTGGAGGGCCCCATCCAGTACGACGCCGCCGTCGATCCCGCCGTCGCCCACGCCAAGATGCCCGGCAGCGAGGTGGCCGGCCGCGCCACCGTCTTCGTGGTGCCCGACCTCAACACCGGCAACAATCTCTACAAGGCGGTGCAGCGCAGCGCCGGCGCGGTCGCGGTGGGCCCGGTGCTGCAGAACCTCCGCAAACCGGTCAACGACCTGTCCAGAGGCGCGACGGTCGCCGACATCGTCACCACCGTCGCCATCACCGCCGCGCAGGTGCGCGACGACGTCCCGGCCGCGCCCGTGACGAGCGGCGCGGACGTGGCGCTCTCCCCCGGTGCCCGCCGATGAGCGCCGTGCGTGCCGCCACGGACGCCGACATGCCCGCCGTGCGGCGCATCGCCCGCCGGTTCGGGCTGTTGACCGGCTGGCCGCAGGGGGCCGACTTCCTGGACGCCGAGCGCGCGTTCGGCGCCCTCCTGATCGCGCGCGCTCCCGCCGAGGACGCCGCCGGGTTCGGCGGGACGCTGCGCCGGGCGGATCTCACCCACCTCGGCGACCTGTTCGTGCTGCCCGACCGGCAGTCCGGCGGCGTCGGCCGGGCCCTGCTGGCCGAGTTGCTGGCCGGCGAGGGGCCGAAGGTCACCTTCGCCAGCTCCGACCCCCGCGCCCTGGCCCTTTACGTCCGGCACGGGTTGCGTCCCTGGACCCCGCTGCTCTACCTGACCGGGCCCGCCGCGCCGCTGCCCGCGCCGCCCGTCCGCGCGGCCCTGCCGGCGGAGGTCGCCGACGTCGACGCCCGCGCCTCCGGGGGCGCCCGCCCCGGCACCCTCTCCTGGTACGCGGCCCAGCCGGACGTCACCCTGCACGTCACCGACGGTGACGGCTACGCCTTCGCGCGCCGCGCGGGCGACGACACCCTGATCGGCCCGGCGGGCGGCGACACCTCAGGCGACTGCGCGGACGCGGTGCTCGGCGCCCTGGCCGCCACCGGCGCACGGACCGGGCGGATCGCCGTCCCCGGCCCGCATCCCCTCGTGCCGCTGCTGCTGGGCGCGGGCTGGCACATCGCCGACCACGACACCTTCATGGCCGACGAGGCCGCGCTCGCCCGGCTGCGCCCCGACAGGTACGTCCCCCACCCCGACCTAGGCTGAGCCGTCGCCGGACGCCTTCGCCGCCGGCCAGGGGAAGGCGTCGCGGTGCGGACCGTGGTCGGGGTCGAACTCGTGCCGGATGCGGGCGCAGTCCTCCAGCAGCGCTCCCTGCAGCGTCCGCAGCCGGTCGTCGCGCGTCCGGCCGAACATCGACTGCGACACGTGCTGCTGCCGCTCGCCCTCGCGCAGGGCGGCGCGCAGCTCCCGCAGGTCCTCCTCGCGTCCGCGGCCGAGCTGCAGCCGCCCGAACGTGCCGAACAGCCGTGACAGCGCGTCCAGCTCCTCGGCCAGGGGGCGGGGAACCTCGGCCGCCTCCTGCGCCGGCAGCCCGCGCACGCCCGACACGAGGTCCGCCAGCCCCCTGGCCACGCCTCTCAACTGGTGGCAGGCGTGGTCCAGGCAGGTCGCGGCCTCGGCCACCTGCCGCAGCCTGCGGTCGTAGCGGCGGCGGCGCAGCGACAGGCGTACCGACTCCTCGGCCTGGTCGCTCGCCTCCTCGGCCTGCTCCAGGCGCCGCGACAGGTCCCTGGCCCGCTCCAGCCAGTCGTCGGCCGCGTCCTTGCCCCAGTCGGAGCGCAGGCCGTCGGCCATGTCCTGGGCCAGCTCCGACAGCTCGCCGGACAGGTCGCCGAGCTCGCGCATCGCGTTGTCGACGAAGCGCGGCGGCAGGATCAGCAGGTTCGCGGCGATGCCGATGGCCGCGCCGAGCAGCACGTCGCCGAGCCGGGCGAAGCCGTAGGTCTTGCCCAGCGCGAGCACCAGCAGCGCCGTGATCGGGATCTGCACGTTGCGTTCCGGCAGGTTGAGCAGGCGGGTCAGCACGAGGCCCGCCAGCACGAGCACGCCCAGAGTGAGGGCGTTGACGCCCATCAGCCAGATCAGCGCCGAGGCCGCCGCCATGCCGACGAAGACCGCGCCGACCTGCTGCACGCCGCGTACCACGGTGTCGTACGCGGTGGCGGAGATCGTCAGCAGCACGCCGATGGGCACGAGCACCGGCAGATCGACCTTCAGCACGTACGCGGCCAGCCACCAGCCGAACATGCACGCGACCGTCACTTTGATCGTCTGGATGAGCTCCTCGCGCTCCAGCTGCAGCCAGCGCCCGAGTCCCTGCCGGTGGATGCTGGCGAGCGCCGCCGCCCCGCTCCGCATGATGCGCCCGAGCGGGGAGCCGCCGTCGTCGCGCCCCCGTCCCGGTTCGGTGTCCATGTCTGTCCCCTGCCCCCACAAGGACGTCTGATAGAGACCGGTCTGTCTGGGTAGCGGCAAACGGAGTCACCAGACACGGGAGTCGCGCATGAGGACGTTAGTCGGAGCCGAGCGGATGGCGGTCACCGAGGGCTGGGCGCCCGGGGACCGGCTGCACCTGTTCAACGTCGGGCCGCGCCACGCCGGCGTCGAGCTGACCTTCTGCGCGGAGGGCCGGCCGCCGCTCGGACCGTACCGCACGGTCGTGCCCGCCCAGCGGCACCAGGCGCTGTCGCTGGAGGAGCTGGCCGGGCCCGCCGTCCTGTCCCCCGCGATCTCCTACGCGGTCGTGATCGTCGCCGACGTGGACGTGCTGGTCGACCTGACCCGCGACACCCACGAGGCGAGCCGGCGCACGGCGGCGTGAGCCGGCGTTTGACGCAAACTTGCCGATCGGCCGGGCGTTGCCACGCGCTCCGGCCGGCGGCGAGCGGCTACTGTCCCTGGATCATGGGAAAGGGTAATCGCATCAGACGTCAGCGCAGGCGGCTCGACCAGCACGAGCCGGCGCGAATCCCGCCGCGGACGGGCGCGGAGGACGTGACGTCCTCGTCCGAGGAGTTCCTGACACGCCTGGACGCGTACCTGTCGGAACAGCCCGGCGCGCACGACTGCGGCGAGGGCGGCGCGCCCGCCGCGGCGACGATGCCGGAGGTGCTGGCCGCGCTCGCCGACGGGCGGGAGCTGCGCACGCGCGACCTGGCGGCGGCCGTGCTCGCCGGGCGCGGCTGCGCGTGCGCCGTCCGTACGGAGTTCAGCCAGGCGCTGCTGGACCTGCTCAAGGGCGACGGGCGGGTGCAGGGCACGTTGCGGCGGCCGTCGTACTGGTGGCGGGCGGCGTGAGGTAGCAGGTCACGGCGATGGGACCGGGGCGAGGCGTGGGAGCACGTACTCGCCCACCCGGTAGGCCTCCTCCAGATGCGGCCAGCCTGACAGCACGAACTCCGACACCCCCGCCTCGGCGTACTCCCCCAGCAGCGCGGCGACCTCGGCGTAGGAGCCGACCAGCGCCGTGCCCGCGCCCTCACGGACCAGCCCCACCCCGGCCCACAGCCCGGGATGGATCTCCAGGTCGCGGGTGGAGCCCGCGTGCAGGTCCACCATCCGGCGCTGCCCCACGGAGTCGTAGCGGGCGAAGCGGCGCTGGGCCGCCTCGACGCGGGCCGGGTCCATGCCGGCGAGCAGCCGGTCGGCCACCGTCCACGCCTCGGCGGCGGTGTCGCGGGCGATGACGTGCACGCGCAGCCCGTAGCGGAGCTCGCGGCCGAGCGGCCCGGCCAGCGCCCGCAGCCGGGCGACCCGCTCGGCGACGGCGTGCGGCGGCTCGCCCCACATGAGCACGACGTCGGCGTGCCGGGCGGCGACCTGCTCGGCCGCCGGCGAGGCGCCGCCGAAGTAGAGCGTGGGGGCCGGGTCGAGCGGCCGGGCCAGCCCGCCGCGCTCGACCTGGTAGTGCTCGCCGTGGTGGTCGAAGGGCGTGCCCGCCCAGGAGCGGCGCAGCACGTGCAGGAACTCGCCGGTCCTCGCGTAGCGGGCGTCGTGGTCGAGGAAGTCGCCGTAGGCGCGCTGCTCGACGGGGTCGCCGCCGGTGACGACGTTGAGCAGCAGCCGTCCGCCGGAGATCTCCTGGAACGACTGCGCCTGCTGGGCGAGCAGCGTCGGCAGCGCGTACCCGGTGCGGAAGGCGACGAGCAGCTTCAGCCGTTCGGTGTGCTGGGCGAGCGCGGCGCAGACGATCCACGGGTCGGGGCAGCCCGCGCCGACGGGGGTGAGCGCGGCCTCGAACCCGGCCTGCTCGGCGGCCCGGCCCACCTGCGTGAGGTACGCGAGGCTCGCCGCGCGGTCGGCGGGGCGGAAGGCGTCGGTCGTGGTGATGGCCGAGCGGACGTCGTGGCCGTCGCCCGTCGTCGGCAGGAACCAGTGGAAACGGAGCATCCGGGTTACCTCGCGTGCTTCGTGTCGTCAGAGTCATCATCGGCCGCGGCCCGGCGCACGGCCAGCGCCACGCTCTCGCGCACCGCCGGGAAGTCCGGGTGGGTGTGCGGGTCGGGCGCGTGGGGAAGGGCCGAGCGCTGATCGAGCAGGACGCGGCCGGGCCGCCTGCTCATCACGATCAGGCGGGTGCCCAGGTAGACGGCTTCGTCCACGCTGTGCGTGACGAACAGCACGGTCGTACCGGTGGCCTGCCAGAGCCGGCGCAGCTCCTCCTGGAGGCGTTCCCTGGTGAGCGCGTCCAGCGCGGCGAACGGCTCGTCCATGAGCAGGATCGCCGGGCCGGGGGCGAGCGCGCGGGCGATGGCGGCCCGCTGCTGCATGCCGCCCGACAGCTCGTACGGCCGCCGCTCCGCCACGTCGCCGAGCCCGACGAGCTCCAGCAGCCCGGCCGCCCGCGCCCGCCGCTCCGGCCCCGGCACGCCCGCCGTCCGCAGCCCGAACTCGACGTTGCGCCGCACGTTCAGCCAGGGGAACAGGCGCGGCTGCTGGAACACCACGCCCCTGTCGGGACCAGGACCGGTCACCGGCGCGCCGCCCACCTCGATCCGCCCGGCGGTCGGGGCCGCGAACCCGGCGACCAGCCGCAGCAGCGTGCTCTTGCCGCAGCCGGACGGCCCGACGACGGCCACGAACTCGCCCGCGTCGAACCCGGCCGTGATGCCGCGCAGCGCCTCGACGGGCTGGGCGCGCGACCAGCGGGAGCGCGGGCGGTAGGTGAGCGAGACGCCGTCGAGCCGCACGCCGGCCGCGGTGCGCGACCCGCCGGTCAGCTCATCCGCTGAACGCATCGCGCAGGTCCTTCGTGGCCAGGCCCTTCTGGAAGACGGTGAGCTCGGGCACCGACGGCAGCTTGTTCTGCGCCTTCAGGAACGTGGCCGCGTCGCGCAGGTTCTCGGCGAGCTTGCCCGGCGCGTCCGGCGTGCCGAGGTAGTCGGGCCCGGCCTGCTCCTTGCCGTCGAGCAGGATCAGCTCGTCGAGCTGCGCGGCGGCCTCGTCCGGGGCGAGGTTGAGCTGGCGGCCGACCGCGGCGGCCGCGGCCTGCTTGTCGGAGCGCACCAGTTTGACGGCCCGGTCCTGCTGGCGCAGCCAGGTCCGCAGGGTCTCGGGGTAGGAGGTCGCGAACTGGGTGCGCACCACGGCGAGGTCGGCGGTCAGCTTGCCTTCCGCGGCCAGCTCCTTGCTGGTCACCAGCGTCTTCCCGGTCTTGCGGAGCTCGCCGAGCACCGGCGTCCAGACGTAGGCGGCGTCGATGTCGCCGCGCGTCCAGGCGGCCTGGATGTCCGGCGGCTCCAGGTCGACGACGGTGACGTCGGACTCGGCGAGCCCGGCCCGCTGGAGCGCGGCGAGCAGGCTGTAGTGGGCGGTCGAGGCGAACGGGGTGGCGATCTTCTTGCCCTTCAGCCCGTCGACGGAGGTCGCCTCGCGGGCGACCAGCGCCTCGTTCTCGCCGATGACGTCGAAGATCCACGGCACCTGGTACGGGATGTTCAGCGGCGCGGACAGCCCGCGGGTGACCGGGCTGCTGCCGGCCAGGCCGATGTCGATGCTCCCCGCCACCATCGCGGTGTTGACGTCGCCGCCGGAGTCGAACTTGATCCAGGTCACCTTGGTGCCCGGCAGCTCGTTCTCCAGCCAGCGCTGGTCCTTGACGATGAGGTCGCCGTTCGGGATGAGCTGGTAGCCGATGCGCAGCTCCTTGGGGCTGCCGTCGGCGTCGGCGGCGGCGTCGGCGGCAGGGCTCGCGCCGGTGCCGGTCGAGCAGGCGGCCAGGCAGAGGGCGAGCGCCAGGGCGGGGACGAGGCGGAGTTTCATGGGCTGGTGCCTCCGGGGGTTTCAGGCCTTGCCGCGCCAGGGCACGAGCAGGCGCTCGGTGGATTGCAGGAGCGTGTCGATGAGCAGCCCGGAGGCGCCGATGACGAGCAGGCCGAGCACGACGACGTCGGTCTGGTTGTAGCGCTGCGCGTCGCGGATCATGCCGCCGATGCCGGGGACGCCGTTGACGGTCTCGGCGGCCACGACCGTGGTGTAGGCGACCCCGACGGCCACCCGGACGCCGGTGATCACCTCGGGGAGCGCGCTGGGGAGCACCACCCGGTACGGGAGCTGCCAGCGGCGGGCGCCGAGCGAGCGGGCCGCGTACAGGTAGTCGGCGTGCACGCCGCGTACGGCGTCGGCGGTGGCCACGGCCACGGGCGGCAGCGCGGCCACGAACAGCAGCGCGACCTTCGGCGGCTCGTCGATGCCGAGCCAGATGATGAGCAGGCTGAAGTAGGCCAGCGGCGGCAGCGTCCGCACGAACGTGATGAGCGGGTTGAGCAGCGCCCGCACCGTGGGCACGAGCCCGACGACCAGGCCGAGCGCGACGCCGCCCGCGATGCCGTAGAGGCTGCCGAGCGCGATCCTGCGCAGGCTGGCCAGCAGGTGCTCCGAAAGCAGGTGGCCGCCGTAGCCGCGCTGCCCGTCGTGGGTGGAGGAGGTGAGCAGGAACTGCTGCCACACCGAGCCGGGCGACGGCACGAACACCTCCGGCCAGAGGTGGGCGGCCGCGACCGCCCACCAGATCGCCCCGAGCAGGATCACGCTCGCGACCCGGAGCCCGACGCCACGGAACACCGGCCCAACCCCTATTCCCTATAAGCGACTGGTTTAGTGGGGAATACGGTAGAGGATCCGGCCCGTGCCGCACAAGCTGCGGCTTCACCGCCTTCAGGACACGGCGAAGCCCGAGAACAGCGCCAGGGCGAGCGCCAGCGCGACCACCACGTTGACCACGGTCGCCGCCGCGAACACCGCGACCGGCCGCCAGCCCGCCTCCCGCAGCGAGGCGACCCGGAACTCCAGGCCGATGCTCACGAAGGCGAGGATGAGGAACCAGGTGCGCAGGTCGTTCGCCACCCCGATCACCTCCTTGCCGTGGGCGGCGGTGACCGTGTTGAGGTACCACGTGGCCAGCACGGAGGCGGCCACGAAGCCGAGCACGAACTTCGGGAAGCGCCGCCACAGCTCCCCCGCGCCGGGCCGGGGCGCGTCCGGCCGCCGGTCCACGCGGAAGGCGAACCAGGCCGTCAGCGCCACCACGACGACGCCGATGAGCGCGTTCTGGGTGACCTTGACGATGGTGGCGATGGCCAGCGCGTCCTCACCGGCGAGCGCGCCCGCGGCGGTCACCGCGGCCGTGGTGTCGATGTTGCCGCCGATCCACGCGCCCGCGACCTCCGGGCTCAGCCCGAGCAGGGTGGCCAGCGCGGGCAGGACGAAGATCGACGGCAGCGCGAAGGCGATCACCAGGCTGGCGCTGTAGGCGAGCTGCTCACGCTTGGCCTGCACGGCTCCGGCGGCCGCGATGGCGGCGCTGACCCCGCAGATCGACACGGCGGACGACAGCAGCGCCCGCAGCCGGTCGTCCAGCCCCAGCCTGCCGCCCAGCCACCAGGTGAACAGGAACACCGTGCTGATCAGCACCAGGGCCTGCACGATCGCCGGCCCGGCCGCGGTCACGATCACCTTGAGGTTGATCGACGCGCCGAGCAGCACGAGCCCGGTCTTGATGAAGAACTCGGTGCGGAACCCGCCCGACAGCCGCTCCCGCAGCCCGGCCGCGGTGAGCACCGCGTTGCCGAGCAGGCCGAGGACGATCGCGTACACGGGGAACTCGACGGCCTTGGCCAGGCCCGAGCCGGCGAACCAGGACGGGACGTTCTGCTCCAGGAAGCGGGTGGCGGCCCCGAGCAGCAGGACGGCGAGCACGCCGAGCGCGCTCCACTGCCACGTGCGGGTCGTGACGGCGGTCCCGGCGGTCATCACGGCACCAGGCCGGGCGGGATGACGCCGGCGAGGACGAGGACGAGCAGCGCCAGGCCGAGGAGGGTCGCCGCCCAGTCCTCGTTGAACGCGGTACGGCTCTCAGGAGGTTCTTCTCGGGTGCTCATGGGGGTGCCCCTCTCCGGCGGTCGGCCGATTTCAGGACACCACGGAGGACTAAACCCGTCAAGACCTACTGATTTAGTAGGTTAACAGGAGGTCTCAGGCCGCGACCGTCTCGTCCTCCAGCGAGGTCGCGCCCTGCTCCCAACGGCCCAGCACGTGCTCCGCCCACAGCCGCTCGACGGCCAGGGCGCACGCCGCGCCGTACAGGATGTCGCCGGTCAGCGACGGCTCCTGCGTCGCCAGGCCGGTGCACAGGTCGTGCGCGGCGATCTGCTCGTGCACGGCGTCGGCCTGGACGTGCTCGTCGTAGAAGCGGGTGGCCTCGGCGTCCCCGCCGAGCCTGCGCAGGGCCGTGGCGTAGCGGCGGTTGGGCAGCGACGAGGTCATCTCCACGGCGGCGAGGTGCCCGGCCAGCGCGCCGCGCAGCCGGCGGTGCAGCCCGAACAGCGACATGACGTTGGAGACGGCCAGCGTGACGCCCGGCACCCGGCCCAGGTAGGCGCCGTAGGAGGCGTCCAGGCCCAGGGCGGTCATCGTGGTGCGGAACAGCTCGGCGTGCATGCGCTCGGGCCTGCCGCCGCCGTACTCGTCGGACTGGACCTCCACCAGCGCGGCCTTGGGCCGGCCGTGCAGGCGCGGGATGCCCCAGGTGTGCGGGTCGGCCTCCTTCAGGTGGTAGATCGAGCGGTGGACGACGAACTCGCGGAACCGGTCGAGGTCGGCCTCGCGCTGGAGGTACGCCGCCAGGCCCGGTCCCTGCTGCTCGTCGTGGGCGACCAGTTCCTTGAGCGCGCGGCGTACCTGCTGGGGCGGCACCGGCTCGGGACGCGGCACGGCGTCCGCGAGCGCGCCCTCCAGGCGGCGTTCGAGCTCGCGCCGGAAGCCCAGGAGCGACGGCTGCCACTCCCAGCGGTCGTCCACCCCGGCGAAGCCGCGGTAGTGCAGCTCGTAGCAGGCGAACAGGGCGAGCTGCAGGTCGCCGTCCGCCAGGGCCGTGGCGCAGGGGCCAGGGGTTGCCGGCGGCGGGTCCAGGTCGGCGGGCGGCCCGGCGAGGCGTTCGAAGAGCTCGGCGGTGAGGGGGCCGCGGGCGGCGGGCAGGTGCATCCGGCTCCGCTGCCCGGGGCCCTCACGTCCAAACCGGGCGCGCCGGGCAGCGCGGCGGTCGCGGGCCGGGCACGGCGGGACCGCGATGATGGGAGGGAAGATCACGATGACAGGAGCCACACATGCAGATCGGTGTCGTCTTCCCGCAGTCCGAGATCGGCGCGGACCCGGGCGCCGTACGCGCCTACGGCCGGCGCGTCGAGGAACTGGGCTTTCGCCACGTGCTCGCCTACGACCACGTCGTGGGCGCCGACCCGGCCGTGCACCAGGGCTGGAGCGGCCCCTATGACGTGCACACGACCTTCCACGAGCCGATGGTGATGTTCGGCTACCTGGCCGCGCTGACGTCGCTGGAGCTGGTCACCGGCATCATCATCCTGCCGCAGCGGCAGGCGGTGCTGGCCGCCAAGCAGGCCGCCGAGGTCGACCTGCTGACCGGCGGACGCTTCCGCATGGGCGTGGGGCTGGGCTGGAACCACGTCGAGTACGAAGCGCTCGGCGCGGACTTCGGCACCCGCGGCAAGCGGATCGAGGAGCAGGTCGCGCTGATGCGCGAGCTCTGGTGCGAGCAGACGGTCACCTTCGAGGGCGAGTACCACCGGGTGAGCGCCGCCGGGCTCGCGCCGCTGCCGGTGCAGCGGCCGATCCCGGTCTGGTTCGGCGCGCAGTCGCCCCCGGCCTACCGGCGGGCCGGGCGGCTGGCCGACGGCTGGTTCCCCCAGATGTCCCCGGGGCCGGAGCTCGACCAGGCCAAGGCCATGGTCGAGGAGGCCGCCACGCAGGCCGGCCGCGACCCGTCCGGGCTCGGCATGGAGGGCCGGGCGGGGTGGACGGGCGACGCCGAGGCGCTGGTCGACCTCGCCGGGCGCTGGCGGGAGGCGGGCGCGACGCACCTCTCGATCAACACGATGGGGGCGGGCCTCGGCCCGGTCGAGGGACACCTGGAAGCTCTGGAGGAGGCCGCCGCCGCGCTCGGGCTGGGACGCGGCTGAGAGCACACCCGCACGTTACCTTCGCCGCCCGTCATGGGGATTTCGTGACCGGGGAATTACGCAGGTCAGAGGGGTGTTGTACGGTCCAGTGAGCGTGGCCGCGACCTCAGCCGCAGAGCGAGTGACCACCGGGCCGCGCTCGCCCGCGTCCGCCTCGCGGACGCCACGTTCGATCCCACTCCCACCGCGGGCGTCCGATGCCCGCGGCCGCTGAATCCGCCACTGGCGGAACCGGGGACCCGTTCTCGACCGGGGTGAATCGGCACGTCCATGTGCCGTAGGGCAGCTTCCGCACGCCCGAACCCGTCAGCTAACCCGGTAAGCGGCATGGAAGCGCAAAGGAGCAAACCCCTCATGGCCATCAGCCGTTTCATCCGTGCCCCGAAGCTGAACGCCGCCAAGCTGGCGCTGAGCGGCGCCCTCGCCGTCTCCGCCCTGGGCGCCACCGCCGCCGTGACCGCGGCCGCCGACAGCGCCCCCGCGCAGCCCGCGGCCGCCGCCGCCGCCCAGCAGGGCGTCAGCAACCGCGACGCGCGCGTCAACGTCACCGCCCAGCAGGTCCTCGACCTCGCCCGCGCCCAGGTCGGCACGTCCGAGAACGCCGACGGCGGCGGCACCAAGTTCCAGCAGTGGTACGCCGACTCGGCCCGCGCCGGCGAGACCGTCCAGCGCGACGGCGGCAACAGGAACGCCTACCTGAACGCCCCCTGGTGCTCGATGTTCGTCTCCTGGGTCGGCGAGCAGACCGGCGCCCGTACCCAGGTCGGCTGGGACGCCTACACCGTCGCCCACGCCAAGTGGTTCGCCGCCAACGACCGCTGGGGCACCGAGGCCAAGCCCGGCGCCGTGGTGTTCTTCTCCTGGAGCGGCAGCAAGAGCCTGAGCGCCATCAACCACGTCGGTTTCGTCGTCAAGGACAACGGCGACGGCACGATCTCCACGATCGAGGGCAACACCGGCAACGGCAAGGTCGAGGAGCGGGTCCGCCCGACCTCCCAGGTCGTCGGCTACGGCTACCCGAACTACGCCGCCTGACCCGCTCACTCCTCCGGAGGCCAGTTCCTGAGCACCGCGTCGAGAGCGTCGAGGGTCCGCGCCCAGGACACGTCCACCTCGCGCGGGGTGCGGGCGAAGCCGCCCTGCGTCTCCAGGCTGACGAAACCGTGGAAGGTGCTGTGCAGCATGCGCACGGCGTCGGTCTGGGCGGGCTCGGGCAGGTCGTAGCCGCGCAGGATGGCCCTGGTCATCTCGGCGTGCCGGCGGGCGGCGCTGGCGTAGGCGGTCTCGTCGTCGAGCTCGATCTGCCCGGCGGCGTACCGGCCGGGGTGCTCCTTGGCGTAGCCGCGGTAGGCGTCGGCGAAGGCCACCAGCGCGTCCTTGCCGGCGCGGCCGGCGAGGGCGGCGGCGGCCCGCTCGGCGAGCTCGGCGAGGGCGAGGACCGCCACCCGCACCCGCAGCTCCTGGGCGTCCCTGACGTGGGAGTAGAGCGCGGCGGGCTTGACGCCGAACCGGCGGGCGAGCGCCGAGACCGTCAGGTTGTGGAAGCCGAGCTCGTCGGCCAGCTCCGCCGCCGCCCGGGTCAGGCGTTCCGCGGTCAGTCCCGCTCGTGCCACGCGCCCTCCATCACTTAAAGCCTTTAAGCATTTGCATAATAGCATTAAGGAAACTAGCCTCGCCGCTCATGAGACCTCTCACCGAGCGCGAGATCCGCGCGTCCCTCATCAACTGCTCGAAGGGTGAGGCCAAGCGCGCCGGCGTGCCGAAGGACCTGCCCGACCAGCCCTGGGACGACCTCGACTTCCTCGGCTGGCGGGATCCGGGCGCGCCGGAACGCGCGTACCTGGTGGCCGAGCGCGACGGCGCCCTCGTCGGGGTGGCGCTCCGCGTGACCTCGGGCGCGGCCCGCGGCTTCACCGCGCGCAGCATGTGCTCGCTCTGCCTGACCACGCACACCAACGGCGGCGTCGCGCTCATGAGCGCCCGCCGCACCGGCGAGGCGGGCCGCCAGGGCAACTCCGTCGGCCAGTACATGTGCGCCGACCTCGCCTGCTCCCTCTACCTGCGCGGCACGAAGGAGGCCGCGGGCGGCGGCGTCATCGACGAGTCCCTCACCCTGGAGGACAAGCTCGCCCGCACCCGGACGAACCTGTACGCCTTCCTGGACAAGGTGGCCGCGAGAGCCGCATGAGCCGGTCAGACCGCGGGACCGCGCGTGCGGAAGGAGGCGCGGTAGGACTGCGGGGTGACGCCGACGACCCGCTTGAACCGCTCACGGAACGCCGTCGCCGAGGTGAACCCGGCCTGCGCCGCGACCCGCTCGACGCCGTGGTCCGTGGTCTCCAGCAGGAGTTGGGCCCGCCGCACCCGGGCGCGCAGCAGCCACTGCAGCGGCGTGGTGCCGGTCTGCTCGCGGAAGCGGCGGCCGAAGGTGCGCTCGCTCATCCCGGCCCGCGCGGCCATGCCGGCCGGCGTCAGCTCGCCGGCGAGGTTGTCCTCGATCCAGGACAGCACCGGCTCCAGCAGTGAGCCGCGCGGCGCCGGCGGCCGGGCGTGCGTGACGAACTGCGCCTGCCCGCCCTCGCGTTCCAGCGGCGTCACCGCCAGGCGGGCCGCGTCGGCGGCGACCGCCGAGCCGAGGTCGCGCCGGATCAGGTGCAGGCACAGGTCGAGCCCCGCGGCGGCGCCCGCGGAGGTGAGGATCTGGCCGTTGTCCACGTAGAGGACGTCCGGCCGCACGTCCACCAGCGGGTACGCCTCCGCCAGCCGCTCCGCCGCGGCCCAGTGCGTGGTGGCGCTGAGCCCGTCGAGCAGCCCGGCGGCGGCCAGGGTGAACGCCCCCACGCAGATGGAGGCGATCCTGACGCCGCCCGCGGCCGCGGCGCGCAACGCCTCCAGCGCGGCCGGGTCGGGCGGGGCGGCCCCCTCGGAGCAGCCGGGCACGACGATCGTGTCCGCCTCGCGCAGCGCCTCCAGGCCGTGCGGGGCGACGATGGTGAAGGCGTCGCTCGCGACCTGCGGCGTCACCGCGCAGACCAGCACGCGGTACGCCCGCCGCCCGTCCACCCGGACCCGCCCGAACACCTCGACCGGCGTCGCCAGGTCGGCCGCCACCACCTGGTCCAGCGCCAGAACCGCCACCGTGTGCATGCGGGACACCGTAGGCGGTGGCGGGAACCCGTGGGAAATTGGCGTTCCAGCCACTGGGGCCGGGCGGCGGGCCAGCCCTAGCGTTCCCCCGTGTCCAACCTCATGTCCGTCCTCATGCCGATCCTCATCGGGATCGTCTGCGTCTGCCTGCTCTCCCTGATCCCCGACCCGCACCGCCGCCGCGCCAACGCCGTGCTGGTCGCCGGCGCGGGCGCCGCGTACCTGAGCGGCGGCGGGCTCGGGTACGCCGAGTTCGTCCTGCCGGTCGTCATGACCTACGTCGCCTTCCGCGGCCTCGACAGCTGGACGTGGATCGGCGCCGGCTGGCTGCTCCACACGGCCTGGGACGTCCTCCACCACCTGAACGCCAGCCCCATCCTCGCCTTCGCCGGCGACTCCTCCTTCGGCTGCGCCGTCTGCGACCCGGTCATCGCGCTGTGGTGCCTCGCGGGCGGCCCGCCGGTGCTCGCCCGGCTACGCGACCGGCTGCGCCGGACCGCCCCCGCCGCTTAGGCGCGCCCCGAACGACCGGAGGGCGGCGCGGAAACGCTCCGGCTCCTCGACGGTGAAGGGGACGTCCAGGAAGGCGAGGCGGAGCAGCAGCCACTGCCAGGTGTCGAGCGCCAGCACGGCCCTGGTCCGCCGCTCCCCCAGGGCCTCCAGGTCGGCGTCCTCGTAGGCGAACGCGTCGGCGACGTCGGCCAATGACGCCTCGACGGTGAGGACGACCCGCTCGCGGTCCTTGCCGAGCCCCTGGCGCAGGTAGTCGAGCGCGGTCTCGGCGGGCAGGGGGCGGGGCTCGTACGTGCTGGTCGAGGTGCGCAGGCCGGTGACGCGGTCGAGGCGGAAGACCCGCCAGTCGTCCTTGGCGGTGTCGCGGGCCAGCAGGTACCAGCGCAGGTTGTGGTGCACGTGCCGGTAGGGCTCGGCCCGCCGGGAGGTTACCGCGCCGTCCCTGCCGGTGTAGTCGAAGGTGACGACGAGCCGGCGCTGGATCGCCTCGGCCAGCTCGGCCAGGACGTCGGCGCTGACGCTCGGGGCCCGCGCGGTGCTGGTCTCCAGGCTCGCCCTGAGCTGGGCGGCCCGGTGCCGCAGCCGCTTCGGCAGGAACTGGTCGAGCTTGCCGTAGGCGCGGGTGGCGGCCTCGTCCACGCTGCCCTCGGCGGCGCGGCCGGTCGCGGCCAGGGTGGCGAGGCCGAGGAGGGTGGCGATCGCCTCGTCGTCGTCGAGCACCAGCGGCGGCAGCGCGCTGCCGGCCACCAGCCGGTAGTGGCCGCCGGGGCCGGGGCGCGTCCGCACCGGGTAACCGTAGGCGCGCAGGCGGTCGACGTCGCGGCGCAGGGTGCGGGGGCTGACCCCGAGCCGGGCCACGAGCTCGTCGGCGGTGAACGCCCGGCCGGTCTGCAACGTGGCGAGCAGGGCGAGGATGCGCTGGGTGACGTCCGCCATGCCTCCAGTCTCTCCCGGGACGCGGCCAGGAAGTGGCCACATCTGTTCGTAGCGTCGTACGCATGCCGAAGTTCATCCGCATCCGGGGCGCCCGGACCAACAACCTGAAGAACCTGGACGTGGACCTCCAGCGCGGCCGGCTGACCGTGTTCGCCGGGGTGTCGGGGTCGGGCAAGTCGTCGCTGGTGTTCGACACGATCGCCGCCGAGGCGGGGCACCAGCTCAACGAGACGTTCCCGCCGTTCACCCGCAACCGGCTGCCCCGGTGGACCCGTCCCGAGACCGACGAGATCGCCGGGCTCTCCCCCGTCGTGCTGATCGACCAGCGTCGGATCGGCGGGAACGCCCGTTCCACGGTCGGCACGATCACCGACGCCTGGACGTACCTGCGGCTGCTGTTCTCCCGGGTCGGCACGCCGTACGTGGGCGAGTCCAACCGGTTCTCCTTCAACGACCCCGCCGGGATGTGCCCGTCCTGCTCCGGGCTCGGCGAGATCGTCGTGAGCGCCGTCGAACGGTTCCTGGACCTGGACAAATCGCTCGCAGACGGGGCGATCCTGCTGCCGGGGTTCGGCCACGGCGGCTACTGGTACAGCCAGTACGCCGACATCGGCGCCTTCGACCCCGCCACCCCGCTGCGCGACTGGACGCCCGACGAGCGCGCGGCGCTGCTGTACGGCGGCGAGCACGCCGCCCGGCTCGGCGTCCGGCCGCCGAAGGACTACGAGGGCGTGGTCGAGCGCTTCGAACGCATCTACCTGCACACCTCCGACGACCTGTCCGACCGCAAGCGGGAGACCATCGAGCGCTTCACCCGGTCGCAGACCTGCCCCGACTGCCACGGCGACCGCCTCAACGAGGCCGCCCGCACCGCGACCGTCCTCGGCCGCACGATCGGCGAGATGGCCCGCATGGAGATCACCGAGCTCGCCGACCTGGTGGAAGAGGTGAGCGACCCCGCCGTCGCGCCGGTCGTGGCGGCGCTCGGCGACAAACTGCGCGCCATGATCACCATCGGGCTCGGCTACCTGCACCTCGGCCGCGCCACCCCCACGCTGTCCGGCGGGGAGTCGCAGCGCGTCAAGACCGTCAAGCACCTGGGCAGCAGCCTGGTCGAGATGCTGTACGTCTTCGACGAGCCCACCGTCGGGCTGCACCCGCACGACATCGCCTCCATGACCGCCCTGCTGCAGCGGCTGCGCGACAAGGGCAACACCGTCCTGGTCGTCGAGCACGACCCCGCCGTCATGGCGATCGCCGACGAGATCGTCGAGATCGGCCCGGACGCGGGCGCCGGCGGCGGGCGGCTGGTGTTCCAGGGCTCCTTCGACGGGCTCCGGTCGGCCGGCACCGCCACCTCGGCGGCCCTCGCGGCCCGTACGCCGCTCAACACCGCGCCGCGCCCGCCCCAGGGCGTCATCACGGTGACCGGCGCCACCCGCAACAACCTCCAGAACCTGACCGTGGACGTCCCGGCCCAGGTGCTCACCGTGCTGACCGGGGTCGCCGGCTCGGGCAAGTCCAGCCTCGCCGCCGAACTGGTCGCCCAGCACGACGCGATCGTCCTCGACCAGCGGCCGGTCAGCGTCAACCGCCGCTCCACCCCCGTCACCTACACCGGGATCGCCGGGGCCGTACGCAAACTGTTCGCCCGGCACAGCGGCCTGCCCGCCGGGATGTTCAGCGCGAACTCGGCCGGCGCCTGCCCCGACTGCAAGGGCCTCGGCGTGATCTACACGGACCTCGCCTTCATGGACGGCCAGGAGAACGTCTGCGAGACCTGCCACGGCCGGCGCTTCACCGACGAGGTGCTCCGGCACCGGGTGAACGGCCTGTCCATCGCCGACCTCGACGACCTGACCATCGCCGACGCCCTCGACCGGCTGCCCGACCGGCACATCCGCGACGGGCTGCGCCACCTCGACCGGGCCGGCCTCGGCTACCTGCGCCTCGGCCAGCCGCTCACCACGCTGTCCGGGGGCGAGTGCCAGCGGGTGAAGATGGCGCGGGAGCTGCGCGAGGCCACCGAGCCGGCGCTCTACGTCCTGGACGAGCCCACCACGGGCCTGCACCTGCGCGACATCGCCGCCCTGCTCGGCGTCCTCGACCAGCTCGTGGAGCAGGCGCACACGGTGGTCGTCATCGAGCACAACCTGGACGTCATCCGGCACGCCGACTGGATCATCGACCTCGGCCCCGGCCCGGGCCGGCACGGAGGCCGCATCCTCTACCAGGGCCCGGTCACCGGCCTCAAGGGCACGGCCACCGCCGCCGCCCTCCACGCGGACTGACAGATCCTCCGGCAGGGCTACCTTCCGCGCGCGGTTTCGGGTCGAATGGGTGGTGTGACCTCGTGGCGAGCGCGGCTTCGGCGGGCTCTGGCCGGGCCGGCCGGTGTGGCCGCCGAACTGGCCCCGCCCGTCGCGGCTCTGCTCACCGCGGCCCTTCTCGGCCTGGCCCTGCTCGCCGGCGTCGGGCTCGTGGGGGCCGCGCTCGCCTGGGCGGGCGGCCCCGGCTGGTGGCGGCCTGTCCTGGAACGGCTGCCGGCTCACCTGGTGCCGCCGTACGCGCCGGAGGACCTTCCGCCGCTGGCGATGGCCGTCCTCGCGGTGGCCTGCTTCCTGTTCGGGGCCGGGTGCCGGCTGCGCCGCCGCGCCGCGCCGGAGTCCGTCGACACGCTGCTGCGGCGGGTGAGCGCCTGGGGGGTCGTTCTCGGGCTGCTGCTGGCCTCGGGCAGCCTGGTCTATGCCGACGCCCGGTCCATCGAGGCCGCGCCGGCGCGGCGCGGCGCCGACGGCTACGCGGAGGCCGTGCGGCGGCTCGGCTCAGGGGAGGCCGAGGTCCGGCTGGCCGCGATCCACACGCTCCGGCGCCTGGCACGGGAGTCGGAGCGGGACCGCGTGACGACCGCCGACGTCATGGCCGCGTACGTGCGCGAGCACGGCTCGGCGGGGCAGGTCGGGCGGCCGGCCGCCGACGTGCAGACGGCCCTGACCGTGCTCGGCAGCGTCCACGACGTCCCGGACGCCGGGCGCGACTGGGTGTGCGGCTGCGACCTGGCGCGCGTCAGGGTGCCGGGCGCGGAGCTGAGCGGCCTGAACCTGGGCGTCGCCGTCCTGATCTCGGCGGACCTGCGCGGGGCCAGGCTGAGCGGGGCGAACCTGGACCACGCCGACCTGACCCGCGCCGACCTGCGGGGAGCGCTGCTGGACGGGGCGGACCTGCCGTACGCGGTCCTGTTCATGGCGGACCTCGGCGGCGCGGACCTGCACGGCGCCGATCTGCACGGCGCGGACCTGTTCCAGACGGACCTGGGCGAATCCTCCCTGCGCCGGGCAGACCTGCGCGGGGTGGACCTGTTCCAGGCGAACCTGCGCGGGGCCGACCTACGCGGCGCGGACCTGACCGGCGCGAGCCTCAACGGCGCGGACCTGCGCGGCGCCGACCTGCGTACGGCGATCCTGCGCGACGCGGACCTGAAGGGCGCGGACCTGACGAACGCGAAGCTGAGCGGTGCGGACCTGAGCGGTGCGAAGACCGGCGGCAGGACGAAGCCGTCCCACGGAAGTCAGGTCGTGCCGGTGGGCACCCAGTAGCGGCGCTTCCGCTCGGTCACGTCGATCAGCCGACCGCCGTTGGCCTCGATGACCCGCCGGGAGGCGACGTTCGACAGGTCGCACATCACCAGCGCCTCGCCGATGCCCAGCGCCCGCGCGATCGGCAGCGCCGCGCCGAGCATCGCCGTCGCGTGCCCCCTCCGGCGGGCGCCGGGCCGTACGTCGTAGCCGATGTGGCCGCCGAGCTCCGTCAGCGCGGGCGTCAGCCGGTGGCGGATGGCGAGCCGGCCCAGAAAGCGGTCGCCGTCCACCCACCACAGCGTGGTCATCGGCACGAACCCGGGCCGCACCCCGGCCTGGGTGCGCTCGGCGAGCACGCGGGCGACGTACGCCTCGAAGGCGTCCGGCTCGGCCGGCGTCGGCGTGTCCACGTCCGACACGAACCACGACAGCGGGTAGTCGGTGTCGGCCCGGAACTCGGCCAGCGCGGCCAGGAACGAGGTACGGAACGTGGCGGCCGGGTCTACGAAGCGGGGCATGGCGTCATCATGCCCGGAGGGGACGGCCGACGTCGTGGAGGTGGCGCAGGGCCTGGCTCCAGGAGGCGATCAGGCCGCATTCGGCGTACTCGACGCCCAGCTCGCGGCAGTACTCGCGGACGATGGGCCGGGCCAGGCGCAGGTTCGGGGACGGCATGCCCGGGAACAGGTGGTGCTCGATCTGGTGGTTCAAGCCGCCGAGCGCGATGTCCAGGAGACGGCCGCCGGTGACGTTCCTGGAGGTCAGGACCTGGCGGCGGAGGAAGTCCAGCTCGTCCTGCGCCGTCAGCACCGGCATGCCCTTGTGGTTGGGGGCGAACGTGCACCCCAGGTAGACGCCGTAGCACGCCTGGTGGACGAGCAGGAACACCAGCGCCTTGGCGGGCGGCAGGACCAGGAACAGCGCGCCCACGTAGGCCACGACGTGCGCGACCAGCAGCAGCCCTTCGGCCGGGCGGTTCTTCAGCGTCGGCCGGCGCAGCGCGCGGAAGCTCGACACCTTCAGGTTGAACCCTTCGAGGGTGAGCAGCGGGAAGAACAGCCACGCCTGCCACCGCCCGACGAACCGGGCCAGCCCGCGCGCCGCCTCGGCCTGCCCGCGTGACCAGATGAGCACGTCGGGCGCGACGTCGGGGTCGTGGTCCTCGTGGTTGGGGTTGGCGTGGTGGCGGGTGTGCTTGTCCATCCACCAGCCGTAGCTCAGCCCCACGGCCAGGTTGCCGACCAGCAGCCCCGCGATCCTGCTGGTCCGCCGCGAGCGGGAGATCTGGCCGTGCGCGAGGTCGTGGGCCAGCAGCGTGACCTGGGCGAAGGCCACGGCCAGCAGCACCGCCACCGGGAGCTGCCACCAGGTGTCGCCCACGACGGCGAACACCGCCCAGCTGCCCGCGAACAGCGCGGCGACCAGCCCTATCCGGACGGCGTAGTAACCGGGCCGCCGCTCCAGTAAGCCGGCCTCGGCTATGCGGCGCGACAGCCGGGCGAAGTCGCTGCCCCGTTGCGGTCGGTCGAGGTCTACAACACTCACATCTGCCTCCGATGCCGGCGAAATCGTCCCAATGATGATCGCTTGCCAGCATCGCGAGAACCAGAGGGTACGCGGACCCCCGCTGTCACCCCTTCCTCAGGTAGGGCCAGCCCTACCGCCGTCCCTGGGAGGATTCGCCGGGCGGCGTGCGGAAAGAGCGAAGGTGGACGCGGGCCTGGAGGGCACATGGACGAGTTCGTGCCGGAGCTGATGGAGTGCGAGACCACGGTGGCGGGCTACCGCCGGGCGGCCTCCCTGGCCAACGCGCTGCTGGGGCGCGGCTGGGCGCTGCTGGCCGAGGTGACGCCCACCGGCCCCGACCGGCGCGGGGAGCGGGACCGGTGGCACGTCAAGGTGATCGCGGCGCCGGGCGCGGCCGGCAGCGTGGCACGGTGCCTCGATGAGGCCGCCCCCGGCGGTGAGGTCACCGTGCGCGCGCTCGCCCGCGGTCTCGACGACTTCCTCGGCGAGCTGCTCGGCGGGCCGGGCGGGGACTAACCGTCGTCGCGCATCCTGCCGGTGGCGATGAACTCGACGGCGACCCGGTAGAAGCTCGCGATCGACTCGCCGCCCTCCAGGCCGTCACGGAGCTGCTTGCGGACCTTCGTGAAGGGGAAGGCCGTGCTGCCGTCGGGCAGGGCCACGCCCCACCCGCCGTCGTCCCGCCAGTGCCAGTGCCCGCCCGCGCCCGCCGCGACGCACGCGCCCAGGTAGGACCCGAGCACGTTCACCAGGCCCTCCGCCTGGTCCGGGTCGAAGCCGGGCTGGGCCCGCCGGCGCTCGATGAAGCCTTCCACCCACCGGACGGACTCCTCGTCGAGGCCGAAGTCGATGCCGCTGATCGGGCCGAGCTGCTCGATCGCGAGGTCGACGTTCCGCTGGATCGTCCGGAGCTCCTCATCGTCCATGCGTGGATGGTGGCAGCGCCCGGCGCGTGCGTTCAAACGATTAACGGACTCAGCTCGCGTACCTGTCCGTCACGGTCTTGGGGCTCGGCGCCTTGATCGAGACCTTGCCGCCCCAGCCGGTGTAGCGGGTCTCGACGTTGATGATGCTGCCCTCGAAGTCGGAGTAGAGACGGTCCACGCCCTTGGCGCGGAACGAGCTGTACAGCCTGGTCGGCAGCCCGGACGGGGCCAGCGTCAGCGTGTACGAGATCGGCGTCGCGGCGGCCCAGGCGCTCAGGCCGGAGCCGGCGAACCACGGGGAGACCTTGGTCAGCGCGGCGAACGTGATCGTGCCGGTGACCTTGCTCCCCTCCCTCTTGCCCTTCTTCAGCAGCGCCGACAGCGTCGTCGGCTCGGCGGGGTTGAGCACCTGCAGGTAGACGCCGGGCATCGCGCCGCCGCCCTTGACGCCGAGCCAGCTCTTGCCCTTGGGCAGGAGCTCGGCGAGCAGGCCGCCCTTGTAGTACGTCCTCCCGCCGGTGGAGATCACCCGCTCCTCGGTGTCGTCCCAGGCGGTGATGGTGAGGTCGTAGTTCAGCCCCTTCCTGGCGAACTGCAGCACGCCCTTGTTCTCGTACGCGTGGAGCGTGTCGGTGCCGTCGGACCACTCGGCCGTCTCGGTGAACCGCACGCCGTGGCCGGGGACCAGCTTGGCCTTCAGCGCCCGTACGGGGTCCTTGGGCGCCGCCTGCGCGGGTGCGGCGGTCACCAGGAACACGCCGCACATCGCTAACGCGGTGATCGTTTTCTTCATCATGACGGACGATCATGCCACGACCGCGCCGCCGGGGTCAGTAGCCGGGGAACACCCGGCGGAGCAGGTCGAGGTCGGCGGCGCCCGTCGTGGTCACGCCGTCCGGGGTGTGCCGCGGCGCGAGGCGGCCGGAGATCAGGCGCAGCCAGGACTCGGCGGGCAGGGCGAGGGTGCCGTCCGGCTGCTCGGGCACGTCGAAGTCGACGCCGATCGGCGGCCTCAGCCGCAGCACGAAGACGGACTCGGGGGCGGTCGTGGTGACCTGGAGGTCCAGGGTGCGGCCGTCGAGCCGGTCGACCTTGCCGATCCAGGCGAACAGGTCGGGCCCCTGGTGCAGCAGGGCGGCCGTCGCGTCGGGGGCGAGCGTGGCGTGCTCGTCGAAGGCGACGCGGACGTCCCAGGAGTGCAGGGCGAGCTCGTTGAGCCGCATCCGGCTCAGGGTGGCGACGTCGACCGGGGCGGGCATGAAGCCCAGGTCGACGCGGAGCTCGTCGCGGGTGGAGGCGTCCAGGGACTCGTAGAGCGCGGTCAGGGCCTCGTCGGCCTGGAGGAAGCCGTCGGCGCGCTCCCGTCGCGTCATGGCGTCCCATCTGTCCCAGACGCTCTGGTTGAAGTCGTGGCCGGGGCCGGGAGCGCCGTCGAGCGCGGCCCGCAGGACGGTCAGCGCGATCTCGGCGCCGCTGCCCAGGTGGCTGACGACCTGGGAGATGTCCCATTCCGCGGCGGCCGAGGGCCTGGCCAGGTCCTCGTCGGTGAGTCCGGACACCAGCCCGGACAGCTCGTCATGTCCGGTCCGCAGTGCGGCGATGGCCGTGTCGGCGCTGCTCATCGCGTCTCCCAGGCGTTGAGGCGGGCAGGTGCTCCCGCCTGAGGCGGGCAGGTGCTCCCGCTCAAACTACCGCCCGCGCCGGGCTTGATCATCAGCGGCCCGGCGGCCTAAACGTTGCGCAGGACCGACACCACGACGCCCAGCACCACGGCCTCGTCGCCGTCGATGTCGGCGTAGGCCGGGTTGCGCGCCTCGAGCAGGACGTGGCCGCCGCGGCGGCGGAACACCTTGACGGTGGCCTCCCCGTCGATCATGGCGGCGACGATCTGGCCGGAGTGCGCCTCGGGCTGCCGGCGCACCACGACGAGGTCGCCGTCGCAGATCGCGGCGTCGATCATCGAGTCGCCGCGCACCCGCAGCGCGAACACGGTGCCCCGGCCCGTCAGGTCGCGCGGCAGGGTGAGCAGGTCGTCCACGTGCTGCTCGGCGAGGATGGGCGTGCCCGCGGCGATGTCGCCCACCACGGGCACGCTCACCAGCTCGCTCGCCGTCTCCGGCGCGGGCTCGCGCAGGAACAGGCGTACGTCGATCGGCCGGGTCATCGTGCCGGCCCGGCGGAGGAACCCCTTCTCCTCCAGGCTCCTCAGATGCTTCGAGACCGACGACGGCGAGCGCAGCCCGGCCGCCCGGCCGAGCTCGCGGGTGCTCGGCGGATAGCCGTGCCGGACCACGTGGTCGCGGATCGCCGCCAGGATCCGCTGCTGGCGCGGCGGCAGGGCCGAGGCGTTCAGGTGCTCGAACGCGTCGAGATCGTCGTAGGCGGTCACCTGCGACATCGTAGCCGGGCGCCGCCCGCCGGGCTCAATCGCGCTTGCTGATGCGGATCATGTTGCCCGCGGGGTCGCGGAAGGCGCAGTCGCGCACCCCGTACGGCTGGTCGGTCGGCTCCTGCATCACCTCGGCGCCGGTGGCCTGCAGCTTGTCGAAGACGGCGTCGACGTCGTCGGCGGCCAGCAGGATGCCGCCGTAGGTCCCCTTGGCCATCATCTCGGTGATCACGCGCTGCTCCTCCTCGGTGACGCCGGGGTCGGCGCCGGGCGGGTAGAGCACGATGGAGGTCTCGGGCTGTCCGGGCGGGCCGACGGTGATCCAGCGCATGCCGCCGTGGCCGACATCCTTGCGGATCTCGAAGCCGAGGGTGTCGCGGTAGAAGGCGAGGGCGGCCTCGGGATCGTCGTGCGGCAGGAAGCTCGCGTTGATGGTGATGTCCATGTCCGTCACGCTAACGGCGGCCCCGCGGCCGGTGCTTCTCGATTCCTGACCGGCCTGGTGACCTGTTTGGCCACGCACGACGGCATGCCCTCCGTCGCCTCCGCCGCCTGCCGCCGGTAGGTGCTCGGCGGCACGCCGACGAGCTCGGCGAAGCGGGTGCTGAAGGTGCCGAGCGAGGAGCAGCCGACCTCGAAGCAGACCTCGGTGACGGTGAGGTCGCCGCGGCGCAGCAGCGCCATCGCGCGCTCGATGCGCCGCGTCATCAGGTACGAGTAGGGGGACTCCCCGTAGGCGCGCCGGAACTCGCGGCTGAGGTGCCCTGACGACATGTTCACGCCGCGGGCGAGCGCCTCGACGTCGAGCGGCTGGGCGTACTCGCGGTCGATGCGGTCGCGGACGCGGCGCAGCAGCGCGAGCAGGCGCAGCCGCTGCTGCTGCGCGGCGTCCTCGGGCCCTGATTGGTTCGGTCGCACGATGCCATCTTCCCGAGCCGGTCTCCGGCTCGTCCACCTGGCCCCCGGCGGCCAGGGCAGTGATCAGGCGCCGACGTACGCCGCCAGGTGCTCGCCGGTGAGCGTCGAGCGGGCGGCGACGAGGTCGGCCGGGGTGCCCTCGAAGACGATCCGGCCGCCGTCGTGGCCGGCGCCGGGGCCGAGGTCGATGATCCAGTCGGCGTGCGCCATCACCGCCTGGTGGTGCTCGATGACGATGACCGACTTGCCGCTGTCGACGAGCCGGTCGAGCAGGCCGAGCAGGTGCTCGACGTCGGCGAGGTGCAGGCCCGTGGTGGGCTCGTCGAGGACGTAGACGCCGCCCTTCTCCCCCATGTGGGTGGCCAGCTTGAGCCGCTGCCGCTCGCCGCCGGACAGCGTGGTGAGCGGCTGGCCGAGGCTGAGGTAGCCGAGCCCGACGTCGGCGAGCCTGCGCAGGATGGCGTGCGCGGCCGGGATGCGGGTCTCGCCCGCCGCGAAGAACTCCCCGGCCTCGCTCACCGGCATGGCCAGCACCTCGCTGATGTCCCGGCCGCCGAGGCGGTGCTCCAGCACCGCGGCCTGGAAGCGCCTGCCTTCGCACTCCTCGCAGGTGGTGCTGACGCCGGCCATCATCCCGAGGTCGGTGTAGACGACGCCGGCGCCGTTGCAGGCGGGGCAGGCGCCCTCGGAGTTGGCGCTGAACAGCGCCGGCTTCACGCCGTTGGCCTTCGCGAACGCCTTGCGGATCGGTTCGAGCAGCCCGGTGTAGGTGGCCGGGTTGCTCCGCCGCGAGCCGCGGATCGGCGTCTGGTCGACGGCCACCACGCCGTCCCTGCGCGCGACCGAGCCGTGGATGAGCGAGCTCTTGCCCGATCCGGCGACGCCGGTCACCACGACCAGCACGCCGAGCGGGATGTCGACGTTCACGTCCCGCAGGTTGTGCAGGCGGGCGCCGCGCACCTCCAGCGCTCCCGACGGCTCGCGCACCGACGCCTTGAGCGCGGCCCGGTCGTCCAGGTGCCGGCCGGTCAGCGTGCCGGCGGCGCGCAGCCCGTCCACGCCGCCCTCGTACACGACCTCGCCGCCGCCGGTGCCCGCGCCGGGGCCGAGGTCGACGACGTGGTCGGCGATGGCGATCATCTCGGGCTTGTGCTCGACGACCAGGACGGTGTTGCCCTTGTCGCGCAGCCGCCGCAGCAGCGTGTTCATGCGCTCGATGTCGTGTGGGTGCAGGCCGATCGACGGCTCGTCGAAGACGTACGTGACGTCGGTGAGCGACGAGCCCAGATGCCTGATCATCTTGACCCGCTGCGCCTCGCCGCCGGACAGCGTGCCGGAGGGACGGTCCAGGCTGAGGTAGCCGAGCCCGATCTCCACGAACGAGTCCAGCGTGTGCCGCAGCGCGGCCAGCAGCGGCGCGACGGACGGCTCGTCCAGCCCGCTCACCCATTCGGCCAGGTCGCTGATCTGCATGGCGCAGAGGTCGGCGATGTTCACGCCGTGGATCTTCGAGGAGCGCGCGGCCTCGCTCAGCCGGCTGCCGTCGCACTCGGGGCAGGTCGTGAAGGTGACCGCCCGGTCCACGAACGCCCGGATGTGCGGCTGCATCGCCTCGCGGTCCTTGGACAGGAACGACTTCTGGATCTTCGGGATCAGACCTTCGAGCGTGAGGTTGACGCCCTCGACCTTCACCTTGGTCGGCTCGCGGTAGAGGAAGTCCCGCAGCTCCTTCTCGGTGAACTCGCGGATCGGCTTGTTCGGGTCGAACAGCCCCGACTCGGCGTAGACCCGGACGGTGAAGAAGCTGTCGGACTTCCAGCCGGGGATGGTGAACGCGCCCTCGGCGAGCGACTTGGAGTCGTCGTAGAGCTGGGTGAGGTCGATGTCGGAGACCGTGCCCCGGCCTTCGCAGCGCGGGCACATGCCGCCGGTGAGGGTGAAGTTCTGCTTCACGGTCTTGCCGCCGCCGCGTTCGACGGTGATCGCGCCGCTGGCCCGTACGGACGGGACGTTGAAGGAGAACGCCTGCGGCGAGCCGACGTGCGGCTTCCCGAGCCGGCTGAACAGGATGCGCAGCATCGCGTTGGCGTCGGTGGCCGTGCCGACCGTGGAGCGCGGGTCGGCGCCCATGCGCTGCTGGTCGACGATGATGGCCGTGGTCAGCCCGTCGAGCACGTCGACCTCGGGCCGGGCCAGCGTCGGCATGAAACCCTGCACGAAGGCGCTGTAGGTCTCGTTGATCAGCCGCTGCGACTCGGCCGCGATCGTGTCGAACACCAGGGAGCTCTTGCCCGAGCCCGACACGCCGGTGAACACCGTCAGCCGGCGTTTGGGGATCTCGACGCTCACGTCCTTGAGGTTGTTCTCGCGGGCGCCGTGCACCCGGATCAGGTCGTGGCCGTCGGCGAGGTGCGACGCGGCTTCCGTACGGGTGTCCATGCTCATCGTGTCTCCGTTGGGTCGTCGCCCGGCTCGGGTCAGTGCACCTTACCTACCTCGGCGCTGCCCCGGGGCGCCCGGTCACGGTAGCCGGAGGGCGAGGGCGGCCGCTTCTCGATTCCTGACCCGTGGGGCGGACGGTGTGGCGCAGGTCACTGTCACACGCCCGGGGCGGGCGGCATCTCGTGTTCGCCCAATGAGCGATGTGGAGGAATCATCATGAACGCAGCACTGGACACCCTGCGCCGCGACTTCGGCGGCGACGTGATCGGCCCGGACGACGCCGGCTACGCCGCCGCCGCCCGATCGCTGCTGGTGCCGGGCAGTCCCGCCCTCGTCCTGCGGCCCAAGACCGTCGCCGACGTACGGGCGGGCGTGCGCTACGCCGCCGGCACGGGGCTGCCGTTGTCGGTGCGCGGCGGCGGGCACGGCTTCGCCGGCTTCGCCACGAACAACGGCGGCGTGGTGCTCGACCTGGCCCATCTGGCGCAGGTCGAGCTCGTGGACGAGCGGCGTCACCTCGTACGGATCGGCGGCGGCGCCACCTGGGGCCAGGTCGCCGACGCCCTCGCCCCGCACGGCCTGGCGATCTCCTCGGGCGACACCAGGAGCGTCGGCGTCGGCGGGCTGACGCTGAGCGGCGGCATCGGCTGGAAGGTCCGCAAGCACGGCCTGGCCCTGGACAGCCTGGTCGCGGCCGAGGTGGTCACGGCCGCCGGGGAGGTCGTGCGGGCGAGCGCCGAGGAGAATCCCGAGCTGTTCTGGGCGCTTCGCGGCGGCGGCGGCAACTTCGGGGTCGTGACCGCGTTCGTGTTCGCGGCCCACCCGACGACGGACGTCTTCCACGGCACGATCGCCTTCCCGGCGGCGGAGGCGGCCACGGTGCTCCAGGGGTGGGCCGAGCACCTGCGTACCGCGCCCGAGGAGCTGACCTCCGTCGCCGACTTCGCCAACCCCTTCGCGGGCGGCCCGCAGGCGCCGGTGCAGGTCCACGTCGCCTTCGACGGGGACGACGCGCGGCTCGCGGCGCGGGCGATCGACCCGCTCCGCCGGCTCGGCACGGTGACCGGCGACGGCGTCACGCTGAAGCCGTACGCGGAGACGCTCGTGGAGGGTCTGGTGCCGCCGCCCGGCATCCGGCTGGTGACGCGCAGCGGGTTCGCCGGGGCGGCGGCGGTGCCCGGGGTGCTGCGCGTGCTCGTGGCGGCGGGGGCGGCGGAGGGGGCGCCGCTCATCTCCGTACGCGCGGTCGGCGGCGCGGTGGCCCGGGTGCCGGCCGACGCCACCGCGTACGCGCACCGCGACGCCGCGCTGATGGTCGTGACCACGAGCGCGGGCCCCGAGCCGGTGCTCGCGGCGGGCCGACCGGCGTTCGACGCCCTCTGGCGCGACCTCGCGCCGCACGTGGACGGCGCCTACGCCAACTTCCTGGCCTCGGCCGGCGAGGAGGACGTCGCAGCGGTGTACCCGGCGGCGACGTACGAGCGGCTCGCCGCCGTCAAGCGCCGCCACGACCCGGAGAACCTGTTCGCCCGCAACCACAACGTCCGCCCCCGCTGACGTCCGGCTACACCCGGCGCAGCCCCGCGATGAGCAGCTCGACCAGGGGGCGGGCGTCGTAGCGTGAGTCGTTCTCCGCGCCGATGCACAGGTTGCCGACGCCGCGCATGAGCTGCAGGGCGGCGACGTCCGAGCGGATCTCGCCGGCCGCCGCCGCGGCGTCGAGCAGCCGCCCGCACACCGGCACGAGCCGGTCGAGGAAGTACGCGTGCAGCGCCTCGAACCCGGCCTCGTCGGAGCGCAGCACGGCGGCCAGGCCGTGCTTGGTGACCAGGAAGTCGATGAACAGGTTGATCCACCTGCCCAGGGCGGCGTAGGGGGTCGGCCCGGCCGCCAGCAGGGCCGGGCCGGCCTCGGCCAGGGCCTCGATCTGGTGCCGGTAGACGGCGATGATGAGGTCGGCCCGGGTCGGGAAGTGGCGGTAGATCGTGGCCGTGCCGACGCCCGCCTCGGCCGCGATGTCCCGGATGGGCGCCTCGACGCCCGAGGTGACGAAGACCGCCGCGGCGGCGTCGAGCAGGGTCTTCTCGTTGCGCCGGGCGTCGGCCCGCTTGCGCGTGCCGCCCTGCGCGCCCTGCGCGCCCTGCGCGCCCTGCGCGCCCTGCGCGCCCTGCGCGCCCTGCGCGCCCTGCGCGGCCTGCCCGCCCTGCGCGGCCTGCGCGCTCTTTTCGCTGTCGCTCACCGCGCCGCTCCTTCCGCCGGCGCCGCCGCCCGGCTTGCTAAACGGGACACTGTCCCATATGTTCTAAACGGGACACAGTCCCACTTGTTCTCTCTCCCATGATGCCAGAGCGCGCGCCCGCATCCTCCCTCCGCGAACCCCCGGCCACCCGGCCGGAAGGAGCACACCCATGCCCTACGACTCCCCGCCCAGCTTCGGGATCATGACCGCGCCGATGCAGGTCGGCTACCACGACGTCCTGCGGGTCTGGCGCGAGGCGGACACGATCCCGGCGATCGGACACGCCTGGCTGTTCGACCACCTCCTGCCGATCGCGGGCGACCTGACCGGCCCCGTCCACGAGGGCTGGACCCTGCTCGCCGCCCTCGCCGCGCAGACCCGGCGGCTGCGGCTCGGCCTGATGGTGACCAGCAACCGGTTCCGCCCGCCCGCGCTGCTCGCCAAGATCGCCACGACCGTCGACATCGTCTCCGGCGGACGCCTCGACTTCGGCATCGGCGTCGGCTCGCGCCCCGACCACCCCCTGGCCCGGCGCGAGTACGAGGCCCACGGCCTGCCCTTCCACGACACCGCCCACGCCGTGGGCAGCCTGGCCGAGGCGTGCACGGTGATCCGGCGGCTGTGGACCGAGGACGAGCTGTTCGACTTCGACGGCGTACACCACCGGCTGAAGGGCGCGTTCGGCAACCCCAAGCCGGTGCAGCGCCCCCACCCGCCCATCCTCGTCGGCGGGCGCTCGTCGGCGACGCTGCGCGTGGCCGCCGAGCACGCCGACCTGTGGAACATCCCCGGCGGCGGCGACATCGCCGACCTCGCGGGCCGCTCGGCCCTGCTGGACCGCTACTGCGCCGAGATCGGCCGCGACCCGGCCGCGATCACCCGCTCGATCCACCTGCCGGTCTCCTACGACCGTCCCGGCCCCACCAGGGACGCGATCGGCGCGGCGGTCGAGGCCGGCTTCCGGCACGTCGTGCTCGGACTGCCCGCCCCCTACCCCGACGGCGTCGCCCGATGGGTCGCCGACGAGCTCATCCCCACCCACTGACCGACTGACGCGAAGGAAGACCGCTCTCATGAGCATGACGGACACGACGACCATCGCCGCCCGGGTCGTCTCGGTGAAACCGGTGGTGCTGCCCGCCCCCGGCCGTGGCGAGGACCTGCGGGTGCGGGTTTCCGCCCCCGCTACCGGAAGGGATCTGCCGGTCGTCGTCCTCTCGCACGGCTTCGGCTGGTCGATGGACGGCTACGGGCCGCTGGCCGACCACTGGGCGGCGCACGGGTTCGTGGTCGTCCAGCCCACCCACCTCGACTCGCGGACGCTCGCCCTGCCGCCCGACGATCCCCGTACCCCGCTCATCTGGCGGTGGCGGGTGACGGACCTGACGCACGTACTGGACCGGCTGGACGCCGTCGAGGCCGCCGTTCCCGGCCTCGACGGGCGCCTCGACCGCGACCGGATCGCCGTGGCCGGGCACTCCTGGGGCGGGCAGACGGCGAGCATGCTGCTCGGCGCGCGCGTCCTCGACGCCGCGGGCCGGCCCGGAGAGGATCTGTCCGACCCGCGGGTCAGGGCGGGCGTGCTGCTCGCCACGCCGGGATCGGGCGGGGCCGACCTGACGCCGTTCGCGGCCGAGCACTTTCCTTTCATGAACCCGGACTTCACCCGGATGACCACGCCGGCGCTCGTGGTCGCGGGCGACCAGGACCGGTCGGCGCTGTCGGTACGGGGCCCGGACTGGTTCACCGACCCGTACCGGCTGAGCCCCGGGGGCAAGAGCCTGCTCACCCTGTTCGGGGCGGAGCACTCGCTCGGCGGGATCGTCGGCCCCGGCGCCGCCGAGACCACGGACGAGAGCCCGGCCCGCGTCGCCCTGATCCAGCGGCTCACCACCGCCTACCTCCGCACCGCCCTCGACCCGGACGACCCCGCCTGGCCCGCCGCGTGCGCGGCCCTGGCGGCGGAGCCGGGCCCGCTCGGGCGGATCGAGACGAGCTGACCGGCTCAGCCCGCCAGGCGCGGCAGGTCCTGCCGCGCCTGGTCGGCCAGCATGCGGGCGACGTCGGACACCAGCCCCCGCCGCTCGTACGCGGCCCGCTGCCGCGCCGCGCCCGAGCCGTGCCGGTGCAGCACGTCCAGCCCCTCGTCCATGAGGGGCAGGTCGCCGAGGGCGCGCAGCGCGGGCCCGATGTGGTCGATCAGCGTGTCCACCAGCCGCCAGACGGGCAGCGTGCGGCCGGTGAGCTGGTCGACGTTCTCCCCCTCCAGCCCGTCGCGGGCGGCCCGCCAGCTCGCGGCGGCGAGCAGGGTGTGGTCCACGTTCGGCGCGGGCCGGCCCGCCCGTACGTCGCCGAGCGCCGTGGCGGCCAGCGCCCTGACCAGCCCCGTGAGGAGCACCACCTCGGCCACGGTCTGGCAGGTGTCGGCCACCCTGACCTCGATCGCCGGCCTCTCGGAGGAGAGCCTGGCCTGCCACTCGGGGACCACTCCGGTGGCGTGCAGCCCTTCGACCAGCCAGTCGTGGTGCTCGGCTGACCGGAACCAGGGCGGCGGCCCGGCGGCGGGATGACGGCTCCTGGCCATCGCGCGCCCGCTCGCGCAGCTGGTGTCCGTGTCGCCGCCGATCGGCGAGTTCACGGTCAGCGCCTGCAGCACGGGCAGCCAGGGCCGCAGATGGTCGACCACCTGGACGGCCTCCTCCCGGTCGTCAACGCCGAGCCACACGAGACAACCGGCGTCGCCCGGCAGGTCGCCCGACAACGCCGTGCCCGTGGCCGCCACCCCGGCGCCCGCGCCGTCGGCGGCGGCCACCACGACGGCGCGCAGCCGCAGCAACTCCTCCCGCAGGCCCGCCAGCTCGGTGTGCGCGCCGCTGCGGGTCTCGATCTGGAATCCGGTCCGCGCCGTCACCTGGTCCCGTACGGTGCCGCCGACGCGCTCGCGCACGTCGCCGGCGACCGGCGTCACCTTCGCGGTGGCCGGGTCCAGAAGAATGAACCCCTCCTCGACTCCCATGGTCACATCCGTTTCAGCCATGGGACCCCCTCTTCCCCGTACGTGCGCGGCCTTGCGGATCAGTCTCGTGCGGCTGGGCGCGGCGTGCGCGGGAGCGGGAGCGCGGCGACGACCGGCACGACGAAGAAGAGCGCCGGCACCGGCAGGCGCTCTGAGGAGGAGACCGAGGACGGGAAAGGGGAGAATCCGCTCCTTTCCACTTTCAACCTATAGCGCACCCGGGGGCTTGCGGCAAGACCCCGGTCGTGCAGGACAATCGGCGGCCGAGGCCGAGAACCTGCGAAAACGCCGGAGCGCATTACGTGAATCACCCATCGACCATCAGCGTGTTCGACCTGCCGGAAAGGCTGTCGGCCAAGGCCGACCCGGCGCTGATCGGCCGCGACGAGCAGCACTTCGCGGCCGTCGCCGGGGCCCTGGAGCAGACGGTCGCCGAGTTGTCGGACCGTCTCGACGCCATGCGCAGGGCCCCGGGCGGCGCGGGCCGGGCGGCGCTGGACCGGGACCTGGAGGTTCACCGGCTGAGCGCCCGCCTGCGTACGCTGCGCCGCTTCGGGCTCGACCTGTGTCTCGGCCGCATGGTCGGGGCGGACGGGGCCGAACCTGTCTATGTCGGGCGGCTGGGCCTGACCGACCGGGAGGGTCGCCGGCTGCTGCTGGACTGGCGGTCCCCTGCGGCCGAGCCGTTCTTCGGCGCCACCCACGCCAACCCGATGGGCCTGGCCAGCCGCCGCCGCTACCGCTGGACCCGTGGCCGGATCAGCGACTACTGGGACGAGGTGTTCACCGCGGACGGGCTCGACGGGCACGCCGCGCTGGACGACCAGTCGGCCTTCATCGCCGGCCTGGGCGGCAGCCGCTCGCCGCGGATGCGGGACGTGCTCGCCACCATCCAGGCCGACCAGGACGCCGTCATCCGGGCGAGCTCGCGCGGCGCGCTGGTCGTGGACGGCGGTCCGGGCACCGGTAAGACCGTCGTCGCCCTGCACCGCTCGGCGTACCTGCTCTACGCCGACCCGCGGCTCGGCCACAACCGGGGCGGCGTGCTGTTCGTCGGGCCGCACCAGCCGTACCTCGCGTACGTCGCCGACGTCCTGCCCAGTCTCGGCGAGGAGGGCGTGCAGACCTGCACCCTGCGCGACCTCGTGCCCGAGGGCGCGACGGCGGCGGCCGAGAGCGACCCCGAGGTGGCCCGGCTGAAGGCGTCCGCGGATTTGGTGAAGGCGATCGAGCCGGCCGTCAGGTTCTACGAGAACCCGCCCGCGAAGGGCATGACGGTCACCACCGAGTGGTCCGACGTCCGGCTCGGCCCCGACGACTGGGCCGAGGCGTTCGCGGCGCCGGAGCCCGGCACCCCGCACAACGAGGCGCGCGACCGCATCTGGGAGGAACTGGTCGAGATCATCGTCGGCAAGCACGACGACGAGGACGTCCCCGCCGACCTGGTCCGCAGGTCGCTGCTGCGCGACCGGGAGCTGCTGACGGCCTTCAACCGCGCCTGGCCGGTGATCGAGCCGGCCGACCTCGTCGGCGACCTGTGGTCGGTGCCCGCGTACCTGCGGCTGTGCGCTCCCTGGCTGGCCAAGGAGGAGATCAGGCGGTTGCAGCGTGCCGACCCGCAGGCGTGGACCGTGTCGGACCTGCCGCTGCTGGACGCGGCCAGGCAGCGGCTCGGCGACCCGGAGTCGTCGCGGCGCAGGCGCAGGCAGGAGGCCGCCGCCGCGGCGGAGCGCGAGCGCATGGCCGGCGTGGTCGACAACCTGCTCCAAGCCGACGACGACGGCGAGGCGGCGGTGACGATGCTGCACGGCGCGGACCTGCGGGAGGCCCTGGTGGACGAGGGCGCGCTGCCCGCCGCCGAACCCGACCGGCTGGCCGGCCCGTTCGCGCACATCGTGGTGGACGAGGCCCAGGAGCTGACCGACGCGGAGTGGCAGATGCTGCTGCTGCGCTGCCCGTCGCGGAGCTTCACCGTGGTCGGGGACCGCGCCCAGGCCAGGCACGGCTTCACCGAGTCGTGGCGGGAGCGGCTGGAACGGGTCGGGCTGGACCGGATCACCCTCGCCTCGCTCACCGTCAACTACCGGACGCCGGAGGAGATCATGGCGGAGGCCGAGCCGGTCATCCGGGCCGCGCTCCCCGACGCCAACGTGCCGACGTCCATCCGCGCCGGCGGCGTGCCCGTGCGGCACGGGTCGGTGGCGGAGCTGGACACGATCGTGGACGGGTGGCTCGCCGAGCACCCCGAGGGGGTCGCCTGCGTGATCGGCGACCCGGCGTTCGAGGCGCGGCCCCGGGTCCGGTCGCTGACGCCGCAGCTCGCGAAGGGGCTGGAGTTCGACCTGGTGGTGCTGGTCGATCCTGAGCGGTTCGGCGAGGGCGTCGAAGGGGCGGTGGACCGCTACGTCGCGATGACCCGCGCGACCCAGCGGCTCGCCGTCCTGACCAGCTCCTGATCCCACGACACCACGGCACTGTGACACAGGTCACAACGCCGTGGTGTCACAGCGGGGCCGCGGGCGGTGTCACATGCGTGGCACTTTTCGACGGCGAGCGGGCAGGAGCGACCATGAGCACAGGCGGCGAGCACCGGCTGGACGCGGCGACCGAGGCGTTCGTCACGCACCGGAACCTGCTGTTCACCGTCGCCTACGAGCTGCTCGGCTCGGCGGCCGACGCCGAGGACGTCCTGCAGGAGACCTGGATGCGGTGGGCGGGCGTGGACCTCGGCACCGTACGGGACCGGCGCGCCTATCTGGTGCGGATCGCCACCAGGCAGGCGCTCGGCCGGCTGCGCACGCTCGGCCGGCGCAGGGAGTCCTACATCGGCCCCTGGCTGCCCGAGCCGCTGCTGACCTCGCCGGACGTGGCCGAGGACGTCGAGCTGGCCGACAGCGTCTCGACCGCGATGCTGCTGGTGCTGGAGACGCTGCAGCCGGCCGAGCGGGCGGTGTTCGTGCTGCGCGAGGTGTTCGCCGTGGACTACGACGAGATCGCCGAGACCGTCGGCAAGACCCCGGCCGCGGTCCGGCAGATCGCGCACCGGGCGCGGGCCCACGTCGCCGCGCGGCGGCCGCGCGGCAGCGCGTCCCCCGAAGAGATCAGGAATGCGCTGGCGGCCTTCCAGGGGGCGGTCGAGACCGGCGACCTGCGAGGGCTGCTCGGCATCCTCGCCCCGGACGTGGTCATGCTCGGCGACGGCGGCGGGGTCGCCAAGGCCGCGCTGACCCCCTTGGTCGGGCCCGACCAGGTGGCGGCGCTGGTGGCCAGGCTGCGCACGCCCGACGCGCCGGCCGTGCTGGAGCAGGCGCAGATCAACGGCCATCCGGCGCTGATCTTCCGGATCGACGGCGCGATCAGCACCGTTCTCACGGTACGGATCGACGACGGCCTCATCACCGGCCTCTACGCCGTGCGCAACCCCGAGAAGCTGTCGCACGTCGAGCGGGAGACCCCGGTCAGCCGATGAGGGCTCAGGCCAGGGTGGCGCCGCCGTCGACGGTGATGACCTGGCCGGTGACGTAGGTGTTCGCCATGAGGAACAGGGCGGAGGCGGCGGCCTCCTCCGCGGTGCCGACGCGGCCCAGCGGCATGCCCGCCCCGGCGGCGGCGACTCCCTCGTCGGAGTCCATGCCCGGGATCGAGCGCAGGAGCGGGGTGTCGATCATGCCGAAGCGTACGGCGTTCACGCGCTGACGGGCCGGGGCGAGCTCCACGGCGAGGGCTCTGGTCAGGGTCTCGACGGCGCCGGCGAGCGACAGCGGCGCGCTCATCCCGGGCCTGGGGCGGACGACGAGCGTTCCCGAGCTGAACGTGAGCGAGCCTCCGGCGGGCAGGTGGGCCGCGGCCGCGCGGGCGGCGGCGAACACGGGCCAGAGGCGGGTGTCGAGGAGCGCGCCGAGGCCGTCGCGCGACACCCCGCTCACGGGGCCCGCGCCGGCCATGCCGCCCGCGGTGACGAGGACGTGGTCGGTGCGCCCGGCCCGGTCGAAGGCCTCGTCGAGGGTGCGCTCGTCGCCGCCGTCGCCGGCGACGGCCACCACGGCGTCGTCGGGGTCCTCGTCCCGGCCCGCCTCGCGTACCCGGGCGACGGCGGCCTTCAGCCGGCCGGGGTCGCGTCCGACGAGGACGACACGCGCGCCGACGGAACGCAGCAGGACGCCGGCCGCGAGGCCGATGCCCGAGCTCGCGCCGATGAGGACGGCGGTGGCGCCGGCGAGGCCGGTGGGCAGCGGTGAGCGTACGGGGGCGGGTGCGGTGGTGCCAGTGGACATGGGATGCCTTCCTGGATGGCGAGAAATAAACCATCTGGTTGTTTTATTTCCGGTCCCGATCCTGCCGCTTGCGAGGGAGTGAGTCAACCCGATGGTTTAATTCGTCCATGGCCTATGACGCGGAGGACACCAAGCGGCGCATCTTCGCGGCCGCCACCGCCGAGTTCGCCGAGCACGGGCTGGCGGGGGCCAGGGTCGACCGGATCGCCGCCGCCGCCAAGGCCAACAAGCAGGCCATCTACCTCTACTACGGCGGCAAGGAGAAGCTGTTCGCCGCCGTCCTGCGGGCGAAGCTGGAGGAGGTCCACGTCGCGATGTCCATCGATCCCGACGCGGTGGCCGACTCCGTCGGGCAGATCTTCGACTGGCACCAGCAACATCCCGAGCTGATCCGGCTGCTGCTGTGGGAGGCGCTGGAGACGCGCGACGGTGGGCTCGGCGCGAGCGAGACGGAGCGGCGCGTCGCGTTCCGGGAGAAGGTGTGCGGCCTCGCCGACAGCGTGGCCCCTCACCTGCCCGAGCAGGAACGCGTACGGGCCGCGCAGGACCTGCTCTTCACCATCATGGGGCTCATCTCCTGGAACTTCGCGGTGCCCGGGATGTGCCGGATGATGCTGGGCGAGGAGAGCGACCAGGCGGCGCTGGCCCGCCGCCGCGAAGCGGTGATCGCCGCCGCCCGCCGTCTCGCCACCGCCCCCGTCGCTCCTTGACTTGGCGGGCCGCCAGGGTTGGGCGCTCTGGCGTAGCACTTGAGCATATACTTGTAATAAGACATGTTTATGCAGAAAGGCATACGCCATGGATCGCCCCATCGGCTACTGGCTCAAGCACCTCGACCGGCTCATCGAGGCCGAGGCCGAACGGGTCCTCGACGAGGAGCGTCTCACGCGCCGGCACTGGCAGGTGCTGAACGTGCTCCGCCAGGCCCCGCAGACCGCGAGCGGCCTCCGGGAGACACTGCGCCCCTTCTGGCAGCCCGGCGCGATCACCCTGGAGGACGTCACCGGCGAGCTGACCCGGCGCGGCTGGCTCACCGAGGACGCAGAGGGCCGCCACGCCCTCACGCCGGAGGGCCTGACCGGGCACGCCACCGTACAGGAGAAGGTGCACGGCATCCGCTCGGCGTTCCTCACGGGTCTCACCGAGGAGGAGTACGCCGGCACCGTACGCATGCTCCAGCGGATGGCCGCCAACCTGGAGGCCCGGGGCGGCGTCACAGCAGGCGGCGCTGGACCACGTCGGCGATGACGGCCCGTACGACCTTCTCGACGCCCTCCGGATCCGGCGCGGCGCCGTCGCGGTCGGCGAAGAGCAGGTGCCCCGCGCCGACGAGGGAGAGCGCGAGCGCGTCCACCTCGGCGTCGGCGGCGATCCGCCCCATGGCGCGCTCCTCTGCGAGGTAGCCGCCGATCATGGCGGCGGCCTCGGCGAGGACCGGGACACCGGCCTCCGGACGGTCCTGGCGCAGCCGGGCGCGCAGCTCGTCGCGGAAGATGACGAGGCCGACGATCGACACCGCGACCGGGTCGAACAGCTGGATCAGCGCGGCGGTGAGGTTGCCGGCGACGGTGCCGCGCCCGGCGGCCGCGCGCAGGTCGGCGGCCTCGGCGGCGAGCCGGCGCACGCGCTCGCGCACCAGGTCGGCGAGGAAGGCGTCGAAGTCGGCGAAGTGCCGGTGCAGGACGCCCTTGGCGACGCCGGCCTCGTCGGTGACGGCCCGGCTGGTCAGCCCGGTCGCGCCGTCCCTGAGCAGGACCCGCTCCGCGGCGTCGAACAACTGCTGCCGCACATCGCGGAGCGCCACTCCCGTCGGCATCGCCCGTTCTCCCTCTCGCACGCTCGACAAGTGGGCGAGCGCCCACTATGGTGGGCGCATGCCCACTTTAACTCAGGGAACCCCGCAGGAGCCTCATGAGGCCCGGCAGACGGCCGAATCGTTCGGGGTGGACGCCGAACGTTACGACCGCGCCCGCCCCGCCTATCCGGACGCCCTGATCCAGCGGATCATAGCCGCGAGCCCCGGCCCCGACCTCCTCGACGTCGGCTGCGGCACCGGCATCGAGGCCCGGCAGTTCCTCGCGGCCGGCCGCACGGTGCTCGGCGTCGAACCGGACGCGCGGATGGCCGCGTTCGCCCGCCGCACCGGCGTCGAGGTCGAGGTGGCGACGTTCGAGGAATGGGACGCCGCCGGGCGGACGTTCGACGCGGTCGTGGCCGGCCAGTCCTGGCACTGGGTGGATCCGGTCGCGGGCCCCGCCAAGGCCGCGCGGGTGCTGCGCCCCGGCGGCCTGCTCGCCGCGTTCGCCCACGTGTACGACGCGCCGCCGCCGATCGCGGAGGCGCTCGCCGGCGCGCTGCGCCGCGTGCTGCCCGGCGCACCGGCCGTCGCCGGCCCGCCGAAGGACGCCCAGGACGTCTACCGGCAGATGTTCGAGAGGTTCGCCGACGGCATCCGGCAGGCGGGCGCGTTCGCCGAGCCCGAGCTGTGGCGGTTCGACGGAGAACGCCACTACACCCGCGCCGAATGGCTCGACCTGCTGCCCACCACCGGCGGTCTCACCCGGCTCCGGCCGGACGACCTGACCCGGGTGCTGGAGGACGTCGGAGCCGCCGTGGACGCGGCCGGAGGCGGCTTCACCACGGCCTTCACCACGCTGGCCGTCGCCGCGACACTCCGGTCCTGAGCGGCGACCTGCGCGTTTCCTGTGCGCATTCTGGCAGCTCTGACCTGCGAAGACGTGATGCGCACGGATCGCCGGGCCGGGTTCTCTCCCAGGTAGGCGTCCTAGGGTGAGGCCCGTCCATCCGGCCTGACGATCAAGGAGCATTCGCGCGCATGTCCGTCTCTTCTCTCGAAACCACCGTCGGCGACGACGTGCGACGGGTGCGCGGCAACGACTACCGGGTCCTCCAGCCGCCCGAGGACTTCGTGCCCGAGCTGCGGGTGAGCGTGATCATCCCGGCGTACGGCGCGCAGCACAAGCTGGATCTGGTGCTGCGGGGGCTGGCGCGGCAGACGTACCCGGCGGAGCTGACGGAGATCATCGTCGTGGACAACGGCAGCTCGCCGCCGCTGCGCCTGCCCGGGGACTCGGCCGCCCGCCTCATCCGCTGCGACCGGCCGGGCCGGGCCGCCGCCCGCAACGCCGGCCTCGCCGAGGCCACCGGCGACGTCATCCACTGGCTCGACTCCGACGTGGTGCTCACGCCGGGCGCGATCGAGGCGCACATGCGCTGGCACCACGCCGCCCCCTACCTCTCGGTCACCGGGTACATCCGCTTCACCTCCGTCCCGCTGCCCGACACGCTGCCGGAGGACCTGGAGGCGGCGTTCGAGCCGGCCCTGCCGCACGCCTGGCTGGTCGGGCTGGTCGAGCGCACCGACGGCCTCACCGCCAACCCGGTGCGGCCGTTCAGCCTGCACGTCGGCGGGGCCACGTCGGTCAGCGCCCGTCTGATCGAGGCGGCCGGCCCCATGGACGAGGACCTGGTCGTCGGCCAGGACACCGAGATGGGCTACCGGCTGGCGCAGGCGGGGGCGGTGTTCGTGCCCGAGCCGCGGGCCCGCGCCTACCACCTCGGCCCGACCATGCGGATGCGCGAGCAGCAGCGCGTCGACCGGGTCAGCCACGCCTTCGTCGCCGACCGCATCCCCGCCTACCAGTGGCTGCGTACGCATCCGGCGCGACGGTGGAAGGTGCCGTACGTGACCGCGGTCCTGGACGGCACGGCCGGCTACGAGGCCGTCCGCACCGCCGTGGACGCCCTGCTCGCCTCCACGGTCGCGGACCTGTCGGTGGTGCTGGTCGGCCCCTGGGACCGGCTCGACCGTGACCGCCGCGCCCCGCTCAAGGACCCCGACCTGGACCTGGTCCTGGTGCACGGCCACTACGAGCACGAACCCCGGGTGCGCCTGGCGACCGCCGCCGAGGTGGACCCGTCGGTCCCGTTCGTGCTGCGCCTGCCCGCCGGTTGGGCGCCGGGCGAGGACGGCGTGGCCAAGCTGCTCGACCTGGCCCGCGCCGAAGGGCTGGGCCTGGTCCAGGTGCTGCTGCGGGAGTCACCCGAGGGCGTGGTCGCGGCCCGGCTGGAACGGGTGTCCGCCTTCGCCCGCGCCCGGCTCGTGGTCCGGCCCGGCGAGGACCTGGACGACGCCGTGGCGGACGTCTCCGGCGTGCGGTGGGTGACGGGCGAGGCGTACGGGTTCACCGAGGGGCCGGTCGAGCCGCTGGGGCGGCGGGCGGCGTACCAGGCCAGGGTGCGGGCCGAGGCGGAGGCGGCGCGGCTGGCCGGCGAGGCCGAACGGCTGCGCGGCCAGGTCGCCAAGTGGCGTGACGAGGCGGCGCGCTGGCGCAGGAGCACGGTGGAACTGCGCCGTGAGGTGGGCGCGCTGCGCCGCGAGGTGCACGCGGCGCAGCGCGACCGCCGGCTCGACCAGCAGCGCGGCATGCGCGCCGTCCTGTCCAGGAGGATGCGCCGCGCGCTGGGCCGCAGGTCGCGCGGCTGACTCCCGCTGGAGCGGTCGCCGGCCGCGCGGCTGATCTCAGCAGTCGCCGGCCGCGCGGGCGTAGTCGGCCATTCCTCCGGCGAATTCGTAGAGGATGACCGGTTCGTCGCCCACCACCCAGACGTCATGCCCAGGTGAGCAGACGAAGATGTCGCCCGGTCCCGCCTCTGCCTCCGCGCCGTCGTCCATGTGCCACCGCATCCGGCCCTGGACGACGAACCCTTGGTGACGGACCTGGCAGGAGCTGGTCCCCACGATCTGCTTGACCGACTCCGACCAGCGCCAGCCGGGCTCGAACGTGGCCACGGCGAAGCTCAGCCCGGACAGACTGCACAATTCCAGATGTCCCTTCGGGAAGTCGCGGCGCTCGTCGGGCTTCTCGATGCTCTTGACCTCGATCATGATGCCTCCTTCCGTCCCTTCCAGTCTTTCATCGGCAAACTCCCGTACGGGGAAGGACCTGGGCAAATAGCGGTCACATGCGGGCCTCGCGGCGCAGCAGCGCCGCCAGCGTCTCCGGGTCGGCCCCGGCGACGCCCTTGGCCGCGAACCAGGTGGCCATGTTGCGCGCGTCGCGGTCCAGGAACGACGGCCCGGCCGGATGCGCGACCACGTCCACGATCTGGGGCAGGTCGATGATGACCAGCCTGCCGTCGCGGACCAGCACGTTGTACGGGGACAGGTCGCCGTGCGCCAGCCCCTCCCCCGCCAGCGTCACCATCGCCTCGACGAGCTGCTTCCACAGGTCGTCGAGGCCCTCGGAGACCTGGGCCAGGCGCGGCGCCGCGTAGCCGTCGGGCGTCCCGACGAACTCCTGCAGGATCTCCGTGCCGAGGATCTGCACCGGGTACGGCACCGGCACCCCCAGCTCCCACAGCCGGCACAACGCCCCGAACTCCGCCACCGCCCACTGCGTCGCGATCATCTGCTTGCCGAACGCGGTGCGGTTGGCCATGGCGCGGTTCGTCCGGCTCTCGCGGGTCGTGCGGCCCTCCAGATAGCCGGAGTCGCGGTGGAACAGGCGGTGCTCGGCCGACCGGTAGCGCTTGGCCGCCAGCAGGCAGACCCGGTCGGTGCCCGGCACGCCCCGCGAGATCAGGTGGACGTCGGCCTCCTTGCCGGTCTTCAGGATGCCGTGCTCGGTGTCGACGGCGGCCAGCTCGGTGACCAGCCAGCCGGGGTACGGGCGCGGCCCCTTCTCCGTGGGCGTGCTCTGGTCCCAGGTGGACCAGCGATCACCCTCGGGAGGGCCGTCGTCGGACGCCGTCTCGGGCGTGCTCTCCAGCCAGGCGATGTCGTCGGCGTCGAGGGCGTGCTTGCCACGGCGGCGGTGTTGCGAGTGCTTCGGCACGGTGGGAATGCTCCAGATGTGAGGCCCACCGGGGTGCCGATCGAGTCAGGTCAGCGGCGGACGCCCGGCGGGAAGGTGTGGGGACGCGGAAAACGGCACGCGAACAGTCGTCGTCACGGTCTCACCCTCCCTTCGACAGGCGATCAGCTTCGCCCGCAGTATTCCGCAGCCGCCGCTTCTCCGGCAACGCATTTAACGAGCACCGGCGACCGGTTCCTCCTCGCCCTCGTGAACCCGGCCGCGAGCGGCCGGACCGCCGTGGCGGAGCTGGTCGTGCAGGCGGGCGCAGGCGCGGGCGAACCGGCTCCTGCCGCCCGCCGTCGCGTACGCCGACACCTCCGGGATCGGGCCGCGTGCCCCCGCCCAGGCCGCGACGTCCGCCGCCAGGGTCACGGCCTCGGTGTGCTCGACCCGCGCCCGTTCACCGGGGGCGGGCAGCAGCGCGGGCAGCAGACGGGTGAGCAGCCGCCAGACGGCTTCGTACGCGCCCTGCCGCGCGGCGTCGGCGAGCACGCCCACGATCGGCCGCTGCTGGTAGTGCGGTGTGCGTCGGAGCAGCAGCGCCACCTGCGCGCCCACCTCCTCGGCCGGCAGGTCGCCCCTGGCGGCCATGCGCACCAGCAGCGCCGCCGCCTCGGGCTCCGCCCTGGCGACCTGGCAGGCCAGGACCAGCGCCATCGCCTCCCCTGCGGGCCCGTCCGCGTCGGCCAGGTTCCGCACCCACCGCGCGGCCACCCCGGGATGGAGGATGTCGGGCAGGTAGTCGGCGGCGACGATCTCGCGATGCGAGGGCAGGAGCGACGGCCACCAGCGGAGAAGGCCGCGGGACCGGAACCAGCTCCAGCGGGTCCGGGTGGTCAGCAGCTCGTCGAGCGCTTCGAGGCCGGTCGGCTCGGCGCGCAGCACCGGCCGCAGCCGGATCTGGTAGGGCCGCTCGGCCGGCTCGTGCTCGTCGAACAAACGGTCGGTGGCGCCGTCGAGGTAGGACCACCGTACGTGCGTCTCCGGGTCGCGCAGCCCGCCCTCGGCCAGCCAGCGCGCGGCGGTCGCGGCGGCCGGCGAGCCGATCCGCGCGGCCTGCCCGGCCGCCTCGGGGTGGCGGCCGCGGGGCAGCCGCAGCAGCGCCTGCGCCAGGTCGGCGGGCAGCGGCGCGGCGCCCACGGCGGCGCACTCCGCCAGCCGCTCCACCAGGACGGCGGGGTCCAGGTGGCCGGTGGTCAGGGTGGGGGTGGCCAGCAGCACGGGCGGCAGCGTGCCGGCCCGCAGCGCGCGGTGGATCTCGTCGAGCCGGCGCAGCAGGAACAGGTGGGGCGGCGCGACCTCGTCCGCCGGGGGCAGGCTCGGCTGACTCCTGGCCCCCAGCCCAGCCGACGGCCCGCTCATCGGCCCGGCCATCGACCCGCCCAGCGCTCCGGTCAGCGGCCCGCCCAGCGGTCCGGCCAGCGGTTCGAGGATCCATCCAACCGCCGGTCCGCCCCTCGATCCGTCCATTCGTCCGGCCGACGGGTGGAGGCCGAGCAGCCGCACGGCGCCGCTCCACGCCGCTTCCAGCAGCTCCCCGATGGTCTGCTCCAGCCCGCCGGCGGCCTGCTCCGGCGCGCCGACGGCCCGCTCCGGCCTGGCGAAGACGGACGTCGGCTCCGGACCGGCGGAGGCGGACGTCGGCTCCGGACCGGCGGAGGCGGACGTCGGCTCCGGCTCCGGCTCCGGGTCCGTCACCTGCGCGGCCAGGGCGCCGATCCAGTCGCTGACTTCGACCCAGGACTCCTGGGAGTGCACCTGCGGGTGGCCGCCGCCGAACTGCCCGGCCAGCGTGCGCCGCAGCTCCTCCCGATCGGTGGCGGCCCGCCGGACGAACGCCGCCAGCCACCGCTCCCCGTCCACCCACGTGTGCACGCTCTCCCACACGTCCAGCGTCGGCTCAGGAAACGGCCCGGGCGCGGCGGGCGCGGGCAGCGGCGGCGGCGTGAACGCCTCGGGCTGCTTCTCCCGCGCCGCCTCGCCGCCGAACCGGCCGGCCACCCGCACCCCCAGCGCCTCGGGAAGCAGTGGCACCGCCTCGGCGAGAATCTGGCCGGCCGGGGCGAGGGCGGCGGCACGCTTGAGCGCGATCCTGGCGGCCCGTCCCTGCACCTCGTAGGAGGCGTGCCCGAACGCCGTGGCCAGGGCGGCGGCCAGCTCGGCTGCGTACGGATGCCCGGTCGCGCCGTCGGTCTCCCCCTCGACGAGGCGCAGGCCGCCCAGGGCGAGCTTGGACTCCGCGCGGAAGGTGAGCGCGCCGGCCGCCTCGGCCGTGTCGGCCGGCTCCAGCGGGCCGCCGCGGCGGAGCTGGGCGAGGGCCAGCTCGGCGACCGGGCCGGGCGCGACGGGCAGCAGCCGCAGGTAGTCACGGGTGCGGGCGGCGGCCTCCTGCGGCGTAGGGTCGAGCATTTCGTGCAGCCGGACGAAGAAGCGCAGGCTGATGCCGTCGCCGCCGCGCAGGAAGCGGCGCAGGCAGCCGTCCAGCAGCTCCGCCCGCGACACCCGGCCGGCCGCGAGCAGCCGCCCGATCAGGGACAGCCAGGGGGTGGGGGCGGGGGTGAGGCGCTCCTCGCGCAGCTCGCGGCCCACGCCCTCGGCCTCGAAGATCCGCGGCAGCAGCGGGCCGAGCAGCGGGTCGTCGTCGGCCGGGCGGGTGCGCAGCCAGGCGGTCACGAGCGGGTCGTGCTCGGGCGGCGTGGCTCCGGTGGCCCGTAGCACGGCCAGCGCCAGCGGGACGTCGCGGTCGTCCGGCGTGCGGATCTTCCTCGCGAGACGGGCGGCCACGTCGGCCTGCCAGCCGGCCGGGCGCGTGGCGAGCACCCGGGCCAGCTCATCCAGCCTCGGCCACGGGTCGGCGAACTCGCGCCGGGTCAGCCAGGCGGCCGTCGCGGCGGGGCCGGACAGCACGCCGGCTCCCACGATCCGCAGCAGCTCCCCGTAGCCGCCGAAGCCGCGCAGCTCGTCGCGCAGGTCGGGCAGGTGCCGGGCGGTCTCGGCCCGCTCGGCGTCGGACAGGGCGATCACGAGGTCGGCCAGGCCGCGCGCGTCGCGGGCGACGGCGCGCTCGCGAATCCGCGCGCAAGAAGGGGGGCACGTCATGGCAGCACCCTAGAGATGATCTCCGACAATCCGCGTCCGCGCCGTCAGCAGGTCGTGGGGCAGAACGTGACCTCGGGGTAGCGCGCGGACGGCTGGTCCAGGAGGGGCTGCCGCTCGCCCTTCAGGTGCCGGTCGAGGAAGGCCGCCACGTAGGTGCGGGTGAGCTCGGCGGCGCGCGCCGCGGGCAGGACGCCGGAGGCGGGCGTGACACCGAGAGCGCCGGACAGCAGCGGGCCGTCGGTGAAGGACTGGTGCTCCGCGCCCGCCAGCACGAGCCAGCGTTTCCACCCGGTCAGCAGCTTCCAGTCGCGTTCCCACGAGGTGTCGCGGCCGCCCGGGACGTGCTGCGGCGAGCCCAGGAACAGGAACGGCCGGGAGAGCCCGCCCTTGGGGATGCGGGCGTAGGTGGTGCCGTCCATGTCGATCCCGGCGCGTACGCGGGAGTCCTTCACCATGGTCGCCAGGGCGCCGGCCCCGCCGATCGACTGCCCGACCATGGCGACCCGGGACCGGTCGATCCGGTCGGCGCCATCCCATTTCGCCGGCAACTGGTCGAGCACGAAGGAGACGTCGGCCGCCCGTACCGCGACCAGCCCCGCGCCGAAGCCCGGGTCGCTGTCGCTGTCGCAGGCGAGGCATTCCGCGACCCGCCCGCCGGGGAGGGTGGTGGCGTGGCTCTCGTAGGTGTGGTCGATGCCGGCCACGACGTACCCGCGGCTGGCCAGGTCCTCGGCCAGGGAGGTGAGCGTGCTCATCGGCTTGGTGAAGCCCGGGGAGAGCACCACGAGCGGCCGTTTCCCGCCCGTGGGTGCGGCGTCCGCGACGGCGTTGGTGCGCGTCCTGCTGAGCGTGTCGTCAGGCACGCCCGCGACGCCCAGCCCGCGCAGGGTGAGCTCCGACTCCTTCGGCGTCATGTACGCCGCCCGCCGCCCGTCCCGCTGCTCGGTCGGGTACCACAGCGTGACCTTGAGCTCCCTGGCGTCGGCGTCGAGGTTCCAGGGGTCGGGGCGGGAGGCGTCCTTCAGGTACAGGGCGGTGGTGCCGACCCGGTGGGCGCCGGTGGGGGCGGGCAGGGTGGCGGGGCCGGCCGGCGTGGCCGACGGGACGGCGGACCGGGGCGGCGTGGGCGCGGAGCAGGCGGACGCGGCCAGGACGACCAGTCCCGCGGCGGCTGCGAGGATCTGTCTCATCGGGAGGTCCGTTCACTCGTGCAGCAGGGTCAGGGCCTTGGCGAGCGCGGGGTCGCGCCCGGCGGCCGCGTCCTGCGGGGTCAGGGGCACGTGGTGGTCGGGCGGCACGCCGATCCGGTCGATCACCTCGCGGTCCGGGCCCAGGTGGTGCCTGGCGGGGAAGCTCAGGAGGGTGTTGTCCGCCAGCAGGTACGGCTCCGCCGGCCCCGAGATCACCCCGGCCGTCCTGGTGCCGACCAGCCGGCCGAGGCGCAGGTCCTTGACCGCGGAGCTGAAGTGCTCGCACGCCGAGGCGCAGCCGCGGTCGGTGAGCACCACCAGCGGCAGGCCGAGCAGTTCGACGGTGTCGTCGGTCCGCGTGGTCGCGCACGTGGCGTCCGCGGCGCACTGGTAGGCGGTGACCTTGCCGTGGCCGAACGCGCTCACCAGCCGGGTCGCCTCCGCGGGGCTGCCGCCACCGTTGCCGCGTACGTCCAGCACGACGCCGGACAGGGTCCGGCCGGCGCGCAATCGGGCGACGGCCCTGAAGACGCGGTCGGCGGAGTCGGGGGCGAAGCCGCGCAGCCGTACGTAGGCGATGTCGTCGTCGAGCAGCTTCGACCGCACCACTTGCAGGGCGGCCAGGTCCTGCTGGTAGAGGCCGGGTTCGAGCGTCACGCTCCAGCGGCGGCCGGTGCTCTGCCGCAGGAGCCGCAGCCGGACCGGGCGCGCCTCCGGGTACGCCGGATAGAGGGCGGCGATCGCGGGCGTGGCCTTGCCGTCGATGAAGGGCGCCGAGCCGTCGACGGATTCGATGATGTCGCCCGGACGCAGCCCGGCCGCCCGCGCCGCCCCGCCCTGCACGGCGGTGACGAACAGCGGGGGCAGGGCGACGCCGGGGTTGCCGTCCACCTGCGGGCCGTTGACGTTCGCCAGGAGACCGAGGCCGTAGCCGTCGCCGTCGTAGGCGTCGGGCGGCCGCTCGACGTCGTGCGTCCAGCGGGCGTGGTTGTCGCCGAGGGCGGCCACCATGGCTTCGAGGGTGACGACGGCCAGCCTGTCGCGCAGGCCGGGCACCTGGTCGGTGACTCTGCGGTAGGCGGCCTCGAAGGCGGTCCAGTCGCTCTCGCGGTCGCCGGTCAACGCCGGCATGCCCGCCTCGGGCAGGTCGCGGCCGGCGCGGTTGAGCTCCTGGGTCAGGGCGGCGAACCCGGCGCTCAGCAGCGGGCGGGCGTCCAGCGTGGGGCCGCCGTAGTAGTTGCCGAGGATGCAGTAGTAGGCCTGCTCGATGACGTCGATCGTGGTGGCCGTCTCCGGGGCGGGGGCGCTCCGGGGGGCCGCGCAGACCGTGCCGGCCGTGCTCACCTGGGCGCGCGGCGGCGCCGGAGCCGTGCAGGCCGCCGTCGCCGCGAGGGCGAGCGCGGCGGCCGTGATCCTGACGGCGGTCATGACAGGCGCCTGCGGATCCACCAGAAGCAGAGCCACGACAGGCCGAGGGTGAGCAGGGCGTAGATCCCGGTCTCGATCCACTGGAAGGGCCAGAACCGCTCAAGGGGCTGGTAGGTGGCCTGCTGCCGGTAGCCGAGCCGGTTGATCTCGGCGATGCAGCCGTCCCCGCCGGCCGCCGACGGCGCGCAGGGGCCCGACGTGGTGGAGACCTTGGCGGCGCCTTCGCCGCCGGCGCCGACCGTACGCCCGGACGCGTCGACCAGGTCGGCGGACAGGACCCAGGCGCCCGCGTGGCCGGGGACGGCCGACTTCAGCTGGATCCGCACTTCTCCGCCTTGGTCCCGGCTGATGCCGAGGTTGTCCACGTTCGTCGGGCCGAGCTCGAAGGTCGAGGTGATCGGGGGCATCAGGTGGGGCCGGACCAGCAGCGGCATGGCGATCTGGAACGCGGCGAAGACGGCCAGGGTGACGGCCATGGCGGGCAGCGTGCGGCGTACCAGCATGCCGGCGGTCACGCCGAGGACGAAGGTGAAGGCCGCGTACCCCATCGGGGCGATGCCGCGCGCGCCGAACACCAGCGGAGCCATCAGGGCCAGGTTCTCGGCGGCCGACTTGTCCAGCGGGTCGGACCACCAGGTCACCATGAGGCCGCACAGGCCGGCGAAGGTCACGGCGGTCAGGCCCATGAGCCCGAGCTTGACCGCCAGCCAGCGGCTGCGGGTGATGCCCTGGTTCCACACCATCAGGTGCGTGCCCGCCTCCAGCTCGCGGGTGATCAGCGGCGCTCCCCAGAAGAGCCCGGCGAGGGCGGGCAGGAGCAGCACGACGAGGGTCAGGGCCACGAACGCGGTCTCGTGCCCGCCGAAGAAACGGTCGTAGAAGCGGTCGCAGGTGCCGTCCTGGGCGCAGGCCGCGATCCCGGCCGAGTAGTCGGAGGCCAGGCCGGGGCCGGTCAGGGCCAGGACGACGGCGAGCAGGACGAGCAGGGCGGCCGTCGTCGCGGCCGAACCGCGGAACTGGCGCCAGGTCAGCCAGATCATCGCCGCACCTCCAGGGCGACCCGCCGGTCCACGGTGGTCTTGTCCATGTACGCGAGGACGAGGTCCTCCAGGCCGAGCCGGGTGACCGTCCAGGAGGGGTCGTGGATGGGGCCGTCGGTGCGGACCACGTACGTGCTCTGCCTGGCGGTGTGACGCGCGCTGACCACGTGCTGGTCGGCAGGCAACCGGTCGGGGTCGCGGCGCGCGCCGGTGAGCCGGTAGTGGGTCGCCAGCAACCGGTCGACCTCCCCGGCGACCTGGACGCGGGAGTCGACGAGCACGATGAGGAAGTCGCACACCCGTTCCAGGTCGGAGACCAGGTGGGAGGAGAGCAGCACGCTGAACTCGTGCTCGGCCGTGGCCTCCATCAGCCCCTGCAGGAACTCGCGGCGGGCCAGCGGGTCGAGCGAGGCGACCGGCTCGTCCAGGATCAGCAGCTCGGGCCGTTTGGCCAGGCCCAGGGTGAGGGCGAGCTGGGCGCGCTGGCCGCCCGAAAGTCTGCCCGCCCGCTGGGCGGGGTCGAGGCCGAGCCCCGTGATCCGGTCGCGGGCCAGGGCGGCGTCCCAGCGGAGGTTGAGCCGCTCGCCTAATCGCAGGTGGTCGGCGACGCTCAGCCCGGCGTAGACGGGGGTGTCCTGGGCGACGAACCCGACCCTGGCGAGCTGCGGCGGGCCGCCGGCGGGACGGCCGCCCAGCACGGTGATCGTGCCCGCCGTCGGCTCCAGCTGGCCGCTGGCCAGCTTCAGCAGGGTCGTCTTGCCGGCCCCGTTGGGACCCACCAGCCCCACGACGCGGCCCGCCGGGAGGTCGAGGGTGCACTCGCGCAGCGCCCAGCGTCTGCCGTATCTCCTGCCCAGTCCGTGGGCCTCCAGGACGGCGTTCACGCTATGTCCTCCTGTGCGGTGGTCCGAAAGGTGGTCATGAAGAGGGCCTCGATGCTCTCGTCGTCGAGGCCGGCGCGGCGGGCCTTGTCCAGCCAGCGCCGCAGCTCCTGCCGGAGCGGGCCGTGCGCGGCCAGCGAGGCGTCGGCGAGGGTCGCCGTCACGAACGTCCCCACCCCCGGCCGGGCCGCCACCAGGCCCTCGTGCTCGAGTTCCCGGTAGGCCTTCAGGACGGTGTTCGCGTTGATGGCCAGGTGCGCCACGACCTCCTTGACGGTCGGCATCTGGTCGCCCTCGCGCAGCACGCCCAGGCGCAGCGCGTGCCGTACTTGCTGGACCAGCTGCAGGTACGGCGAGACACCCGACCTGGCGTCCAAGTGGAACTCGATCACCGGCTTCTCCATTTATCTAGCCTGCTAGCACTTTAGGATCCCAGATGTTAAGGGATCATAAGGAACGCTGTACAGGCTTGATGCCGGTCAGGAGAGGCGCTAGGCGACGCCGCTGAGGTCGCGGGACTTCTCCGGCAGGTCGGGCACCTGCTGCGCGGAGGCGTAGGCGGCGTCGCGGACGTCGTTGAGCCAGCTCGCCGGGGGCAGCCCCGCGATCGGGTGGCGGATCGGGTTGAAGCGCGTCGGATATTCCGCGTCCTCAAGGGCCGGCGCGGACAGGCGCACCTGCCCGAACGGCCGCCACGGCCCCGACGGGGCGGCGGCGAGGAGCGCCACGGTGAGCGGGCCGTGCTCGACGACCTGGGCGAGCGCGTCGAGCGTGGCGGGCAGCCGTACCGGTGTGTGCAGCAACGCGCCCAGCAGCACCCGCCGCTCCCCCGCCTGGTACGGGAACAGGGAGCCGTAGAGCCCCGTCCACCGGGTCGCGGGCCGCAGCAGCCGCCTGCCGAGCGCGGTGCGCCCGGTGGTGGCCAGCAGCAGGTCGGCGGTGGTGTCGTCCTGCTCCCAGCGGAGCGCGAGGCCGAGGATGTCGGGAAGCGGCGGCGGCACGCCGACCGAGCGGGACAGCCGGGCGATGCCCGGAAGGTCCATCCGCCGGTCGAGGAAGGGCACCCCCCACGGCTCCGGCGCCCCGTGCAGGCGCAGGTGGGCGTCGAGGACGAGGCCGGACGTGTGGAGCGGCCTCCCGCGCCGGAGGCGGGCCGCCGTGCCGAAGGCCGCGGCCAGTCCTGACCTCGTGAGTGAGGTCCACGGCTGTCGCATGGGCTGCTCCTTGGCGTCGGTACGGGCAACTGCCTCCACGGGACGGCAGCTACCCCGTGGGCGTCACGCAATCCCCTCGGCGGTCCGCGGCGCGATGGTGTGGTTGATCCGGAAGAGGTGGTCCGGGTCGTAGGCCGCCTTCAGCGCGGCCAGCCGCCGGTAGGTCTCCTCGGTGTAGGCACGTCCGACCCGGGCGGGGTCGGCGTCGTGGTCGAACTGGAACCCCGGGAGCTGGGCGCCGGTGTCCCATCGCCGCAGCCGGCGCAGCACCTCGTCGGCGGTCCTGCGTACCTCGTCGGCCCGCTCGGGCGGGGCGGGCATCCGCAGCCACAGATGGAAGGCCGCGCCCTGGGTGCTGACCGCGTGCGGCCGGGCGGGCGGCCGGTCGAGCGCCCCGCCCAGGTGGCGCAGCTCGATGCCGGGGAACGGCCCGCCGGGCGCCGCCGGGTCGATGAACGACACCAGCTCCGCCACGGCCTCCTCGTCCAGCTCGTCCGTCAGAGCGCTGCGCAGGTGCGCCATGACCGGGTTCCTGGGGTCCTGGTAGATGCCGGTGATCTCCTGGTACGGCATCGCGCGGCAGGTGTCCTCGTCGGGCCCGAGCGCGCGCAGGGGCTCCACCAGCCGCTCCGCCCGCCCCTCGTCCCCCGTGCAGACCACCCGCACCAGGACGAGCGAACGGCCGCGGAACTCCGCGGGCACCTGCGGCGCGTCGGGGAAGCGCATCAGCGTCACCGAGGACGACATCTCCTCCGGCTGCTCCTTGGCCCACGCCAGGTAGGAGCGGAGCACGTGGGCGGCCCGCCCGGCGTCCTCGACCGGGTAGCGGAGCCCGCCGCCGTAGACGGTGCGCAGCGGCAGCAGCTCGATCTCGGCGGCGACCACGACGCCGAAGTTGCTCTTGCCGCCGCGTACCGCCCAGAACAGGTCGGGTTCGCGCGCCGGCGAGACGGTGCGGAGCCGGCCGTCGGCGGTGACGACGTCGAGCGAGCGGACGTGGCCGGCGGCGAAGCCGTACGTGCGGCAGGCCAGCGGGAGCCCGCCGCCGGTCAGGTATCCCATCACGCCGACCTGCTCGGAGGAGCCGCAGAGCGGCACCAGGCCGTGCTCGGCCGTCGCGGCGAGCACCTCGCCCCAGCGCAGGCCGGCGCCGATCCGCGCGGTTCCCGCGTCCGGGTCCACCGACAGCTCGCGCAGCCGCCCGGTGGCGATGAAGACGGCGCCGTCCGCGGGGACGGACACGCCGTGGCCGGTCGACTGGACGGCGACCGGGCGTCCGGTGTCGGCGGCGAACCGTACGGCGGCGGCCACGTCGCCCGCGTCGGCGGCCTCCACGACCACCGCGGGCCGGTGCTCGACCGTCAGCAGCCAGCCCGAACAGGTCTCCTCGAAGCCCTCGTCGCCCGGATAGAGCGTGCGGCCACGGACGCGCGCGCCCAGGTTCACGCACCCGGGGTCGCGGCGTTCGGCGGTGTCGGTCATGTCGTTGATCCCTCGTCAATCTGTTGGTAGGTCCAACATTGGTTGGACCAACGATCGCAGATAATCGTGGGTCTGTCCAACGATTGCTAGATTGGCGCCCGTGAACATCCCCGAGGAAGCGCCGCCACGGCGGCTGCGCGGCCTGCCGAGCAGGCTGGCGAACCAGGCGGCGCTGACGGCCAACCGGATCGTGGACCGGGCGCTCGCCCAGGCCGGCGTGCGGCGCTACCACTACGCGCTGCTCGCCACGCTGGAGGAGTACGGCCCGGCCAGTCAGGCCGGTCTCGTCCGCCGTACCGGCATCGACCGCAGCGACATGGTCGCGGTCGTCAACGACCTCGCCGGACGGGACTGCCTCGAGCGCGCGCCCGACCCCGAGGACCGGCGGCGCAACATCATCACCATCACCCCGGCCGGCCGCGGGCAGCTCGTCGAGCTCGACCGGCTGATCGCCGCCGCCCAGGAGGAGTTCCTCGCCCCGCTGCCCCCGGCCGACCGCGAGCACCTGATCGACCTGCTCACCCGCCTGGTCGAGCCGGGCGACGCCCGGCGGCAAGAAATCGGCAGCGTACGGTGATCGGTGCACCCTGCCCGGAGTGGCGCCCGCTCCCGCGAGGTACGAGCTGGTTCTGACACCGGCGAGCCATCGGAGGAAACGGTGCGGAGGACCTTGCCTGCCGCGGTGGCGGCGTTCGCGGCCGCGCTGGCGCTGACGGGCGGCTGCGGCGACGGCGGGTCCGGGGCGGGCGGCGCGGGAGAGGCCGGACCTGGCGCCCCGCTGCGGGCCCGGCCGGTCATCACCCCCGACGAGGAGCTCGTCCCCGAGGAGGACAGCGGCGATCTCCCAGAAGCGACCGTCCAGGTAGGGCTCGACTGCCAGCGGATGGGTCAGAGCCGCGACTTCGCGGGCACGGCGGAGAGGATGGGCCGCGCGGCGTCCTCCGGCGACAGCTCACCCGAGACGAAGGCGATCGCCAAGGTCTGCGGGGCGGCGGCCAAGGCGAACCAGGGACTGATGGGCGAGGCGTACCACGACGCCCTTCAGGCGGAGCAGCAGAGCTCCGACCTGCACCCCCAGATGCTCCGGCCTGGCCTGCGGATGCTCAACCACACACTGCTGGTGGCCGCCACCGCCGAGGGCGACCGCGCCACCGCCCTGCGGGCCCGCGCCGCCCTCGAACGCCTCGGCGGGCTGCCGCCGGAATTCCTCAGGGACGCGTGCTCGGTGGCCGCCGATCCCGCCACCCTCCCGGACTGTGCGACGCTGCCGCCCACCGGCACGCGGTCGTCGTCCTCGTCGCCGTCCTCCGCCCCCTCGTCGTCGTCCTCCTCGAACGGGCCCGAGCCCGGCACGGGAGGTCCCTCCGCGCCGTCCCCCGAGGAACCGGTCCAGCCTCCCGGCGACGGCGGCCCCACACAGCCGGACACCGACCACGGCCCGGCGCCGGACGAGTCGTGACCGGAGCGCCGCCCGAAGACGCCTCCGAAGGTGACGACATCGGGCCGGCCCAGGACCTCAGCCGCGTCTGGAGCGTCCTCGCCCACGTCGTGACGCCCACCACTTTCGTCGCGGCCGTCATGATGTACGTCGGGGCCGTCCGCGCCAACACCATGTACGCCGGTCTCGGCATCGAGCAGAGCATGCTGGGCCTGTCGTTCCAGGAATACGTGCTGCGCAGCGTCGCGCCGGCGACAGAGCCGCTGATCCTGCTCCTGGTGCTGGCTCTGATCGCGCCCACGGCGCACCGGTGGCTGGTCCGGTCGGCGGACAGGCACCGTACGGCGACGACGCGGGTGATCACGGTCATGGCCGTGCTCGGGGTCGTGAGCGTCGCGGTGGGGATCGTGGCCCTGGCCGGCTGGTGGAGAACGCGGTTCTACGTCGTGCCCTTCTGCCTGGGGCTGGGCGTGTTCGCCCTCGTCTACGGCGACTCCCTGCGCCGGCGGATCCGTCCGCGGCCGGCGAGCTCCCCCGCCGACCAGCTCGTCCGCCGCACGGCCTGCGCGGCGCTCCTGCTGGTCCTGCTGCTGTGGGCGGTCACCCTGTACGCGCAGCGGCGGGGCGCCGAGGCCGCCCTGCAGTACCGGGTGGACTCCGCGGGGATGCCCAGCACGGTGGTGTACGCGGCCAGGCGGCTGCACCTGGAGGGCCCGGGGATCAAGGAGACGGCGCTGCCGGACCCCGAGGCCATGTACCGCTACCGCTACACCGGCCTGCGCCTGCTGATCCACTCCAACCAGCGGTATTTTCTCCTGCCCGCCTGCTGGGCGAGCGATCCGTGGGCGCGCGCGATAGCCCTGCCCGCCGACGGGTCGCTGCGCCTGGAGTTCTCCGTACGCAGGACGCGGCCGGAATGCCCGCCCTGAGCGGCGGGGGTCACTCGTCCAGGACGCAGGAGCGCTCCATCAGCTCCGTCATAGCCTGCCGGAAGTCGCGGCGGCGTCGTTCGCTCCAGCCCTCGGTCAGCCGGTCGAAGACCTGCTCCTGCCAGTCGTGGGCGTGATCCAGCAGGGCCAAACCGGACGGGGTGAGCGCGGCCCTGCGCTGGCGGCCGTCGGTGTCCGAGGCCTCCATGGTCAGGTAGCCGGCCTCTCTCGCGCTCCTGACCAGCCGCGACGCGCCGCTCTGGTCGATGCCGATCTCGTGGGCGACCGCGTTGACCGTGGCCGGGACCCCGCGCCCGGTCAGCGCGTGGACGGCCTCGGCGACGAGCACGAGCCGCCCCTGCTCGGCCACCTCGGGATCGCCGGTCTGGGGCCTGCGTGACCAGTACCGTACGAACGCGAACAGAACCTGCCCCGGCCCCGGGTCGCTCATTCGGTGGCCGCCATCTCGCGGCAGATGTAGGCCAGCTCCAGCGCCTGCCGGAGGTCCGGCAGCCGCAGCGCGGCCGTCACCTTCCCGTCCGCCACCCGGAACACCGTCGCCACGCGGGTCGCGGTCCCGCTGCCCGGCCAGGTGGCGTCCTCCTCCACGACCATGAGCCGCTCGCTGACGGGATGCCACGACCTCGGGCGCAGGGTGATGCCCGAACGCTCCACCCATTCCGCGAACTGTCCCGGCGTGATCGGCCCGGCGCCCTTCGGACCCAGGACGACGATGGGGTCGCCGACCACTTGCGCGGAACGCCGCAGGTCGGCGTCGTTCACGCTCGCGTGCCACTCGTTGATGGTCGCCTCGAGTACCGATTCCATCCTTCGAACTCTATGCGAAACGCATACATCTCGGGAAGCCCCGGAACGCCTGCCGACAACTGGCTTCACTGCGGAGCGACGATTTCACCCCACTCCGGGAGTCTTCACCTTCGAATACCCTTATCGACTCCACGCAAGGACAGTTGTGACCAACCACGAGAAGCCGTCCGGCACGCCGAATCCGCAGCCGAATGCCAGGAACAGCCGCGCGGCCGACCTCTGGCCCCTGGTGCACGCCGAGCGTGCCGCCCTGGCCGCCGACCTCGCGGAGTTGACCGACGAGCAGTGGGCCACGCCGTCGCTGTGCGCCGGGCTGACCGTGCGCGAGGTGCTGGCGCACCTCATCGCGGGGGCGAGCCTCAACAGCGTGCGATGGATGGCGGGCGTGATCCGCTACCGGTTCGACTTCGACAAGCAGGTCGCCATGCGGCTGGCCGAACAGTTGGGCGCGAACGCCGCCGAGACGCACGACAGGTTCCGGCGCGTCATCACGAGCACCACCAAACCGCCTCTCCCGGTCGTGGCGATGCTGGGCGAAACGATCGTGCACGCCGAGGACATCCGGCGGCCGCTGGGCATCCGCCACGACTACCCCATCGAAACCCTCACCCGCACAGCCGAGTACTACCAGGGCTCCGACCTCGTCCTCCCCGCCAAGAAACGCATCGCCGGCCTGCGGCTCGTCGCCGACGACGGCCCTTTCACCACCGGCTCCGGGCCGCTGGTGTCCGGCAGCACGCTGGCCCTCATCATGGCGATGACCGGGCGCACGGCGTACTGCGACGAACTCACGGGCGACGGCGTCAAAATCCTCCGCGATCGACACGACCTGACCTGACCCAGGGCCGACCCCCACCGCCGGCCCAGACCGTCGCCCTCCTCCGTCGACAGCGACCCCACCGACGAGGTCGCTGCCGACGACCCCACCGATGACCCTGCCGACGAGGTCGCTCTCGACGGCGACCCCGTCAACCAGCCGACCGATGCGACGACCGCCCCGCCCTTCCTCGGCCTCTCACCAAGCCACCCGCGAACACCTCACCTTGACTCACTCCCCAGCGAGTCCGGCGACATCAAGGAAGAAGCCTCAGGCAGACACGCCGCTCCTGGAGCCGTCCGCCGACGCGCGAGCGGCATCTGCTGCCCACCAACGCCAGCTCCCACCCCTCCAGATCCAGATCCAGATCACCCGGCCCAGGCAGGCCCCGGCAGCCCGTTACAGCACCACGTGAAGCGAGCCGACCTTCGGCGTGACAAGCGGCCCGGCTCCGCGATCGCCTCGTCGCGGCCTCCTGGTACGCCGGACGCCGCGAAGAAGCGGGGCGGGCTACTCATCCCGCTGGGCCGCAGGCCGGCGCAACATCAGCTCGCCCCGCCCAGCGCCCCACCCAGCCTTCCGCGCCGCTTCAGGCCGGCGCAGCCCTCGCCAGTGAGCACCGTCTCGCACGCTCGCAGCCGCGCTATGAACACCGGCAAGCCGTTGGCTGTCTGCTACAGGAGACTTAGCAGTCACAGTCGGACACAACCTGTAAGACGACGAGCGACAGCAGCCACCACCCCCACAACACGAACCTGCCGGTCGTGCCTGCCTACCTCACCGACAACCGACACCCTGGCCGGGCAGCAGATCGACATGGGCAACAGTGACCTGCTCAACCGTGTCGCGGCCTCTTGAGCTGGAGCTGGAGCTGGAGCGACGCCCTTCGCTCGGGCCGGGAACCCGATGCCCCTCTCGGCGGCCCAAGAAACGCTGCTCAAACAGCCGAGCCCCGTCGGCATCAGCCACCCAAGCTTGAACGGAGCCGCACCAGCACGACGTCATCCCGTCCCGTCCCGTCCCGCCACGCCATCCTCCCCTTTTTCGAATTTAAATTTCTGGAAAATAAAAATGCTAGGGTCTGCGTGTGGCTTCGGAGACAGCTGTCGTGACACCTTGCAAGCACTGCGGAGCACCGATCGAGCAACGTCGAGGCCGGGGACGCCCCAAGTCCTACTGTCCGGAGAAGAACTGCCAGGCGGCGGCCAAGCGGGACCGGGAGCTGCGCCGGGCGACTCCTGGCCTGGAGGGCGCCCTGGCCAGGGCCGAGCAGCTGTACGACCGGATGGAGAGCGGCCTGGCGGCGGCGATCGAGCCCCTGGCGCGGGCGTTGGCCGAGGAGCTCAGCCCCGCCGGCGTGGAGGCGAAACTCAGCGCGGTGCAGGCCGAGGCACACGCACGGGTGGCGATCGCACGTACAGAACGTGAGCAGGCGTTCGAGCAGGTACGGCTGGCGAGGGAGGCGACCGAGCACGCCCGTCGGCAGACGGCCGAGATGCGCGTCCGCCTTGAGGAGGCGGAGAGCGAGAAGGAGACCGCGCTCAACGACGCCGAACGGGCCAGGGAGCAGGCGCTCGCCGCGCTGCGCGAGGCGGCCAGCACCGAACGGCAGGCGCTGCAGACCGCAGAGGAGGCGGGGCGGCGGGCAAAGCTCGCCGAGCGGCGGGCCGAGGAGGCGGCACGGCAGGCCGAGCTGGCCGAGCGGCGGGCCGAGGAGGCGCGCGCGGAGGTGACCCGCGCCCAGGAGGAGGCGAGAGCCGAGATCGAGCGCGTCCGCAAGGAAGCCGGACGCGACCGGGCGGACAAGGAACAGGCGCGCAAGGAAGCGAAAGCCGCCCTCCAGAAGCAGGAGCGGGCCGAGCGCGAGCTGATCGCAGCCCGCGCACGAGAGGAAGCCGCAGCACAGGAACGGGAAAGAGCCCTGGAACGGGCCCTGATGGCCGAGCGGGCGGCCACCGAGGCGGGCCGGGACCTTGCCTCCGTCCAGGCGGCCAAGGCAGCGGCGGCCGAGGAGAAGGCGCGGGCGGAAGCGGTCGCCAAGGAGCTCGACCGTACGCGGATCGAGTTGCGCATGGAACGGGCGCGGATCGAGGAACTGCGGGCGGAGCTGGAGGCGGCTCGGGCGGAAGCGGCGCAACTGCGCGAGCGGGCCGTCGCCGCCGAACTCCGAGCAGAACGCTGAGGCCGGACGATGCTGACACTTGACCAGATCCGGGCGTTCGTGGCGGTCGCGGAGGAGCTGCACTTCGGCCGCGCCGCCGAACGCCTCCGCATGACGCAGCCGCCGCTGAGCCGCCACATCCAGAAGCTCGAACGCGCGATCGGCGTGACCCTCCTCGAACGCGACAACCGGCGGGTGATCCTCACCGAGGCCGGGCGCGGCTTCCTGGAGGACGCCCGTCAGATGCTCACGCTGGTCGATACCGCCGGCGACCGCGCCCGCCGAATCGCCGGCGGCGCCAGCGGCACGCTGCGGCTCGGCTTCACCGCCGTCTCGGCGATCAGCGTGCTGGGCCGACTCCTGCGCCTGCTCGCCGAGCGTCTGCCGGAGGTCGACGTCATCCTGCACGAGCAGGTGACCGCCAGGCAGATGGACGGCATCCTGCGCGGCGAACTCGACCTGGGCCTGGCCCGCCCACCCTTCGACCTGCCCCGCCCATCGTCCAGCGTCAGGCCATCCCGCCCACTCATCGACCCGTCCCACCCAGCCTCCGGCGTTGGCTCGGCCCGCCCACCCTTGGACCCGTCCCGCCCACCGTCCGGTGTTGGCCCGTTCCGCCCGCCGGTCGACTCACCCCACCCAACGTCCCGCCTGGACTTGGCCCAGCCACCGTCCGATCCAGCCCGCCCATCGCCCGCCCCGACCGTTGCCGACTCCCCCTCCCCGCTGGATCTGGCCCGTCCCCCTATGAATCCGGCTCGCCCGGTGTCTGACCTGGCGTCGGCCCGCCCGCTGACCGACGTGAATCGTGCCCGGTCGACGTCCGACCTGGCCGGAATCGATTCGCGAGTGATCTTCCGCGAGCCGCTGTGCGCGGCGGTGCCCACCGGCCACGCGCTGGCCGCGCTCGACAGGCCGCTCGCGCCCGAAGACTTCGCCGGCCTGCCCATGGTCAGCTATCACCCCGTACAGTCGCGCTACTTCCACGAGCTCACCGTCCGTTTCCTGTCCACGGTGCGACCCAGGGACGAGCAGCAGGTGCACCAGATCCTCACCGCGGTGCTGCTCGTGGCCGCGGGGCGGGGCGTGGCACTCGTGCCCGCAAGCGCACGCTCCCTCGGCATCGAGGGCGTGGTGTTCAGGGACCTCGTCCACGGCGGCGGCAACCCCACTTCCGCAAGCCGCAGCGGCAATCCGATGACCGGGGACGAAGGCGACGAGCTCACGGTCGAGAACGACAGCGGCGGGCACCCGGTGGAACTCCATGCCATCTGGAACCGCGGATCGGCCAATCCGGCCCTGTGGCGCGTGCTCGACCTGCTGGACGACGTCGAGGGCCAGGACTGAACCTCACGTGGGCGGGGCGCGTCCATCCCCCGATACGCAGCGTGCATGCCCGGATCGTATGCGTGAACGGCCTGCTCGCGCATCGGACCCAGGTCGTACAACCGTGGTCTGCCTGAGCCGCGAAAAGAACAGACGACGGTCCGATGCGGCGCGGCGGCCCGTCACGGCACTCTCGAACGCGTGATCCAGTCGAACCTTCTCCGGCTACGCCGTGCCCTGCTGTCCCTGTCCGTCGCCGCATCGGTGGCGGCGCCGGTGATCGGCACGGCGCACCCAGCGGCGGTGCCCGCGCCCGTCCCCGCGAGCGCGACCCCTCTGTCAGAGCTGACCGCACAGGCCCTGGCAGACAGATACGCCACCAGCCGGAGCGATGTCCTGGCCGCCGCCGACGCGGCCATCCGTCATGGAGACCTGCGGCGGGCCGCGGCGCTGCGAGTCATGGCCGATCCCGGCCGCAGGTTCCTGTCCTTTGACGGCCGTGACGGCGGGCGCGTCGTGGAGGTCTTCGGCGACCTGGCGACGGCGGAGCACGTCGCCGTCCTGGTTCCCGGCGCCGACACCAATCTCGACAAGTACGGGCTGCTGCGCGGCGGCGCGCTCCGCCTGCACCAAGCGCTCGGCGAGGGGCACGCCGTCGTCGCCTGGCTCGGTTATCGGACGCCCGCGACGATCAGTCTGGACACGCTCACGTCCGACCTGGCGGACAAGGGTGCCGCCGAACTGCACGGCTTCGTCCGACGGCTGACGGATACCAAGGGCGGCGGCAGCTTGTCACTGCTGTGCCACTCGTACGGCGGAGTGGTGTGCGCACGCGCCGCACCTGGACTGGACGTCGCCCGCATCATCCTGACCGGCAGCCCAGGCGTCGGCGCGGACAACGTCCGCGAGCTCCGGACCTCTGCGGCGGTCTGGGCGGGGCGCACCAGCAGCGACTGGATCAGCCTGGTGCCGCACACCCGTCTGCACCTCCCCTTCGTCACCCTCGGCCTGGGCACCGACCCGGTCTCCCCCGATTTCGGCGCGCACGTCTTCGCGGCGGGCGATGGCGGCCACAGCGGCTACCTGACGGACGGCTCCCTGTCCCTGCACAACATCGTGCGGATCATCACAGGCCGGGATCCTCTCCAGGCCGACCCCGGCCGCTCCCGACCAGACACCGCAGCCGTTCGAACAGACCAGAGACCGCCCCTCACAACACCAGAGCCACTCCTGCGAGCACCGGACGAAGCCGCGGCACGACCAGCGGACGCGGCCACGAAACTGCTCGCCAGCAGCACGAGGAATCAGGGACCGATCACGGAATCGGACGCCCATGTCACACCGCAGGCGCGTTCGGACGCGGGACAGGGCGTGGGGCAGGGCGCGGGACAGGACCTGGGCGGACACGCGCGCATGTCGCCGATGGGGCACGGGGGCGGGCATGTACGCCTGTCGCCGAGCGGGGGCGGGCACACAGGGATGCCGCCGAGCGGGGGCGGGCACGCGCCGATGCCGCTGGAGGTGGCCGGGCGTGCGTGATCTCGTGCGGAAGGTCGAGGAGACGACGCCGGCCGGGCGTGACCGCAGCGTGGATGCCCTGCGCGCCCTGGCCATCGGCGGTGTGGTGCTCGGCCACTGGCTGGTGAGCGCGCTGGTCGTCGAGAGCGGCAGCGTTCGGGTCGCCAGCCCGCTGCGTGACATGCCGTACCTCGCCCCGGTGTCGTGGGTCCTGCAGACCATGGCGCTCTTCTTCCTGGTGGGCGGCCAGATGACCGCCAGGAGCCACGCCTCCGCGCACGCTCGCGGTGTCGGCTACGGGCGGTGGCTGCGGGCGCGTGCGGCACGGCTGCTGCGGCCGGTCGCGGCCGTGGCGGTGGTGTGGACCCTGGTGGCCTTGGTGATGCTCGCCTCGGGTGCCGACTTCAAGAGTGTGCAGGCGCTGGCCAAGCTGGTGTGGTCCCCGCTGTGGTTCCTGCTGGTGTACGCAGGGCTGACGGCGTTGACACCGCTGGTCGCCCAGTTGCATCCGGCGTGGCCGCTCGCCGTGGTCGCTCTCGTCGACCTGGTGCGGTTCGGGTGGGGCGGGCCCGAGTGGGTGGGATGGGTGAACCTGGCGGCGGGGTGGCTGGTGCCGTACTGCTTGGGGGCAACCTGGGCCCGTGACCTGCTGAACGAGCGGACGACCGGATGGGCGTTACTGGCCGGCGGCGCGGCCGTCGCGGCCGTGCTGATCGTGTGGGCCGGTTATCCGGCTTCCATGGTGGGCGTGCCGGGTGCCCCGATCTCGAACCAGTCCCCGCCCACGCTCGCGGCGGTCGCGTTCGGGCTGGCCCAGTGCGGAGCCGCGCTCCTCCTTCGCGATCCGCTGCGGCGACTGCTGGTGCGGCCCACCGTGTGGGCGTTCGTGGCACTGGCGAACCTGTCCGCGATGACGATCTTTCTCTGGCACCAGACGGCGATGATCGCGGTCACCACACTCGGGCTGCTCGCCGGCCGCCCTCTGCACGGCCTGCACACCGTGCCCGGCGAACCGTCCTGGGTGCTGGCCAGGCTGGCCTGGTTACCGGTGTTCGCGCTGGCGTTGTGCGTCTGCTGGGGCGCGTTCCACGCCTATGAACGGACCCGGCCACCTGAGCCTCGGATCTGGGCGGAGGAAGCCCAAGCCGGGTCGTAAGAGCCGAGGAACGGCAAGCCGGGCACCGTTCCCGAAGGACAGGGGAGGCTCAGGCGGGTGTGGAGACGGTCCATGGCCGCAGAGGCATGGGGGGATCATGCGATTTGCGGCACAAGAAAGAACTGTGTGGTCAGCGGCGGCCCCGGAAGGTCCGGCGCAGGTCGTCCACCCACTCCCCCGGAATCTCCCAGGGGATGAAGTGGCCGCCGTGATCATGGACGGTGAGGTTGACGTGGTTGTACCAGGCGGCCCGGCCGCTGTCGAGGAAGTGCTGGACGCGCTGGTCGGTGGTGACGCCGGGCGGGTTCTCGTAGCCGACGAACGTGATGCCGGTCGGCGCCTCCACGGGCGGCCACCGTTCGTGGGACGGGGTCCACGGGTAACGGTTGTTGTTGGCGTACGTGCGGATGGACGTGCCGATCGAGTTCGTGACCCAGTAGATCATGGCGTGGGTGAGGAGGTCGTCCTTGGTGAAGACGGTCTCGACGTCACCGCCGTTGTCGCTCCACTTGATCCAGCGTTCGAGAATCCAGGCGAGCAGCCCGGCGGGCGAGTCCGACAGCCCGTACGCCAACGTGCTCGGGGCCAGCACGTGCGCGGCCAGGTGCACGGCGAAACGCCTGTCCAGCGCCACGACCTGGGCATGGACGTCGGCCGGCAGGCCTTCGGGGATGGGCCGGCCACCGCTGAGGTCCCAGGCCCGGTCGCCGTTGAACATCGTCAGCATCTGGCCCGAGCCGATGTGGATGCCGTACAGCTCGGCGGCGTACTTGTGGCCGAGCTGCCCGCACACCAGCGCGCCGACGTCGCAGCCGGCGGCGGCGTAACGGTCGTGGCCGAGGACGTCGGTCATGAGGGTGTGCCAGACGTCGGCGACCTTCCAGAAGTTCATGTCCGGGCGGCCGGGCAGCGGGCTGGAGAATCCGAACCCTGGGAAGGAGGGCACGATCACGTCGAACGCCTCGGCCGGGTCGCCGCCGTGGGCGCCCGGGTCGGCGAGCGGGTCCACGACCTTGGACCAGTGCCAGAACGTCCAGGGCCAGCCGTGGGTCAGGATCAGCGGCGTCGGGCTGGGGCCCACGCCCGGGCGGCGCATGAAGTGCACGGGCACGCCGTCGACGTTTACCTTGTAGTGCTCATAGGCGTTGATCGCCGCCTCGGTCTTGCGCCAGCCGTAGCCCTTACGCCAGTAGTCGACGAGTTCACGCAGGTAGTCGGCGTTGACGCCGTAGTACCAATCCTCGTTGCCGGCGTCGGCGGGCCAGCGGGTGAGCTCCAAGCGGCGGCGCAGGTCGTCCAGGACGTCGTCGGGCACGTGGATCGGCGTCGGTTCCAGGGGAAACGGGCGGTTCCCCTGCGCGGTGGGCTCTGTGGTGGGCATGGTCATTTCCTCCTGTCCGGGGCGTCGGCTTCGCCGGCGAGCCGCCGGTTCACCTCGCTCATGCGGGCCAGGGCGGGCAAGGCGGCCGCGATCGTCGCCCGCTCGGCGGGGGTGAGCTCGCCGGTGAGCTCGGCGAGATGCGCCCTGCGGTCGGCGCGCCGCCCGTGCACGATCGCGGCGCCGGCCGCGGTGACGTCGACAAGCACGGCGCGGCGGTCCGACGGGTCCGGCCGCCGCTCCACCAGGCCGTCGCGTTCCAGTTTGGCGACCATCTGGGTGATCGCGGACTGGGTGACCTGCTCACTCGCGGCCAGCTCGGTGAGACGTTTGGGGCCCTGTCCGGCCAGTGTGTGGAGCACTGACAGCGTGGTGAAGCTCAGCCGCTGCACGGCGGGCAGGCGGATGAACATCCGGGTGAACTCCTCCAGCACGGAGGTCAGGTGGGCGACATCGAGCTCGCCGGGCTGCGGTTTGGGCGGCACCGGAGGAGTATATAAGGAACTTAATTAAGTTGCTGTTGTTTTTGTTTCTGTGATGGCGCAGATGCACGGCACATGGGTGGCGCAGGCTTGGCAAGCGGCTCAGCACCGCTTCGAGGCAAGTGCCCGCCGCCGCCCTGGTACAGGAGCGCGGTACGGGCCAGGGGGCTGGCGTGTGGTGTTGTCCTGGGGTGGGGGTGGTGTCGCCGCCAACCGGCTTGCCTAGGCGCCGAGGCAGGCGGGCGGTGCCGTCGTGCCTTCTCGTCTCGGCTGACGCGGTGTGGCGGCGGCGCTGTCAGCTTGGTGTGCCGATGAACTGGTGGTCGGTGCGGATGCGGCCGTCGTCGTTCAGGGCCAGGAGGTCCAGGCCGCCGCCGACGGTCTCGCCGGTGCTGGTCGACACCATCGACCAGCGCACGGCGATCAGGTCAGGCAGCAGTGCGAACGGCTCACCGTCTGCCTTGAAGACATGCTCCCCCGGTGCGACGAACATCTCGTAGGCCCGCCGGACCCTGGCGTCCAGGCCGTCGTGACCGCGCGCCTCCAGCGGCGGCACCGGGAATGCCAGGCTCGCCGCCTCCTCTCGGATCGCCTGCGGTGGGTCGACCAGCACCTGGACGCCGTCGGGCGCCCACAGCTCCCGGATGAGGGCGGCACGCCGGTCCGGGTCGGGTTCGTTCCACTGGGCGACGTAGCGGCCGGCCCATTCCTTGATCTCGATGGGGTTGCTCATGACCGGCAGTCTGTGCCGGGCGAGTGCGGTGGCGCGATTCCTTGCAGGGAATCGCGCGACGGACGCCGTCCAGTATGAATGGGTTCATGACAGTGTCGGCCGAGCCCAACCACTTCGCCCGCGAGCTTCGGCGATGGCGTGCGCGTCGCCGTCTCAGCCAGCTCGATCTGGCCATCAGGGCCGACACGACGCAGCGGCATCTGAGCTTTCTGGAGCAGGGGCGTTCTCGGCCGGGGCGGGCCATGGTGGTGCGGCTGGCCGAGTCGCTGAGCCTGTCGCTGCGGGAGCGGAACGGGCTCCTGCTGGCCGCCGGGTATGCGCCGGTGTACGCGGAGTCGTCGCTGGACGCGCCCGAGCTGGGCCCGGTACGCGAGGCGTTGGACCGCATTCTCGATGGTCATCTGCCCTGTCCCGCGGTCGTCGTGCGGCCGCACGGGCTGCTGGTCGCCGCCAACGCGGCCTTCGGGGTGTTGTGCGAGGGCGCGGCCCCTGAGCTGCTGAAGCCTCCGGTCAACGTACTTCGTCTGGCGCTGCATCCTGACGGCATGGCGGGCCGGGTGGTGAACCTGGCCGAGTGGGGCCGCCACATCACGGGCAGCCTGCGTGACCAGCTCGACCGCAGCCCCGATCCGGAGTTGGAGGAGTTCATCGTCGAGCTGGACGGTTATCTGCCTGGGCTGGGGGCGCCCGGTGGGCATCTCGGCTTCGCCGTGCCGCTGCGGTTGCGCGTGCCGGAGGGTGAGCTGCGGCTGATGACGACGCTGACTTCGTTCGCGACGGCTGTGGATGTGACGTTGGCGGAGCTGCGCCTGGAGGCGTTCCTGCCTGTCGACGAGAACTCGGCGCGCATCCTGCGGGAGCGCAGCATGGCCTACTGAGCGACACGGCACCGTCCACTGGGCGGCAGGACCTGATCGGCGGCATGGCCTACTGATCGGGACGAACTCGTCGGCCCGCACGGTCTGTTGGCTCGCGCGGTCCGTTGGCCGGTACGGCTTGTCAGTGGCGGCGGACCTGATGAGGGCTCGATCCCTCCTGCCAGAAGTCGATGACCAGTTCGTCGCCCTCGACGTGGGTCCAGACCACCTCGGTCAGCTCGATGCGAAACAGATGCGATCCCTCCTCCGAAACCTCCAGTGCCTCGAGCACGTCCGCTCCGGTGATCTCGATCGCACGCCCCGCCAGTTTGACGTCGCCCTCCCAGGACGACGGGTCGTCGCCCTCGGGGGCGCGCGAGGTCACGTGGATGGCCATGCGCGGGTCGCGCCGCAGGTCGAAGGCCTTGACGGCGCCGCCCATCGACCCGATCCACAGTTCGCCGTTCTTCAAGGTCGTCTCGGTGCCGCTGACCCGGGGCGAACCATCCCTGCGCAACGTGGCCAGCACCTTGTGCCGGTAAGCCTCCACCAGCCGGCGGGCGACCTTGCTCAGCTCAGGGGCCTGCTGCTCGAACTCCTGCCATGACGCCATGCCCGCCATCATGCCCGAAGCCTCCGACAGTATCGGGGCTCGTCGCGTCGCCCCATCAGCAGTCGCCGGCCGGCTCGTGCGTTGCGGGTGGTGCAGAGGGAAGTGGCCGGGGTTTGGAGGATCACGCGGCCGGGACGCCGGGCAACGCCCGCGTGAGCTCAGGAAGCGGGCCCGCTTCTGCACCCCGAGCAGCACGGCGAGTCCACCGGCACCGCAGAAGGTGACCTGGGACGGGTCCGTCCAGGACGAGACCGCAGGCGCCAGGGGTGAGGAGGCTGGTCAGCCGCTGACGCAGCCGGGCCGTCCTGGAGATGTCGGTCTCCCCTGCCAGGTGCACAAGGGTCGGTGCCGGATGGGTGCCCCTGCCGGGCGGGGCGGCGTCGATGACGGTCGTGGAAGGTTCCTTGCTGGCTTGGGGACGTGGGAAGCCTGCCTGCCGGAGAGCGGCTGGCCGTCGGCACGCGGCTCCCGGCCTGCGGGATCCCGCAGTCGTCGGTGCGCGCGGCTCCCGGACGGCTTCCCGGGCTGTTCGATCAGGAAGATCACGGGGGCAGGACGGTCGGGCGCGCAAGGAGGACGCTTGCTGCGCGACGGACGAACCCGTCCTCGGCTGCGTATGGACGGGGAGGCAGGCTTCGCAGGATGCGGGTGGCGGGAGGGCGAAAGGTGTTTTGGGGACAAGGCCGCCTGACCTGTTCAGGTCCATCGTGAACGGCGCCTGTAGTCATGGTTCGCCAGGCTGGGCGCCCACGTTCGAGAAGTTACGACGACGGCTGTGCGCGCGCGGCAGCGAGGAGGGTGAGGGCGGCGGCGCGGGCCTCGGCGCCCGGGCCGCGGGCGTCGCGATGGGCGGCGACGACGGTGGCGCCTTCGACCAGCATGAGAAGCTGGCGGCCGAGCAGGCCGGGTTCGGCGGCTCCGGCGCGGTCCGCGATGCCGGTCAGCAGGGCGAGGTGGCGGCCCAGGTGGCGGGCGGTGATGGCGCGCACCTGCGGGACGTGGTGCTGGGCGGCGGCGTTGACCAGGGCACAGCCGCGGAAGGCGGGCTCCTCGTACCAGTGCTGCAAGGCGTCGAACACGGCGGCGAGCTGGGCGGCCGGGTCGTCGCCCGCCGCCGCGACGGCCGACTCCACCCAGGCGATCACGCGGTCGCTGCGCGCCTCCAGCACCGCCTCCACCAGGCCGTCCTTGGTGCCGAAGTGGCGGTAGAGGGTCTCCTTGGACACGCCGAGCCTGGTGCACAGCTCGGCGACGCCGATGCCGTCGAGGCCGCGTTCGTACAGCAGGGCGGTGGCGGCCTGGAGGATGGCGGCGCGGGTGCGGGCGGGGTCGATGGTCGAGCCCTTGGGGACCGGCATGACTTGGATCGTACCGGTCGGTGCGATGGCTGCTACGATCGCCGGACCGTACCGATCAGTTCGATCTCCAGGAGCGACACGTGACCGACATCGTCCTCGTCCCCGGCATGTGCCATGGCGGCTGGTGCTACGCCGACCTCGGCGACGAGCTGCGCCGGCGGGGCCACCGGGTCCTGCCGATCACCCTCACCGGCGTCGGCGAGCGGGCCCACCTGCTCAGCGGCGGCGTCAACCTGGACACCCACATCGAGGACGTGACCGCCCTGCTGGCCGCCGAGGACGTACGCGACGCGGTGCTGGCCGGGCACAGCTACGGCGGGATGGTCATCACCGGCGTCGCCGACCGGACGCCGGGGCGGGTGGCCTCGCTGGTCTACCTGGACGCCATGGTCCCCGGCGACGGCGACTCCTGCTGGGACCTGGCCTCGGAGAACGAGCGGCGCTGGTATCTGGACGTGACCGACGACGGCTTCGCCACGCGTCCCCTGCCGTTCTTCGACCCGCGCGCCACGCCGCACCCGCTGGCCTCGGTACTCCAGCCGCTGCGCCTGACCGGCGAGCTGGAGCGGGTGCAGCGGCGGACGTACGTGTACGCGACCGGCTGGGACGGCCCCTCCCCGTTCACCACCACGTACGAACGGCTGCGCGAGGACCCCGCCTGGCGGGTGGTCGCCGTGGACGGCGGCCACAACCTGATGCGCGACGCCCCGCACGACCTGGTGCGGATCATCACGGAATCGGCCTGACGGCAGGTCTCAGCGGGCGAGCAGGTCGCGCAGGGCCTTGGCGACCTCGGCCGGGGCCTCCTCGGCCATGAAGTGCCCGCAGGTGACGGTCCGGTGGTCCAGATCGCCCGCCCAGGCCCCCCACAGGGCCGCCGCGTCGTAGCCGAGCGCCGCGCCCCAGTCCTGCTGGAGCACGGTGACCGGCATGGCCAGGCGCCTGCCGGCCGCCCGGTCGGCCCGGTCGTGCTCGACGTCCACGCCGGCCGAGGCGCGGTAGTCGGCCACGATCGACGGGACGGCGGCCCGGCAGGCGTCGAGGTAGGCGGCCCGGACCGCGGGCGGGATCGACTCCGCGTCGCCGGTCCACAGATCGAGGAAGTGGCCGAAGAAGGCGTCGGCGCTCGCCGCGATCATCGTCTCGGGGAGGCCGGGCGGCTGCGCCATCAGGTACAGGTGGAAGCCGACGGCCGCCTCCGCTCCGCGCATCACCTCCCACATGTCGAGCGTGGGCAGGACGTCGAGGCAGGCCAGATGGGTGATCGCGGCCGGGTGGTCGAGCCCGGCGCGGAAGGCGACCAGGGCGCCGCGGTCGTGACCGGCCAGCGCGAAGCGCTCGTGCCCGAGCGCGCGGGCCAGCGCGACGACGTCGGCGGCCATGGTGCGCTTGCTGTAGGTGCCGGGCCCGGTCTCGGCGGGTTTGTCGCTGGCGCCGTACCCGCGCAGGTCGGGGCAGATCACCGTGTGGGCGGTGGCGAGGTCGGCGGCCACGTGCCGCCACATGAGGTGGGTCTGCGGGAAGCCGTGCAGCAGCACGACGGGGCTGCCGGAGCCGGCGACGGCGACGTTCAGCGCCACATCGCCGGCGACCGGGACGCGGTGGTAGGCGAAGCCTGGGATCCGCATGAGGTTTCCTTTCCTTCGGGGTCGGCTTCCAGCCTGCCGGGCGGCGATGAGCATCCGATGAGCGCGCTACGGTCGACAGGGTGGGGGTGCGCTTCGGGGTGCTGGGGCCGGCGACGGCCTGGGACGACGCCGGGAACACGATCGACGTCAAGGGGCCACGGCACCGGGCGGTGCTGGCCCGGCTGATCGTCGCCCGCCGCCGCGTCGTACCCGTGGACCTGCTGGTGGCCGACCTGTGGGAGGACGGCGACCCGCCGCGCGGCGCGGTGAGCGCGGTGCGGACGTTCGTGGCGGCGCTGCGCCGCGCCCTGGAGCCGGAGCGGCCGCCCCGCGCCGCGCCCCGACTGCTGGTCACCGAGGGCCCCGGGTACGCGCTGCGCGCCGCGCCCGGCGCGGTGGACGCCTGGCGGTTCGAGCAGGCGGTGACCGACTCCGCCACGCTGCCGCCCCGGGAGGCGCTGGAGCGGCTGGAGGAGGCGCTGAGCTGGTGGCGGGGGCCGGCGTACGCCGAGTTCGCCGGGCAGGAGTGGGCGCGGGCCGAGCGGTCACGGCTGGCGGAGCTGCGGCTGCACGCCGTCGAACGGCGGGCCGAGGCGCGCCTCGCCGTACACCCGGCCGCCGAGGCGGTGCCCGACCTGGACGCGCACGTGGCCGAGCACCCGTGGCGGGAGGACGGCTGGCGGCTGCTGGCGCTGGCGCTGTACCGGGCGGGGCGGCAGGGGGACGCGCTGGCGGTGCTGCGGCGGGCGCGGGCGCTGCTGGTGGAGGAGCTGGGCGTGGACCCGGGCCCGGCGCTGCGCAGGCTGGAGTCCGACATCCTGCACCAGGCGCCGCACCTCGATCCCGCCGCCTCCGGTACGGCGGACGCGGTGTGGGCGCGGGCGGCCGCCGCCTACGACCGCAGCGCGCCGCCGGGGGCTCGGGCGCGGCTGGAGTCGACCGTGAACCTCATGCGCGACCTGGCCGTCACCGGCGGCGCGGGGCTGGAGGCGGCCGGGCGGCACCGGGTGGCGGCCGTCGCGGCGGCCGAGGAACTGGGCGATGCCGAGCTGACGGCGCGGGTGATCGGGGCGTTCGACGTACCGGCGATCTGGACCCGGTCCGACGACCCGGCGCGGGCGGGGCAGGTGGTGGCGGCGGCCGAACGCACCCTCGCCGCGCTGCCCCCGGACGGGACGAGGGCACGCGAGGCGACGCGGGCGCGGCTGCTGGCCGCCGTCGGGCTGGAGTCGCGGGGCGGGCACGGGCCGCGCGGCCCGGAGGCGGCGCGGCAGGCCGAGCGGCTGGCCCGCGAGCTGGACGATCCGGCGCTGCTGGCCTTCGCGCTCAACGCCGTCTTCATGCAGAGCTTCGAACGGGCCGGGCTGGCCGGGCGGCGGGACGCGATCGGCGCGGAGCTGGTCGCCCTGTCGGGGCGGCACGGGCTGGTCACCTTCGAGGTGCTCGGCCATCTCGTCCAGCTGCAGGCCCGCTGCGCCCTGGGCGACTTCCTGGCGGCCGACGAGCACGCGGCCGCGGCCGGGCGGCTGGCCGAACGGCATGAACGGCCACTGGTGGGGGTGTTCACCGGCTGGTACCGGGCGCTGCGCCTGGACGTGACGGGCGCGCTGCCCGGCACCGCGCCCCACTCAGGGCTCGATGGGGATGCGGCCGAGGTGGAAGGGGCCTATCGGGAGGCGGCCGGGCTGCTGGTGGGGGCTGGGATGCCGGGGCTGGAGCGGGGGCTTGCGGCGCTGGCGTTGCTGTGCGCGCGGGTGCGGCGTGGCCTGCCGCCCCCGGACGGGGACGCCGACTACGGCCCGTACGAGCCCTGGGTCCGCCCCCTGCTGCTGGCCGCCGCAGGACGGACGGACATGGCCGCGGCGGCGCTGGACGAGGTGCCGGACCCGCCGCGCGACCTGCTGCTGGAGGCCATGTGGTGCCTGGTGGCGCGGGCCGCGGTCGCCACAGGGCACCGGGAGGCGGCGCGGCGGGCCCGCGACGCGCTGGCACCGGCGGCCGGTGAGCTGGCGGGCGCGGGCAGCGGCCTGCTCACCTTGGGGCCGGTCTCCGATCACCTGGCCGCGCTCACGCGCGTATCCAGACAGGGCGAGCCTGGTTAAGGTAGAAGATCTCCGGCGAAGGGACGCTGCGATGGCGGCCAGGACCGTGATCGTCACAGGGGCCAGCGACGGCATCGGCCGCGCGGCCGCCCGCATCCTGCACGAGCGCGGCGCGCGCGTCGTGCTCGTCGGGCGTTCGCCGGGCAAGACCGAGACGCTGGCCAAGGAACTGGACGCCGACTTCCACGTGGCCGACTTCGCCCGGCTGGCCGAGGTGCGGGCGCTGGCGGAGACGCTGCTGGAGCGCCACCCGGTCATCGACGTGCTGGCCAACAACGCCGGCGGCATCATGGGCTCGCGCCGCGTGACGGCCGACGGCCACGAGACCACCTTCCAGGTCAACCATCTGGCGCCGTTCCTGCTCACCACGCTGCTCCTGCCGCGCCTGGCGGAGAGCCGCGCCACGGTGATCAACACCTCCAGCGAGTTCAACCGGGGCGCCCGCCTCGACCTCGACGACCTCGACGCCGTACGCCGCTACTCCGGCACCCGCGCCTACGCCAACTCCAAGCTGGCCAACATCCTGTTCACCCGCGAGCTGCAACGCCGCCACGGGGCCGACGGGGTCAGCGCGGTCTCCTTCCATCCCGGAGTGGTCGCGACGAACTTCGCCGACGGCACCGACAGCCTGGCCCGGCTGACCTACCGCTCGCCGCTCAAACGGCTGATGCTCACGCCCGAGCAAGGCGCCGACACCCTCGTCTGGCTGGCCACCACACCTCCCGGCGAGGGCTGGGAGTCCGGCGGCCACTACGTGAAACGCCGGCCCGCTCCCACCCACCGCCTGGCCGGCGACCCGGAGGCGGCGCGGCTGCTGTGGGAGCGCAGCCAGGCGATGCTCACCCTCTGAATGCTCACCACCTGACCGCGGGAATGCCGGCGGGGCACCGCGGGTTACACGGCGCAAGAAGTTGAAATTTCAACCTGGAAGGTGTGTCATGCCCGCCGTCACCGCAGACACCCTGACGCTGCCACGCGTCACCACCCCCGACCCGGCCGCCACCCGGCCGCGCCCCGTGCGCTCGGTGACGACCGCGCCCACCGGCTACGAGGGCGAGGGCTTCCCCGTCAGGCGCGCCTTCGCCGGCCTGCCCCAGTTGCTGCTCGACCCCTTCATCCACATGGACCAGATGGGCGAGGTCGAGTACGCCCCCGGCGAGCCGAAAGGCACCCCCTGGCACCCGCACCGCGGCTTCGAGACCGTCACCTACATCATCGACGGCATCTTCGAGCACCAGGACTCCGCCGGCGGCGGCGGCACGATCACCGACGGCGACACCCAGTGGATGACCGCCGGCAGCGGCCTGCTCCACATCGAGAAGCCGCCGGAGCACCTGGTCGTGTCCGGCGGGCTGTTCCACGGCGTCCAGCTGTGGGTCAACCTGCCCCGCGCCCACAAGTTCCACGTCCCCCGCTACCAGGACATCCGCGGCCGGCAGTCGGCGCTGCTGGCCTCCGCCGACGGCGGCACGCTGCTGCGCGTCATCGCCGGAGAGCTGGACGGCCACCCCGGCCCCGGCGTCACCTTCACCCCGATCACGATGGTGCACGCCACCCTCAGCCCCGGCGCGCGGCTGGACCTGCCGTGGAACCCCGGCTTCAACGCCCTGGCGTACGTCCTCGCCGGACACGGCACCTCCGGCGCCGAGCGACGCCCGGTCACCAAGGGACAGCTGGCCGTCTTCGGCGCGGGCGACTCGCTCACCCTCGCCGCCGCCCCCGACCAGCCGCAGGCCGAGCCCAACCTGGAGGTGCTGCTGCTCGGCGGGCAGCCCATCCGCGAACCCGTCGTCCACTACGGGCCGTTCGTCATGAACACCCGTGCCGAGATCGTCCAGGCCATGGAGGACTACCAGGCCGGCCGCCTCGGCGTCGTCCCCGCCGCCCGACTCCCCCACACCGGTCCGGGAAAGGAGTGACCATGATCGCCGACACCTACGCGCGCGGGCGCATGTTCTTCCAGCTCAAGGACTACATCGAAGCCGCCCGCCACCTCGCCGGCGTCGTCGCCGAAGCGCCCGACGACGTTGCCGCCCGGCTGCTGCTGGCCCGCGCCTACTACCACTCCGCCCAGCTCGGGCGGGCCGAGGCCGAGCTGCGGCAGGTCATCGAGCGCGACCCGGCCGAGGCGTACGCGTACCTGCTGCTCGGCCGGACGCTCGAACGCCGCAGCCGCCCGCAGGAGGCGGAGCCGTACCTGCGGCTGCACGCCGCCATGACCGGCACCGCCGCCTGAACCGCCATCCGGGCGCGGGGCACCGCCCCGCGCCCGGGACCCGGACGCTCGTCAGCCGATCACGCCGCCGAGCCGCCCCTCCAGCATGAGCAGCAACTCCCCCAGCAGCCCGGCCAGCTCACGCTCCCGCCCGGGAGCCAGCCCCGCCAGCAACGCGTTCTCGTACGCCAGCTGCTCGGGCACCAGCTCCAGCACGAACGCCCGACCGCGTTCGGTGAGCGACAGATGCGCCACCCGGCGATCCCGCTCGTCCACCCGCCGGGCCACCAGCCCGATCTGCTCCAGTCGCCGCACCCGCTTGGTCACCGCCGCCCCCGAGGCGAACGTCTCCCGCGCCAGCCGCCCCGGCGTCAGCTCGCCGCCGACCCGCAGCAACGCGCACAGCAGGTCGTACTCGGCGCGGTTGACCCCCGCCCGGCCCAGCGGCGCGTCCGTCGCCTGCTGCAGCAAAGCCGTACACCGGTTGAGCCGGCCGATCACGGCGATCGCGTCGAGGTCGGCATCGGGAAGGACCTGCCGCCACTGACGCAGCGCCACCGCCACGGCGTCCTCCACCGGCCCGCCCTTCCTCTCGACCCCCGCCGGCTCGGCCCCGGCGACGGACTGATCGTACGCGCCCGCCGTCACGGATGCCGCACGGCGGTCAGCTCGGCCAGGCGGCGGTGACCCGCCCGCTCGGCCGCCACGATCCGCTCCTCCGGCAACGCCGCCCCGCGCCACTCCCCCGCCGCCAGGTCGGCCGCCTCCCGCAGCCCCACCAGCGCCGCGCGCAGCCGGTCGGCCGCCGGACGAGGCTCGGCCACCAGCCGCTCCAGCCGTTCCAGACCGTCGTGGACCCGCCCGGCCGCCCGCCGGTCGCGCAGCACCACGCACGCCACCAGCCCGGCCACCGCACCCAGACACGTGTCCAGCCACCGGTCGGCGACCAGCACCGGCACCGGCTGCGCCCCCGCGAACTGCGTCATCAGGATCGCCGTCGGCGTCACGAACACGCTCCCCAGCCAGTAGTTCCGCGTCATCGCCCGCTCCGTCACGAACTGCAGCGCCAGCACCGTCACCAGCAGCGCCACCGCCCCCAGCCGCGTCACCGGCGCCAGCAACGTGAACAGCGCCACCCCGAGCAGGTTGCCCACCACCCGCTGCACCGCCCGGCTCCACGACATGGCCGTGTTGGCCGCGAACACCGACGCCGCCGTCACCACCGCCCAGTACGGCCGCCCGACCCCGAACGCCATCGACGCCCACCCGGCCACCGCCGAGCCGGCGAACACCATCACCACGACCCGCCACCGGCCCGCGACGTCCCGCGCCAGCCGCCGCAGCCCACGCCCGGCGCGCTCCTCGGCGGCGATCCCGGCCAGCTCCGCCCGCTCGGCCGCCGCAGTGCCCCGGTCACCGGCCGGCGGCACGGGCACCGGCCGCCCCTTGCGCAGCTCACGCGCCCAGCCGCGCAGCGCCTCCGCCCCGACGCCGCCGCTCACGCCCGACTCCGCCCGCACCAGCAGCCGGCGCAGCTCCTCACGGCCCGCGCCCGCGCGCAGCAGCGTCTGCCAGGCGGCGTTCACCGCCGCGGCGGCCGCGTGCCGAGCCTCGTGGAGGGCATCCGCCCCGTCCTGCCGGACGCGGAGCAGGCGCGCGGTCGCCTCCAGGGCGCGGGCCACCGCCACCCGCTCCGGCCCGTCCGGCCGGACCAGCGACGGCGCCATCCCCACCGCCCAGGCCACGGCCCCGCCCAGCACTCCAATCCCCAGGTGCAGCGGCACGTCGGCGAGCCGCTGCGGCACGAACGCCGCGCTCGCCGTCAGAAAGGTGAGCACCACGTTGCCCGGCGGGCCGATGCGGGTGGCGTCGCACACCGCCTTGTGCAGCCCGGCCAGTACCGCCGCCACCGCGACCCGTACGGCCACGGCGTCGGTGAGCGCGGCGGTCACCAGCGCGATCCCCGTGCCGGCCAGCATCCCGGCCACGACCCACGCCAGCGCCCCGGCCCGCGCCCGGTAGGGCAGCGCGTGACCGTAGAGGGCGCACATGGCGCCGGTGGCGCCGTACAGGACCAGGTCCAGCCGCCCCGCCGCCACCAGTGGCCCCAGCACCACGAGCAGCGCGACGACCGAGCTGAACGCGGGCTTGTGCCAGACGTCGCCGAGCGGTCTCAGCCGCAACGCGGACAGGACGGGCAGGCGGACGGCGAAGGCAGAAGAACGCATCCGATAAGTTTAGCAAATGTTTCACTAGTAAAATAACGATGGCCGAAGCGGACAGGACGTGACCGCCATTCCCGGCACAATGACCCCATGCCGAAGACGTCCGCGCGCCTGCTCTCCCTGCTCACCCTGCTCCAGACCCGCCGCGACTGGCCGGGAGCGCTGCTCGCCGAACGCCTCGACGTCAGCCCCCGCACCGTCCGCCGCGACGTCGACCGCCTGCGCGAACTCGGCTACCCCATCACCGCCGCCAAAGGACCCGAGGGCGGCTACCGCCTCACCCCCGGCACCGACCTGCCCCCGCTCCTCTTCGACGACGACCAGGCCGTGGCCCTCGCCATCGCCCTCCACCACGCCACCGCCACCGGCGCCGACATCGCCGAAGGCGCCGCCCGCGCGCTCACCACCGTCCGGCAGGTCATGCCCGCCCGCCTGCGCCACCGCATCGACGCCCTCCACGTCACCGCCGTCGAACCCCCCACCGCCCGGCCACGCGCGCGCACCGACAGCGCCCTCCTCATGACCGTCAGCGCGGCCGTCCACGCCCGCGAGATCCTGCGCTTCGACTACGCCCCCAGCGGCGAGGACGACGGCCCGCCGCGCCGCGTCGAACCCCACCACCTCCTCACCTGGCGGGGGCGCTGGTACCTCCTCGCCTGGGACCTCGACCGCAACGACTGGCGCACCTTCCGCGCCGACCGCATCACCCCGAAGGTCCCGACCGGCCCCCGCTTCACCCCGCGCGAACCGCCCGCGGGCGACGTCGCCACCTTCATCGCCGCCCGCTTCCGCGGCTCCGACCCCGCGACCGGGACCGCGGACTGGCCCTGCCAGGGCGAGGTCATCCTCCACCTGTCCGCCGCCGACGTGGCCCCCTATCTCCACGACGGCATCGTCGAGGAGCTCGGGCCGGGCCGCTGCCGGCTCGTCCTCGGCTCCTGGTCGTGGCACGGCCTGGCCGCCGGGCTCGGCAGGTTCGACGCCGACATCGAGGTCGTCGGCCCGCCGGAGCTCAGGAACGCCTTCGAGCGCCTGGCCCGCCGCTACGCCAGGGCCGCCACGGGCTGACTCGTTGCTGTTGTTTTGCCGGGTGCCGATGGAGGGGCTGTCCGAACCCGACGCCTTTACAATGTAGATTCCGAGACCAGCCTCTGGAGCCGCCTCGCCTCCTGGACCAGCCGCGACGAGCCCTTGCGTGCCGCGATCGCCGCCACCTCCGGCAGGTCCGCGCGCACCCGCCCGATCCTCGCCGCCCGCGCCCCCGCCGCGAGCAGGTCCGCCAGCCCGGCACGCGGCCGTTCGCCCTCCTCGGGCAGCAGCCCGGGAAGCAGCCGCACCACCACCTCCCACACCACCTCGTGCGCGCCCGCCTGCGTCGCGTCGTCGAGCACGGCGACCACCCGGTTCAGCTTGACGTACTCGCTCTTGACCAGCTTCGTGACCACCTCGGCCAGCTCGGCGGCCGGGACCTCGCCGCGCGCGGCCAGCGTGAGCAGCGCGTCACCCGCCGCCGCCCGCCCGGCCGCCTGGGTCTGCCCCATGCCGCAGGCCAGCGCGTACGCCATGCCCGTGCCGAGCGGCCCGTCGCCGTGGACGAGATCCACCAGCACGCGCGCGTCGCCGTCGCTGGCATCGGTGCCTGCGGCCAGCGGGGATACCAGGTGGGCGGCCACCACGTCGCGGTGCGAGGGCATGACCAGCGGCCACCATTCCATCGTCCACGAGTGGGCCGCCCGGATCTCCAGCAGCCCTCGCACGCGCTCCGGCGCTCCGTCGGCGTTGATGGTGGTCGGCAGCCAGGACCAGGGATCCCGCCTGACCGTCACCTCGGGATCACCCAGGCGCTCCCCCCGCATCCAGGCGGCGCACGCCCGCCCCGCCTCGGACGTCAGTCGCCCGGCGCGGGCGACGTCGGCGGCGGCGATCTCACGGGGCAGGCGGAGCAGGGCCTGGGTCAGGTCGGCGGGCAGGGCCTCCACCCCTTCAGCCTCCAGGCGCTCCAGCCGGTCCAGCAGCACGCCGGGCGCAAGGTGACCGGTGACCGCCGTGGGAGTCGCCAGGACGACCGGGTAGCGGCCGCCGTCCGCGTAGTGACCGGTCAGCTCCGCGCACCGGCGCGCCGGCGGCTCGTCGAGCACGGCCAGGGACCTCGTCCACTGCCTGGGCCGCCAGGGCAGCGATCTGGTCACCGCCGGGGCGGCGAAGGCCAGGAACGTCCGCCGCAGCGCGTAGCCGACGCGCTCGTCGAGCTCGTCCGGCCAGTGGCCGAAGAAGCTCGCGTCGAGCGGCTCGGTCCAGGGACGCAGCGCCGTCCGCAGCCCCTCCGGGTCGCGTTCCGACCAGGTGGCGAGCCCGGCCAGCAGCACCTCGAACGTGTGCGGATCCTCGTCGGCGCGGAAGGCGTCGAGGCCGCGCGCCAGCTCCTCCGGCGACCCGTACGGCGCCGGCAGCCGCCGCCCGTCCCCCGCCGCCGCCAGCGGCACCGCCTCCAGCTCGTCGGCCTCGATGGCGCCTCCGTATCCTGCGGCGACCTTCTCCCGCAGCTCGGCGGGCAGGCCCGCGGCGGCGGCGCGGACCGCCTCCCGCTCCTCGGGATCGGCGTGCGGGGCCAGCCGCACCGCGAGCCGCACGGCCCGCTCCTGCAGCGCCAGGGTGTCCTGGGCGAACAGCATCGCCATCGCCCGCAGCACCGTGCCCGTCCGGCCGCCGTCGCGCGGCACCGCGTCGCCCGCCCAGGCGATCGCGCCCCGCAGCAGCTTCTTCTCCGGCCGGAACACCAGCGCCTCCAGCGCCTCGGTGAACGACTCCTCGCTCAGCCGCCCGGCCTCCTCCAGCCGCCGGAGCTGCGCCAGCGCCAGGTCCGCCACCGCGACCGGCCCGGCGGGCAGCAGCGCCACGTAGTCCTCGGCGTGCCCGGTGATCTCGTCGAGATCGGGGTCGAGCCGGTCGTGCAGGCCCGCCAGCGGCGACAGCGCGGCCGGGCCGTCGCGCAGCAGCCGCCGGACCAGCCCGTCGAGCACGACCGTGCGCTCCAGCAGCCCGGCCTCGACCAGGCGGACGACGTTGTCGGCCACCTCCCACAGCGGCAGCGTGGCGAGCCCGTCGATCTCGAACAGACCCGGCCCGTACGCGGCGAGCAGCGGATCGCCCGCCGCCCGGTCCGCCTCCAGCGTGCGCAGCCAGCCGGTCTTGAAGGCGTCGGCGTCCTGCGGCGGCTCGACGCCCGTCTCGCGGACGAGCTCGGCCGCCACCCGCCACGGCCATCCGTCCGTGAGCCGCAACCGCCGGGCCAGGCGCACGGCCAGGTCGGCGCGCCAGTCGGCCGGCCGGGCGCGCAGCACCTCCAGCACGCGCGGGACGTTCCGCTCACTCAGGTCGCGGAAGTCGCGCCGCAGCAGCCACGACGCCACCGCCGACGCCCCGCCGATCGTGCCGGCGCCCGTCAGCAGCAGCGGCGACAGCTCCTGGCGGTGTTCCCACGGGGAGATCCCGGCCGCGCGCCGGTGGGCGAGGTGCCTGGCCGGCTCCTCGGCCACCGACCGGCGCTCGGCCGGGGTCAGCTCGCCGACGCGGCGCATCATGCCATGCACGTCGCCGGCCTGTGCGAGCTTCAGCAGGTCGTCCCAGGCGCTCACGCGGGGACCTCCGATCCATGACGGCTGATCATGGTCGGGGACGTTAGCGGGAGCCTCCGACAGTTCCCCGCCGCCGGTGATCCCCCCGGCGGCCGCTCAGCCGCCGACCTGCTCCAGGAGCCTGAACCGGTCGACCTTGCCCGTCTGGTTGCGCGGCAGCGACGCCACGAAAACGACCTCGCGCGGCACCTTGTACGCGGCCAGCTCGGCCTTCACCGCCTTGCGCAGGTCGTCGGCCGACGGCGGCGCGTCCCGGTCGGGCACCACGTACGCGGCCAGCCGCTGCCCGTACTCCTCGTCCGGCACCCCCAGCACCGCCACGTCGGTCACGCCCGGCCGCCCGGCCAGCAGGTCCTCGACCTCCTGCGGGAACACGTTCTCGCCGCCGGAGACGATCATGTCGTCGTCGCGGCCGTCGATGAACAGCAGCCCGTCCGGGCCCCGGTGGCCGAGGTCGCCGGTGGGCAGCAGGCCGTCGGCCGCGCCGGTGAAGGTCAGCCCCCCGGACACCAGCACCCGGCCCACCTCGCCGGGCGGCTGCTCGGCGCCGTCCGGGCCCGCCACGTGGACGGTCGCGCCGCGCGGCGGCCGGCCCACGGTGCCGGGCGCGGCGCGCAGCTCGGCGGGCGTGGCCAGCGCCGCCCAGCCGGCCTCCGTGGAGCCGTACAGGTTGTAGAGGACCTCGCCGTAGGCGTCCATGAACCCGGCGGCCAGGCCGGGAGGGAGCGCCGAGCCGCCCGAGACCACCACCCGCAGGTCCGGCAGGCGGCGCGGCGGGAGGGCCAGCAGCCGCCGCAGCATGACCGGCACGGCCACCAGCGCCGCGGCCCGCTCGACGGCCAGCGCGTCCAGCACGGCGCCGGCGTCGAACCCGCGCAGCAGCACGACCGGGCAGCCGAGCACCAGAGCCGCGCCGTACCAGAGCAGGCCGAGGCCGTGGAACAGCGGCGGCGCGATGAGCATCGGCTCGCCGCCGCGCAGCGGCACCGTGGTCAGCATCGACACGAACGGCTCGGTCAGCTCGGCCAGCGACAGCCGGCGCGGAGCGCCCTTGGGCGTGCCCGTCGTGCCGGACGTCAGCAGCACCAGCCGCCCCGGCCGGCGTGGCGGCTCGGCGGCGGAGCCGGCCGCCAGGCCCGCGGCGGCGAGCGCGTCGAGGTCGCCCACGCGCGGCCCGTCGAACTCCACCGCCGGCAGGTCCGGCGCGGCGATCAGCACGTCCACGCCCTCCCGCGTCAGCACCTCGTGCAGCCGCGGCCCGGCGAGCCCGGTGTTGAGCAGCAGCAGATCCGCGCCCAGCCGCGACACCGCCGCGATCGCCAGCGGGAAGCCCCGGTCGTTGGGCCACATGACGGCGACCGTGCGCCCCGGCCCCACCGCGTGCCGCCGCCGCAGCTCGGCGGCCAGCCCGGCGGCCCGCACGTCCAGCTCGCCGAACGTCAGCGAGCCCGCCTCGTCCACCACGGCGGTGCGGTCCGGCCAGCGCGCCGCCGCGATCGCCACCCCGGCCGCCGGGGTGACGCCGAAATGCCGGTACGCCTCCACCACGCGGGCCAGCGCGGCGGGCGGCACCGGCCCCAGCAGCCCGTTGCGGGTCAGCGTGATCGCCGCCTCCACCCCGAAACCGCCCAGCTCGACCAGCCTTGCGAACATCCGCGCACCGACGCCTTTCGCTCGAACGGGGATCGACGGAGAGCGTACGTGTACCCCGGCACGCCGGTCAGGAACCCGCCACCTCCAGCGCGATGCGGACGGTGGTGCCCCCGGGCCCGGTGAGGAAGACCACCTCGTCGGCCAGGCGGCGCATCAGCCAGATGCCGCGCCCGCCCGGGGCGGACGCGGCCGGCAGCGACTCGCGTTTCAGCACCTCGACCGGGATGCCGTCCCCGTCGTCGGCGACCTCGCAGACCAGCCTGCCGCCCCCCGGGCCGTCCTCGCGCCGCAGGCGCAGCCGGCCCCGCCCGCCGCCGTGCTCGATCGCGTTGACCAGGCACTCGTTGACCGCCGACAGGAAGTCGCCCAGCCGCTCCCCCGTCACTCCCTGAGCGCGGGCGCAGGCCAGGACCGCGCGGCGGGTGCGTACCAGGCAGCTCTCGTCGAAATCCACCTTCAGCAGGCCCATGTCCTCACTGTCGGCGACTTCCGGCGTTCCGAACAGTGCTCAAGGTCACAACGACCGGAGTGTGGCCTTTACAAAGTAGATCAGGAAGACAAGCCGAACCGCCCGGCGAACGCCGCCAGCTCCTCCCGCCGCTCCTCGGGGTCGGGCGAGGCCGGGCTGACGACGATCCGCGTCACCCCCTGAGCGGCCAGCGTCTCGACGTCGTCCTCCGTCATGTCGAGAGCTCCCCAGCGGGTGTACTCCAGCGCGCCGGGGTCCCGTCCCGCCTCGGCGGCCGTGGCCCTCACCAGGTCCCACTGCCCGGCCCGCTCCCGCGCGTCGAGCCGCCCGCCGGGGAACCAGCCGTCGCCGCGCAGCCCGGCCCGGCGCGCGGCGGCCCGGCTGGACCCGCCGACGTGCACCGGCAGGCCCGCGCCGCCCAGCGGCTTGGGGAAGCTGCACAGGTCGTCGAAGGCGTAGAACTCCCCCTGATGACCGGCGCCCTCCTCGCCCCCCGCCCACAGCAGCCGCAGCACGTCGATGGCCTCGTCGGCGCGCCGGCCCCGGGTCGCGAAGTCCACCCCGACCGCCCGCGCCTCGCCCGGCAGCGCGCCGACCCCGACGGTGAGCAGCCTCATCCGCCCGCCGGACAGCACGTCCACGGTGGCCAGCCGCTTGGCGAGCGGCACCGGATGGTGGTACGGGATCAGCAGCACGGCGGTGCCGAGCAGGATGCGCCGGGTCGCCCCGGCGACGAAGGCCAGGCAGTCGAGCGGGTCCAGGTACGGCAGCGCCGGCGGCAGCTCGAAGGGCCCGACCCGGGCGCCCGGGTACAGGACCACGTGCTCCGGCACGTACAGGGACTCGAACCCGCACTCCTCGGCCTGCCGGGCGAACGCCACGAGTTGTTCCGGGTCGGTGCCGAAATGGGCGGTGTTGTAGCTGATTCCGAATTTCACCGTCGCAGGCTAGAACCTTGACACCGGCGTCAGGGCAAGCCCGAAAGTTTCACGATCGCTTGCCGCCCTGGCGGGGTCGCGGTTTTAATACGCCGAGAACCCCGCCCCGCGCCCCATGAAACGTTTTGCCCTTTCGGGAAAGCGCTTACCCGACGAGAGGACCCGTGATGCGGTTACGAAAGGCCGCCCTCGCCCTGGCGACGGCACTGGCCACGGCGGCGACCGGCGCCGCCGTGACGACCGGTGGCCCCGCCCAGGCCGCCCCGCCGACCAAGCAGATGGAGGACCTGGACCGCGGGCTGATCAGCGTACGCTCCGGCTCCGGCAACCTCGTCTCCTGGCGGCTGCTCGGCACCGACCCCGACGGCGTCTCCTTCAACCTCTACCGCGGCTCCACCAGGATCGTCTCCGGCCTGACCGCCTCCACCAACTACCTCGACAACGGCGCAGCCGCAGACGCCTCCTACACGGTCCGGGCCGTGGTCGGCGGGGCCGAGCAGGCCGCCTCCCCCGCCTCGCTGCGCTTCACCGGCGGCGCCTACCTCGACGTGCCCATCCAGCCCCCGTCCGGCGGCACCACCCCCGACGGCGTCTCCTACACCTACAGCGCCAACGACGCGAGCGTGGGCGACGTGGACGGCGACGGCCAGTACGAGATCATCCTGAAGTGGGACCCGTCCAACGCCAAGGACAACTCCCAGTCCGGCTACACCGGCAACGTCTTCGTGGACGCCTACCGGCTCAACGGCACCCGCCTGTGGCGGATCGACCTCGGCCGCAACATCCGCGCCGGCGCGCACTACACGCAGTTCCAGGTCTACGACTACGACGGCGACGGCCGGGCCGAGGTCGCCATGAAGACCGCCGACGGCACCAGGGACGGCACCGGCGCCGTCATCGGCAACTCCGGCGCCGACCACCGCAACTCCAGCGGCTACGTGCTGTCCGGCCCCGAGTACCTGACCATGTTCAACGGCCTGACCGGGGCCGCCATGTCCACGGTGAACTACGACCCGCCGCGCGGCACCGTCTCCTCCTGGGGCGACAGCTACGGCAACCGGGTGGACCGGTTCCTGGCCGGGACGGCGTACCTGGACGGCGAGCGGCCGAGCCTGATCATGGCCCGCGGCTACTACACCCGCAGCGTCATCGCCGCCTGGGACTTCCGCAACGGCACGCTCACCAAGCGGTGGACGTTCGACAGCAACTCGGCCGGCTCGCAGTACGCCGGCCAGGGCAGTCACAGCCTGTCCGTCGGCGACGTGGACGCCGACGGCCGCGACGAGATCGTCTACGGCGCGATGGCCGTCAACGACAACGGCACCGGCATGTGGTCCACCCGCACCGGCCACGGCGACGCCCAGCATCTCGGCGACTTCGACCCGGCCCGCGCCGGCCTGGAGTACTTCAAGGTCAGCGAGGGCACCAGCCAGCCCGGCTCGCTCTACATCGACCCCCGGGGCGGCCAGGTGCTGTGGCAGACGGCGTCCGGCTCCGACAACGGGCGGGGCGTGGCCGGGGACATCTCGACCGTGCGGGTCGCCTCGGAGTTCTGGTCCGCCGCGGACGGGAACCTGCGCAGCGTCACCGGCAACACCGCAGGCCGCAAGCCGTCCTCGATCAACTTCCTCGTCTGGTGGGACGACGACCCGGTGCGGGAGCTGCTCGACCAGACGCGCATCGACAAGTACGGCACGGACGGCGACACCCGCCTCCTGACCGCCTCGGGCGTCCACTCCAACAACGGCACCAAGGCGACGCCGTCGCTGTCGGCCGACCTGCTCGGCGACTGGCGTGAGGAGGTCGTCTGGCCCACCTCCGACAACCGGGCCCTGCGGATCTACTCCACCACGATCCCGACCGACCGCCGCCTCTACACGCTCATGCACGACCCCCTCTACCGGGTCTCGGTCGCCTGGCAGAACACCGCCTACAACCAGCCGCCGCACACGAGCTTCTTCCTCGGCGACCGCATGCCCACGCCGCCCCGCCCGGACATCTACGTCCGCTGACCGTCCTGCTGACGGTTGTGGTCCGGCCGCCCGGCGTGATTCCTCACGCCGCGGCGGCCGGATCACGTCCGGTGGCGATCAGTTCCAGTTCTTCCACTGCTTGCTGCCGGGCCACCAGTACTTGTCCTGACCGGCGGTCTGGCCGCTGCCGGTCTGGCTGGTGCCGTACTGGCCGCTGCCGGACAGGGTGTTGCCGGACTGGACGTTGTCGTACAGGTTGCCGTCGTACTTGTTGTACTCGTCGTACTCGTCGTACTCGGGCTTGACCTGCTCGACCGACTTGTACGGGTCGACCTTCTTGTAGTCGTCGTGCTTGAAGTCGTGCTTGAAGTCGTGCTTGAAGTCACGCCTGAAGTCGTGGCGCCGGTGCTGGCGACGCAGGTTGATGTTGTCGTTGATGTTGTCGACGATGACGTCGACCCGCGGGAGACGCATGCGCGGGCTGCGCAGCACCGGCTTCTCCCTCGTGACGTATCTCGTCTGCGTCACGTGCTTCACCGCCGGCTTCGGCGGGGCGCCCCCGGCCTCGACGGTGGGGACGATGGTGCTCGCGCAGGCCACACCGAGGCCCACGGGCAGGATCATGATGCTGGCGGCCGCACCGGTCAGAGCCAGTGCCGCGAAGCGCCCGCGGCGCGGCGCCCACGTTTGCCGAGTCTTCATATTCACGTGCTCTCGTTTCCGTTCATGGTGATGTCTACCGAAAATCCGGCACTCGCACTTCGGCGTGCGCTCAGACGCAAGCAGACGTACCCATGCGGATGTTCTCTTTTATCCCTCCAAACTCAAAGGACCCATCAAAACCCCCAGAACTCACCTGTAACAGGACGCGCCGTTCGTCTCGGTCTATTCGATGATCTCGTTGACCAGCCTGGACCAGAACGCCGTCAGTTCGCCGCCTCTGTAGCGGGTGTGGCGGATGCGTTCATGGCCGCCGTCCCGGTCGGTGCGGTAGACGGCCACCTCGGTGTAGGGGACGCCGTCGTCGTCGAAGCCGGTGTAGAGGTGGGCCCAGTCCCCGGGCCGCGGCGTCCAGTCCGGGAACGCGAGCCGGGCGGCGTGGTCACGCAGCGCGCTCAGCCACTTGTCCTCCCCCGATGTGGCCATACTTCACCGTGCCAGGACAGGGGCAAAGAGTGGGGCAAATGGCACAAAACCGGCACTAGGCGCCGCGGCGGCGGGCGCGGTAGGCGGTGGCCTTGGCGCGGTTCTGGCAGGACAGGCCGCAGAAGCGGCGGGAGGCGTTCCTGGTGACGTCGAAGAAGACCAGCTCGCAGCCCTCGGCCTCGCAGCTGCGCAGCCGGACGCCCTGACCGACGCCGATGACCATGGCGAGGGCCGTGGCGGCGTTCGCGGCCCAGGCGTCGGCGAGGGTCGCGTCCGGGGCGTGGAAGGCCAGGACCGGCGGGTCGCCGTACAGGCTGGGGACCGCGCGGTGGCGGATCAGGACGCCGTTGAGCGCGGCCACCGCGTCCGGGGCGCCGCCGAGGATCGGGCGCAGCTCGGCGGCGATCGCGGCCAGGCGGGCGGCGTCCTCGTCGCCGAGACGTACCGGTCCGGCCGCTCCGGGCGACGGGCTCCAGCCCGCGCGGGCGAGCGCCGCCTCCAGGGCCGGCCCGGGGTCGGACGGGGGCTCGACGTCGCGGCCGCGTACGCGGGTCACGGCCAGCTCGTTCACCAGCAGGACGGCCAGCTCCGCCCATCGCCCGACATAACTGTCTATTTGGGATTGACCAGTGATGCGCCACGCGTCTATCGTCACTGGCATAGCTTATCTAGACAGTGAGGAATTGGCATGGACGAGATGGCCCGGCTGGCCCGCCGCATGTGGCATCAGCTCGAACCCCTGCACGCCGTGCTGTACTTCTCCCCCGAGGCGTTCGAGGAGGCCGCCGCCCTCGGCTACGACGTCGAGTCGCGCTGGCCGAGCTACTTCGCCTACCGCACCGCCCCGCTCGGCCGGGTCGGCACGCGGCTGGCCACGGCGGCCTGCTACAGCTTCAGCCCGGCGACGGTGGCCGAGCACGTGCCCGCCGTGTGGTCGGTCGCCGCACCTGAGCGGGTGCTGGAGGCGCGGCTGACGGCGGTCGACCGGACGTACCGGAGCCTGCTCGGCGACCTGCTCGCCGGGCCGGAGCTGCGGGAGGCCGCCGAGCTGGCCCGGCGGGCGGCCGAGGGCGCGGGCGTGGAGGGCCGGGCGCTCACCGCCGCGAACCTGGACCTGCCGTGGGCCGACGAGCCGCACCTGGTGCTGTGGCAGGCGGCGACCGTGCTGCGCGAGCACCGCGGCGACGGTCACCTGGCCGCGTTGCTGGCGGCGGAGCTGGACGGATGCGAGGCGCTGGTGTCGTTCGCGGCGATCGGGGCCGCGCCGGTGGAGACGTTCGCCGGGCGCGGCTGGAGCGCCGAGGAGTGGGACGCGGCCCGCGAGCGGCTGGCCGCCCGCGGCCTGGTGGACGCCGGCGGCCAGGCCACCGAACGCGGGCGCGCGCTGCGCGACCGGGTCGAGCGGATGACCGACGAGCTGGCCGCCGGGCCGTGGCGGCTGCTCGGGCAGGAGCGCGCCGACCGGCTCGCCCGGCTCGGCGGGCCGCTGCTGGGCCCGGTCTTCGAGGCGGGCCTGCTGCCGATGACCAGCACGCTCGGCATCGCCACCGTCAAGGCCCCGGACTGACGAGCGCGGCCCGGACCGATCGACGAGACTTGGTCCCGGCCCCCGACGAAAGGGGTGGGTGACGGCTTAACGGGGACAGACGGGGCTGAACGCGGACGAGGAGGGGCGGGATGGGCAGAGGCGCGATCGCGTTGGCGCTGGCGGCGCTGCTGGCCGCGTCGCCGGTCGCGGGCTGCTCCGCCGCGCCCCAGCCCGCCCCCGCGCGGCAGGCCCAGCGGAGCCCGGCGAGCCCGCAGCCCGATCAGAGCCCTTCCGTCCAGCCCACGGAGGACCGGGGACGGGCGAGCGGGTGCTCGGCCGCGCCGCGACTCAAGGCGGGCCGCCACACGATGACGCACGACGGCCTGCGCCGGACCTTCCTGCTGGCCGTCCCCAAGGGCAAGGGCCCGCATCCCGTCCTGCTGGACCTGCACGGGCTCGGCTCCGACGCCGCGCAGGAGAGCTTCTACAGCCGCCTGGCCGTGGAGGGCCCGCGCCGCGGCTACGTCGTGGCCACCCCGCAGGCCGCCGACGGCCGCATGGGCTGGACACTGCCCGGCACCCCGGGGCCGGACGACGCCGGGTTCCTCGCCGCCCTGCTCGACCGGCTGGAGAGCGGCCTGTGCGTGGACCGGGGGCGGGCGTTCGCGGCCGGCATGTCGTACGGCGCCGCCATGTCCGCCGCCCTGATCTGCGCCCTGGACGGCCGTCTGGCGGGCGTCGGGGCGGTGGGCGGGCTCAGCGTCGCCCGGCCGTGCGACCGGCCGTTCCCCACGACGCTGCTCGCCTTCCACGGCACGGCCGACCGGGCGGTCCCCTACCGGGGCGGGCATCCGTTCCCCGACGCCACGGGCGCCCTGCGCGCCCTCGCCGACCTCGTGGTCCTTCCGCCTGTGGAGCGGGCCGCTGACGACTGGGCGCGGGCGTTCGGCTGCTCCGGCCGCGCGACCACCCGCCCCGCCACCGGCGTACGGCTGCGGACCTGGGGATCGTGCCCCGAGGGCGCCGCCGTGCGCCTCTACACCCTCGACGGCGGCGGGCACACCTGGCCGGGCTCCGCCGAGGTGCCCCGCCTCGGCGCCACCGCCCGCACCCTGGACGCCACGGCGCTCATCCTCGACGCGTTCGACCGGACCCCGGCCCGCTGATCGGCTACCCGGCGCAGCCGCCGCTCCAGCGACTACCCTTGTCGCTCATGACTCAGGTTGGACAGGCGACGGCCCGCGCCCTGCTGCGCCGGCTCGCCGTCGAGCAGGCCGAATGCAAAGTTCCCTCGCTGACGGCGGCGATCGTCCGCGACGGGCGGACGGCGTGGTTCGGCGGGCGCGGCCGGGTGGGCGACGGGCCGCCCACCGCCGCCACGCAGTACCGGCTCGGCTCGATCACCAAGTCGATGGTGGCCGTGGTGGTGATGCGGCTGCGCGACGAGGGCGCGCTTCAGCTCAACGACCGTCTGGACGCCCACCTGCCTGACGCGCCGCACGGCCATTTCACCATCGCCCAGTTGCTCTCGCACACCTCCGGGCTGACCGCCGAGCCGCCCACCGCCTGGTGGGAGCGCACCCCCGGCGTCCCCGTCGACGACCTGTTCAAGCGCCTGGGCCCGGGTGAGGCCAAGCACCGGCCCGGCCGCCGCTTCCACTACTCGAACGTCGGGTTCGCGCTGCTCGGCGAGCTGGTGGCGCGGCTGCGCGGCGGCACCTGGTGGGACGCCGTACGCGAGGAGGTGCTGACGCCGCTCGGCATGGACGGCACCACGCCCCGCCCCCGGGCCCCGCACGCCACCGGCTACGCCGTGCACCCCTGGGCGGACGTGGTGCTGCCCGAGCCGGAGCACGACGCCGACGCCATGGGCCCGGCCGGGCAGCTCTGGTCCACGCCGCACGACCTGGCGCGATGGGCGGCGTTCCTGTGCGGCGACACGGGCGGGGTGCTGTGCCCCGGCACGCTCGCCGAGATGCGCGAGCCCATCGGCGTGGACGACGGCGACGCCTGGACCTCCGGGTTCGGCCTCGGCCTGCAGCTCGCCCGGTCCGGCGGGCGGCGCCTTTCCGGCCACTCCGGCTCGATGCCGGGCTTCCTCGCCACCGTGTGGGCCGACCCGGCCGAGGGCGTGGGGGTGCTGTTCATGGCCAACACCACCTCCGGGCTCAGCGGGCGGCTGCTCACGGACCTGCTCGACATCCTCGACGAGCACGAGCCGCGCCTGCCCGACGAGTGGCGTCCGGTCGAGGCCGACCCCGCCCTGCTGGGGCTGACGGGGCTGTGGCACTGGGGGCCGAAGCCGTACGCGCTGCGGCTGCTGCCCGAGCGGGGCCTGGCGCTGGAGCCGCTGAACGGGGGCGGGCGGGCGTCGCGGTTCGTGCCGCAGGACGACGGGACGTGGCTGGGGCTCGACGGCTACTACGCGGGCGAGACGTTGCGGGTCTCCCCCGACCATCTCGACCTCAACACGTTCATCTTCACGCGGGAGCCGTACGACCCGGCCGCGCCGGTCCCGGGCGGCGTCGCCGACTGGCACGCCTGACCGCTCCCCCGGCTTCCGGGCCGCGCGGCGGTGGCAGCATGGTCGTGTGCGCGTGGGGATCCTGGGGCCGATCGAGGTCGAGTCGGCCGCCGTCGGCGGCGCCCGGCTGCGCCTGCTGGTCGCCCGGCTGGCGCTGGCGGCCGGGCGGGCCGTCACGGCGGAGGAGCTGGCCGGGTGCCTGTGGCCGGACGACCCGCCCGCCGACCCTGGCAACGCGCTGCAGTCGCTGGTCTCCCGCCTGCGGCGGGCGCTGCCCCGCGCCGGGGCGCTGGTGTCGGTGCCCGGCGGCTACCGGCTGGACGCCGGGACCGACGCCGAGGCGTTCGACCGGCTCACCGCCGAGGCCCGCCGGCAGGCCGATCCGGCCGTACGTGAGCGGCTGCTGACCGAGGCGCTGGCGCTGTGGCGGGGGCCGGCACTGGGCGAGCTGGCCGCGCTGCCGTTCGCGGCCGGGCACGCCGCACGGCTGGAGGAGGCGCGGCTGGCGGCCGTCGAGGACCGCGCGGAGGCACGCCTGGCCCTGCCCGCCACCCCCGAAGCCGACGTCGTGGGTGAGCTGGGGGAGCTGGCCGCTCGCCATCCCCTGCGGGAGCGGCTGCACGCGCTGCGGGTCCGGGCCCTGCACGCCGCCGGGCGGCGGTCCGAGGCCCTGGCCGCGTACGAGGAGTGCCGCCGCGCCCTGGCCGCCGAGCTCGGGACCGGGCCCGGGGCCGAGCTGCGCGAGGCCCACCTGGAGGTGCTGCGGGCCGAGCCGCCCCGCCCCCGGCGGACGAACCTGCGCGCCCCGCTGACCAGCTTCGTCGGCCGCGACGCCGAGCTCGCGCGGCTCCACGACCAGCTCCGCGCGGGGCGGCTGGTCACGCTGGTCGGGCCGGGCGGCGCGGGCAAGACCCGGCTGGCGACCACGGCAGCCGCCGCCCTGGTGGCCGAGCACACCGCGACGTGGCTGGTGGAGCTGGCCGCCGTCACCGACCCGGCCGACGTGCCGCGGGCCGTGCTGTCCGTGCTCGGCGACCAGGCGAGCCGCCATCCCGGTGTGAGCGGCACGGTCGAGTCCCTGGCCGAGGCGCTGTCGCCGGGCCGCGTCCTGCTGGTGCTGGACAACTGCGAGCACGTGGTCGAAGCCGCCGCCCGGCTGGCGGAGGAGCTGCTCGGCCGCTGCCCCCGCCTCCGGGTGCTGGCCACCAGCCGCGAGCCGCTGGGCATCCTGGGCGAGACCCTCAGTCCCGTGCCGCCGCTGCCGCCCGAGCCCGCCGTGCGGCTGCTCGCCGACCGCGCCGCGGCCATCGACCCCGCCCTCGTCCTCGACCCGGGCGTCGCCGCCGAGATCTGCCGCCGGCTGGACGGGCTGCCGCTCGCCATCGAGCTGGCCGCGGCCCGGCTGCGTGCCCTGACCCCGCGCGAGCTCGCCGACCGGCTCGGCGACCGGTTCCTGCTGCTGACCGGCGGCAGCCGTACGGCGCTGCCGCGGCACCGGACGCTGCGGGCCGTCGTCGCCTGGAGCTGGGACCTGCTCGACGACGACGAGCGGGTCCTCGCCGAACGGCTCGCCGTCTTCGCGGGCGGCTTCGACCTGGCCGCCGCCGAGGGCGCCGGCGGCAGCCTCGACGTGCTCGCCGCCCTGGTCGACAAGTCCCTCGTGCAGGCCGCAGGCGACGGCCGCTACCGCATGCTGGAGACGATCAGGGAGTACGGGCTCGAACGGCTGGCCGACGCCGGTCTCCTGGCCGAGGCCCGCGCCCGCCACGCCGCCCATTACCGCGACCTGGCCGAGCGGGCCGAGCCGCACCTGCGCGGCCCCGACCAGCTCGCCTGGATCGCGCGGCTGCTGGCCGACCACGACAACATCCTGACCGCGCTGCACCACGCGGCCGACACCGGCGACGCCGACACGGCGCTGCGGCTGGCGGCGGCGATGGGCACGTTCTGGGTCATCCGCGGCTTCAACGCCGATTCCGTCGGCTGGCTCGAACGCGCGCTCGCCCTGCCCGGCTCCGCCCCCCGGCAGGCCCGCCTCATCGCCTCCGCCGTCTGCCTGATCAACGGCGCGCTGGCCGGCGGGCACATCCGGGCGGAGTCCGCGCTGCGCGAGCTGCGCCGTACGGCCGAGGAGGCGGAGCCGGAGCCGGAGCATCCGGTGCTGGCGATGCTGCAGCCGGCGCTGGCGCTGTTCACCGACGACTCGGCGTTCGGCATGGAGGTGATCGGGCGGCGTCTGTCCCACCCGGACCCCTGGACGCGCGGCATGCTGTACGTCGCGCGGGCCGCGCTGAAGGAGAACGACGGCGACATGGCCGGCTCGCGGGAGGACCTGCTGGCGGCGTGCGCGCACCTGCGGGTGGCCGGCGAGCGGTGGGGCCTGTCGATGGCGCTGACCGTGCTGGCGGAGGCGCACGCGGTGTTCGGCGAGTTCGACGCGGCGCTGGCGGCCATGGCGGAGGCCATGACGCTGCTGCGCGAGCTCGATCCGGAGGCGGGCCTGCTGCACCAGCAGGGCTGGCGGGCACAGATCCGGGTGAGGCAGGGCGATGTCGAGCGGGCCCGCGCGGAGTTCCGCGCGATGCTGGAGCCGGACGGCGTCGAGCCGTCGGAGCACGATCTCGCCTTCGCCCACCTGGGGCTGGGTGACCTGGCCCGGATGGAGGGCGAGCTCGGGGCCGCGGGGCGGTCGTACGAGCGGGCGGCGGCGCTGCTGGAGGAGTCCGCCTCGGTCGCGCCGCAGCTGCGGGCGCTGGTCCTGATCGGGCAGGTCCATCTGGCGGTGGCGCGCGGCGCGCTGGAGGAGGCGGCCGGGCGCGTGGCCGAGGCGGTCGAGCTGACGTTGCTGGTGCGGGACATGCCGGTGCTGGCGCGGGCCGCGGTCGCCGTCGCCGAGCTGCGGGAGGCGCAGGGCGCGCCGGAGCGGGCGGCGACGCTGACCGGGGCGGCCGAACGGCTGCGGGGCGCGCCCGACGCGGCGCTTCCCGACGTGGCCCGCCTGACGTCCCGGCTGCGCGCCCGGCTGGGCGCGGCGCGCTACGCCGCCGCCCACGCCCGCGGCCGTGCCCTGCCCCCCGCCGAGGCCGTGTCGCTGGTCCGCGCGGCCACGGCGGACCCGCCCGACAGCGGCTGCACCGGCCCGTGAGGCGCGGCGCGCCGGCGGCGCGGCCGGTCAGGCGCCGGGCACCGGTGGGTGCGGCCGGTCAGGCGCGGCGGCGGTAGGCGGCGACGGCGAGCGGGGCGAGCACCGCCAGCATCACCACGCCCGACACCAGCGTCCACACCACGCCGGTGGCGACGGGCCCGCCCAGCATCAGCCCGCGTGCGGCCTCCATGGCGTGGTTGACCGGGTTGACCGAGACCCAGGCCCGCAGCCATCCCGGCAGCGTCTCCTTGGGGGTGACCATGCTGGTGCCGAACGTCAGCGGGAACAGCACGATGAACGCCGTCCCCTGCACCCCGCCAGGCTCCCGCATCAGCATCCCGACCAGCACGAACGCCCAGCTCACGCAGAACGCCAGGAACACCGCGAGCAGGCACGCCGCCAGCACGGGCACGATCCCCGTGTGCGCGCGGAAGCCCAGCGCGTAGCCGAAGCCGAGCAGCACCGCCTCCGCGAGCACGTACCGGATCAGGTCGCCCAGCACCGAGCCGATGAGCGGCGCCGAGCGGCCGATCGGCAGGCTGCGGAACCGGTCGAAGACCCCCTTCTTGATGTCGGTGTTGAGGTTGACGCCGGTCGCCATCCCGCCGAACAGCACGGTCTGCACCATGATCGCCGGAAGCAGGAACTGCAGGTACTCGCCGGTCGAGCCGGCGACCGCGCCGCCGAGCAGGAACACGTAGACGACGACGAACACGACCGGCTGCAGGGTGACGTCGATCAGTTGCTCGGGGGTGCGCAGGGTCTTGCGGACGCTCCGCCCGGCCAGGGCGAGGCTGTGCCGGGCGAGCCGGAACGGGCGCCGCCCCTCCTCGCCGTGGGCGGCGGCCCGCGAGGGGGCCGCGGTCTCGGTGGTGGTCATGCGGCGCTCTCCTGTCCGGTGCGGTGGCCGGTGAGAGTGAAGAAGACCTCGTCCAGGCTGGGGAGGCGGAGCGACAGCTCGGTGACGGCGAGGCCTGCCGCGTCCAGGCGGCGGACGATCTCGGTGAACGCGGCGGCGTCGTCCACCGGCACGGTCGTCACGTCGCGGCCGGCCGGCTCGGCGGGACGGCCAGCGACCGCCGCGGCGATGGCCGCCGCCTCGGCCAGGCGGGCCGGGTCGGCGGGGCGCACCAGCACGGTCTGGCCGCCGACGACGCGCTTGAGCTCGGCGGCGGTGCCGTGCGCGATCACCCGGCCGTGGTCGACGACCGAGATGGCGTCGGCCAGGGCGTCGGCCTCCTCCAGGTACTGGGTGGTGAGCAGGACGGTGACGCCGTCGGCGACGAGGCGGCGGACGATCGCCCACACGTCCTCGCGCTTGGCCGGGTCGAGGCCGGTGGTCGGCTCGTCCAGGAAGATCACCTCGGGCCGGCCGACGAGGCTGGCGGCCAGGTCGAGGCGGCGCCGCATGCCTCCCGAGTAGGTCGCGGCGCGCCGGTCGGCGGCCTCGGCCAGGCCGAAGTCCGCCAGCAGGCGGGCGGCGCGGGCCTTGGCCTCGCCGGAGCGCAGGTCGAGCAGGCGGCCGATGAGGACGAGGTTCTCCGTGCCGGTAAGGTCCTCGTCGACGGAGGCGTACTGGCCGGTCAGGCCGATGAGGCGGCGGACGCGGGCGGGGTGGCGCACGACGTCCACGCCGGCGACGGCCGCGCGGCCCGCGTCGGGGCGCAGGAGCGTGGCCAGGACGCGTACGGCGGTGGTCTTGCCGGCCCCGTTGGGGCCGAGGACCCCGAGGACGGTGCCGGGCGGGGCGGACAAGGAGATGCCGTTCAGGGCGGTGGTCTCGCCGAAGCGTTTGACCAGGCCCTCGGCTTCGAAGGCGTACATGGGGCCCATCGTGGGGGGCGGCCCTGCCGTTTCCCGCACAGAACGCTGTCAGCCCCCGCGCACCGCCTGACAGCCGCCTCAGCCGGTGAGCGCGCGGGCCAGGTCGGCGGCCGGGCCCGGCGGCAGCGTGCCGTGCAGGAGCTCGACGCGGTGGACGAGGCGCGGCGCGGACACCGGCACCCCCACCGCGCCCGCCACCGCACCGCCCAGGACAGTGGCGGACAGGGCGGAGGCGGACAGGGCGGAGGCGGGCAGCAGGGTCAGGCCGTGCCCGGCGGCCACGAGGGCGATCAGGGTGCGCACGTCGTCGCCCCGATGCTCAAGGCCCACGGGGAAGCCGTCGCCGACGAGGGCGCGCAGCCGGGACAGCGGGCAGAGCGGCGTCCGCAGCCAGCGCGCGTCCGCCAGGTCGGCCAGCCGCAGCGCCGCCCGCCGGGCCAGGGGATGGCCGGCGGGCAGGGCCACGACCACGTCCTCCTCGCCGACGCCCGCGATCGTCATCGGCCCGGCGTCGGGCGGCCGCAGCGGGTCGCTGGGCGCGGCGAGGCCGTCGACCAGCCCGAGGTCCGCCTCCCCCTCGGCCACCAGCGCGGCGACCCGCTCGCGCCCGCACGTCACCACGGTCACCTCCAGCCGGGGCCGTGCGGCGCGGGCCCGCGCCAGCCGGTCGGCGAGGGCGGCGCTGAAGCCGAGCGGGGTGACGGCCAGGGCGATCCGGTCGCGGGGCGCGGCGGCGCTCCGCAGCACGTCGGCGCGGGCCGCGCGTAGCCGCAGCAGCAGCGGCTCGGCGTGCTCCAGCAGCCGCCTGCCGGCCGGGGTCGGCTCCACGGGACGCCGGCTCAGCAGCGGCAGGCCGAGGTCGGCCTCCAGCGCGGCGATCTGCTGGGAGATCGCCGACTGCGTGTAGCCCAGCTCGGCGGCGGCGGCCGAGAAGGAGCCGCGCCGGGCCACGGTCACGAACGTCGTCAGCAGATGAGGGTCCATCAGCACCCCTTATAGCAGGGGCAGGACCGATCGCCGGCGCTTCACCCGGCCGCAGTGGCCCTGAGCAGGTCCCGCAACAGGCCGAAGTCGACGTTCTCCGGCTTGCGGAACCGCAGGCAGCCCTTGCCCATGTCCTGTCCGGCCAGCCGCTCCTCGAACGCCTCGCGGACGTCGGCGCGCATGAGGTAGAAGGAGATGTACTGCTTCTGGCTGGCGAACGCGATCTCGCAGGAGCCGTCGCGCCCGTACGCCGGCATCCCGTACGCCATGACCTCCTCGAAGCCCGCCAGCTCCTCCCGGCACAACTGCCGCAGCCGGGTCAGCACCTCCCTGCGTTCCGCGGGGACCTCGGTCAGGTAGCCGTCGACGTCGCCGGCCTTGCTCTGCGCCATTTCGCCAGGCTATTCCATCAGCAACCCTTATGGCAGGTGCAGGAATCATCGTTGGCGCTTCACCGGTAGCGGCCGTCACGATGGTGGCATGAGAATCGCCCTCGTCGGGGACCGCTCCCCCAGCGTCCGCTCGCACACCCGCGTCCCCTGGGTCATGGAGGCGCTGCGGGAGCGCGACGGCATCGCCCTCGACCCCTACTGGATCCCCACCACGGACGTCGCCGCCGGGCTGGACGGCTTCGACGGCGTGTGGCTGCTGCCCGGCAGCCCGTACCGGGACGAGGCGGGCGCGGTCGAGGCCGTGCGCGTGGCCAGGGAGGGCGGCCTGCCGTTCCTCGGCACCTGCGCGGGCTTCCAGCACATGCTCCTGGAGTACGCACGCCACGTGTGCGGCCTGGACGTGGCGCACGCCGAGAACGACCCGGCCGGCCGCGACTTCCTGCTCACGCCGCTGGCCTGCTCGCTGGCCGGTCACGAGAGCCTGGTCCGGCTCACGCCCGGCACCCTCGTCGCCAGGATCGTGGCCGCGCCGGAGACGCTGGAGTCCTACGTCTGCTCGTACGGGCTCAACGAGTCCTACCGGGACGCCCTGACCGCGGGCGGGCTGGTCTTCTCCGGCCACGCCGCCGACGACGGTGCTGACGACGGGGCCGCCCGCGTCGCCGAGCTGCCCGGCCATCCGTTCTTCCTGGCGACGCTGTTCCAGCCGGAGCTGGCCGAGCGGGACGGCCGGCCGCATCCGGTGATCTCCGCGTTCGCCGCCGCCGTGGCCCGGCACGGCGCGGGGAGGCGGGCCGTCAGGCCGGTCGCCTGATGCTCTCGATGATCCTGGCGAAGCCCTCCTTCCCGTGACCGGCGTCGACCTGGCGCTGCACGAGCTTCTGGACCATGGCGACGACCTCGGTGCTGACGCCCTGCTCGGCGCTGGCGGCCACGAGATGACTGAGGTCGGAGAACTCCAGGCTCTGCTGCCCCGGCACGGTGTAGTCGCCGCCGTCGATCACCGCGGCGAACCCTTCGAAGCCGCCGGTCATGGCGGTCAGCCACGGGGCGGCCATGGCGGCGAACTCCCTCGCCGTCACGCCGGCCGGGGCGACCATGGCGGCGCCGTGCATGAACCCGGCGAACATGACGTACATGCCGGAGAGGAGCGCGAGGTCGTACAGGGAGGCGAGGCCGGCGTCCGCGCCGAAGTAGGTGCTGCTCCCCCACAGGTCGAGCAGGTGCTTGTGCTCGTGGAAGGCGTCCGCCGACCCGCTGTAGAGGACCGACGACCCCGGCCGGCCGATCATCGGCGGCACGGCCATGATGCCGCCGTCGAGGTAGGCGACCCCGGCGCGCTTCGCCCAGGCCGCCATCTCCCGTGACTGGGCCGGTGTCGTGGTGGTGACGTTGACCAGGGTCCGGCCGGCCAGCTCGCCCGCGAGCGGTTCGAGCACCTCGCGGACCGAGGCGTCGTCCAGCAGGCAGACGATCACCAGCTGGCCGGCCCGCACCGCGTCACCGGCCGTGGCGGCGGCCCGCGCGCCCTGCGCGACCAGGCGGTCCGCCTTGCCCGGCGACCGGTTCCACACCGTCACCGGATGCCCGGCCGCCACCAGGGCGGCCGCGAGCGCGCCGCCCATCTCTCCCAGGCCGAGAACGCTCACTTGAATGTCGTGGTTCGTCATGGCCCCATCCTGTCCACTACCGGTAGGGTTGACCAGTACGGACTATTTAGTCAGGTACTTACCAAAAAGTAAGTACGGCTGGGAGAGAGCGGATGGCGTCATCGGCACGACGGGGTCCCTACTTCTGCGGCATCGACGCGGCCATGGACGTGGTCGCCGGCAAGTGGAAGTCCCTCATCCTCTGGGAGCTGCACCACCACGGCACCCGCCGGTTCGCCGAGCTGCGCCGCGGCCTGCCGGGCGTCAGCGAGAAGATGCTGGTCCAGCATCTGCGCGAGATGGAGGAGGACGGCCTGGTGCACCGCGAGGTCTACCGCGAGGTGCCGCCGAAGGTCGAGTACTCCCTGACCGAGCACGGCGTCTCGCTCAACGCGGCGCTCGCCCCCCTCGGCGCCTGGGGCACCGAACGCATGGGGCGCATCGGCGCGGCGAAGGTCTCCGTGGACGCCTGAAGCCCCGAGGTCACCTCCGCCGCTCGGCCGCCGCCAGGGCGGCGAGCCCCCGCAGGCTGTGACGGAACACCGCCTTGGCCGCCGGCCGCACCAGCGGCCATCCGGCCCGCCCCAGCGCCCCGAACGGCACCAGCAGCTCCTCCGTCCAGATCACCCGGCTGCCGCTCCCGAGCGCCCGCACCCGGAACGCGCCCCGGCCGCGCACCAGCCGCCCGGTGTGCTCCATCACCACCAGCTCGGGCGGCTCCCACCGGGTGATCGTCATCGTGTCCATGAACCCGACCGGCCCCACCCCGGTGTAGGCCTCGACGGCGTCAGGGGCCACCTGGCGGGTGCTGGTCAGGAACATCCACTCCCGCTGCCTGGCCCAGTCGGTGAGCAGCGCGAACACCTGCTCGGGCGGCGCCGCCACCTCGACGGCGGCGCCGACGTACACGGCTCTGCCCACGTCGCCTCCTGTCTCTCCTCGCTCCCCCCTACCCCGCGCGCCCGGTGCTAGAGTCCCGTCCGGGATGGACGACCTGAGCGAGCATCTGCAGCCGGTCCCCGGGCAGCGGCTGCGCTTCGGCCACGGCGCCGAGGGCATCGAACGGCTGGAGGCGAGACTCGTCGGCGCGGCGTTCGCCACCCACCGCCACGACACCTACGCCCTCGGCGTGACGCTGTCCGGCGTGCAGACCTTCCGCTACCGGGGCGAGCGGCGGCACTGCCTGCCGGGCGAGTGGCACGTCCTGCATCCCGACGAGCCGCACGACGGCGCGGCCGGCAGTGACGAGGGGTTCGGCTACCGCATCCTGTACGTGGATCCGTTCCTGGTGCGGGAGGCGCTGGGCGGCGGGCCGCTGCCGTTCGTGGCCGACCCGATCGTCGCGTCGTCAGGGATGGACCCGTCGCTGCTGGCCTGCCTGCGCCGGATGGACGAGCCGCTGGGCGCGTTCGCCCGGCTGGAGGTCGCGGTGCTGGTGGCCGACGCGCTGCGCAGGCACGCCGGCGGCCCCGTACAGGACGGTCCCGGGCCGCTGGCGGTGGCGGCGCTGGCGCGGGTGCGCGAGCTGATCGCGGCCGACCCGGCCGCGCGGCTGACGGTGGCGGAGCTGGAAGGTGTGTCGGGGCTCGACCGGTGGACGCTGGCCCGCCAGTTCCGCGCCGCCTTCGGCACCAGCCCGACCCGCTTCCGCACGATGCGCCGGCTCGACGTCGTACGGCGGGCGCTGCGGCACGGCACGCCGCTGGGCGAGGCGGCCCTGGAGGCGGGCTTCGCCGACCAGGCCCACATGACGCGCATGTTCAAGCGCGCCTACGGCCTCACCCCGGGCCGCTGGCTGGCCGCCCTGCGCCCCTAGCTGTGCTACAGGCCGCCGGCGACGTTCATGACGGCGCCGGTCACGTACGACGCCTCGTCCGACAGCAGCCACGCCACCGCCGCCGCGATCTCCTCCGGCCGCCCGGGACGCCCCAGCGGGACCCGCTCGGCCACCCGCCACGCCCGTCCGGGCTCGCCCGCCCGCGCGTGGATCGAGGTGTCGATGGTGCCCGGCGACACGGCGTTGACCCGCACCTCGGGGGCGAGCTCCTTGGCCAGGCCGATCGTCATGGTCTCCACGGCGGCCTTGGTGGCGGCGTAGGCGACGTACTCGCCGGGCGATCCGGTGCGGGCCGCGACCGACGAGATCGTCACGATGGCCCTCCCGCCCGCCGGCCGTCCCCGCCACCGCCGGGCCGCCTCCCTGCACAGGCGCAGCGGCGCGACCAGGTTGACCTCGACCACGCGCCGCAGGTCGTCGTCCGTCAGCTCGGTGAACGGGCCGAGCCGTCCGGTGACGCCCGCGTTGTTCACCAGCCCGGTCACCTCGCCCATCACCTCACCCATCGCCTCGGCCGCGGCGAACAGCGTCCCGGGGTCGTCCCTGACGTCGTGGCGCAGGCCGCGGACCCGCGGCCCGAGCCGCCGTTCCAGCTCCCGCGCCTCCTCGTCGGAGCCGGAGTGCGTGAACAGCACGCTCGCGCCGCCCGCGCTCAGCCGCTCCACGATGCTGCCGCCGATCCCCCGTGAGCCGCCGGTGACGATGATCACGCTGTCCGTCCTCTCTCCGTCCTGGCCTCGATCGCGCGGATCACGGCCACCATGTCGAGCCCGCCGTGCCCCAGCCGCAGCGTCTCGGCGAACAGCGCGTGGCAGACGTCCAGCAGCGGCGCGGCCACGCCGCGCTCCCGCGCCGCCTCGGCGATGAGCCGGTTGTTCTTCAGCACGTCCGCGACGGCCGCCTGGGCGGCGAAGTCGCCCTCGACCAGTTTGCGGGCCTTGACCCGCGAGACGTCGCTGGCCATCGGCCCGGCGCCGAGCACCCGCGCGAACGTCTCCATGTCCAGCCCGTGCCGGGCGGCGAAGTGGGCCGACTCGGCCAGCCCGCTCACCATCGTGATGAGGAACAGGTTCACCGCCAGCTTCATCAGCAGCGCCCCGGGGACCGGCCCGCACGGGACCGTCCCGGAGCACATCGGGGCCAGCAGCGGCCGTACCTCCTCCACGGCGCCCGCCTCGCCCGCCAGCATCGCCACGAGCCGGCCGGCCTCGGCGGGGCCGCGCGAGCCCGACACCGGGGCCTCCACGTACCGGCCGCCGGCCGCGAGCACGTCGCCGGCCAGCGCCGCCGAGTACGCGGGCGCGGTCGTCCCCATGTGCACCACGATCCGGCCGGACACGCGTGACGCGAAGCTCGGGGTGCCGCGGCCCAGCACGGCGTCCACGGCGGCCTCGTCGGCCAGCATGAGCAGCACCACCCGCGCCAGCCGGAACAGCTCGTCCGGGTCCGCCGCCACCCGCGCCCCGGCCGCCCGCGGCGCCTCGGCGCGGGACGGGGTCCGGTTCCACACCACGAGCGGCGCGCCGGCCCTGGCCAGATTGACCGCCATGGGCTGCCCCATGAGGCCCAGCCCGGCGAACCCCACCGTCATCCGCCCCACCTCCCTCTCCAGCGGCATCCGTTGTAGCGGAGGGAGCGGGCGCGGGTCTTGAACGGTTGTGATCGGGCAGACCGGAATAGGAGCGGCGGACGGGCCGTTGTCGTGGACGCGGGCCCCGATCCGGTGGCCCGCCCGGACGAGACGCGCCGTACCCGGCCTGCAAAGACGACGCTCCCTGGGAAGGAGCCGTCATGGCCTGGTTGTTGATCATCGCCGCCGGTCTGTTCGAGGTCGTCATGGCCTACTCGCTCAAGCTCACCAACGGGTTCTCCGCGCTCTGGCCGAGCGTCGCCTTCGGCGTGTCCGCGGTGCTGTCGTTCGGGCTGCTCGCGATGGCGCTGAAGAACCTGGAGGTCGGCACCGCCTACGCGGTGTGGACCGGCATCGGCGCCGTCGGCACCGCCACGCTCGGCATGATCGCGCTCGGCGAGGACACGTCCCCGCTGAAGCTGATCTCGATCGGGCTCATCCTCCTCGGCGTCGTCGGCCTCAACCTGGCCGGCGCCGGCCACTGACGGAAAGATCCCCGCCCTCGGGCCAGGCGGCCCGAGGGCGGGGATCTGGCCGGGTCAGCGGCGCGCCGCCTTCTTCTCCTTGCGCCGCTCGGCCACCCGTACCCCGATGAACACCAGCACGGCGGCCACGACGATCCCGATCACCACGTTGGTGCCGACCCCCACGTACGTCTCCACGAGATGCCACTGCTCCCCGAGCAGGTAGCCGGCGTAGACGAAGATGACGTTCCAGATCAGGCTGCCCCCGGTGGTGAGGAGCAGGAACATGGGCAGCGGCATGCGCTCCACCCCCGCCGGGATGGAGATGAGGCTGCGGAAGACGGGGATCATCCGTCCGAAGAAGACCGTCTTGCGGCCGTGCCGCTGGAAGAACGCCTCGGTCTTCTCGATGTCGGACGTCTTCAGCAGCGGCATCCGCTCCACCAGGCGGATCACGCGGTCGCGCCCGAGCATCGCGCCCACCCAGTACAGCGCCAGCGCCCCGACGACGGAGCCGATGGTGGTCCACACGATCACGTCCAGCAGGTCCAGCTCCCCCTGGCTGGCGGTGAAACCCGCCATGGGCAGGATCACCTCGCTGGGCAGGGGCGGGAAGAGGTTCTCCAACGCGATCGCGAGGCCCGCCCCTGGGGCCCCCAGCGTCTCCATCAGTCCGATGAGCCAGTCAGTCATGAGCCTCAAGGCTAGAGATGATCAGATAAGTTCGGAATGAGGCTGCTGCCCGACCCAACCGGGGGTAAACCTCACCCCTCCGGCCGCACCGCTGCCTCGGGCGCGTAGCGGGCGACGAGTTCGGCGCCGATCCTGGCCAGCTCGGCGCGCACCTCCTCCGGCTCGACGACCTCCGCCTGGGCGCCCCAGCCGGCGAGCTGCTCGGCGATCGACAGGGCCATCGGGGCGGCGACCCGTACCCGGGCCCGGCCGTCCGGCTCGTGCCCGAGCACCTCGCAGTGGCGTCCGAAGTGGTCGCGCAGGACCCCGGCGTGCCGCCCGGCGACGAGCACCACCGCCGTCACGAGGGAGCGGCGGCGCTCGACCTCGCCGACGACGCGCTCCCATTCCGCCGCGAGGTCGAAGCCGTCCGGCCGCTCGGCGGGCAGCTCGGTGGGCTCGGCGGCGGTGACGCGGTCCACCCGGTACGTCCGCCGGCCCGCCTCTGTGCCCGCCACGAGGTACCACAGGCCGTCCTTGTCCACCAGCCCGAGGGGATCGACCAGCCGCTCGGCCGGCTCGCCGCCCTTGCGGGCGTAGGTGAGGCGCACCTTGCGCCCGGCGACGACCGCGTCCTGCAGCGTCCGGACCAGGGCGGGCGGCTCCCGTCCCGCCTCACCCCAGCCGGCCGGGTCCGACACCACCGCCCGCGCGGCCGCCTCGGCGTCCGCGCGGAAGGTGGCCGGCAGCGCCCGTACGAGCTTGCGCAGGGCCGAGGTGAGCGCCGGCGCGGCGGGCGTGGCCGGGCCGAGGAGCAGGAACAGCGCCCGCGCCTCGGCGGCCGTCAGCCCGGTCAGGTCCGTACGCGCCCCGCCCACCAGCGACCAGCCGCCCCCGCGTCCCGGCTGCGGGTAGACGGGGATGCCCGCGGCCGACAGCGCCTCCAGGTCGCGGCGGGCGGTGGCGACGGAGATCTCCAGCTCCCCGGCCAGCTCCGAGGCGGTCAGGCGGCCGCGTCCCTGGAGCAGGAGGAGGGCGGCGACCAGGCGGTCTGCGCGCATGCGTTCATCCTGGCAGGAAAAGGACTCAGGGGATGAGCACTTTGGGCGCGATGATGGACCCATGGAGATCTTCGAGGACGCCGCCGCCTGGCGGGACTGGCTGGAGCGGCACGCCGGCAGCGCGAGCGAGGTGTGGGTCGTGCTCGCCAAGAAGGGCACCGTCGAGCCGACCCGGCTGACGTACGAGGAGGCGGTGGAGGAGGCCCTGTGCCACGGCTGGATCGACGGGCTGACCCGCTCGCGGGACGCGGCGACCTACCTGCAGCGCTACACCCCGCGCCGGCCGCGCAGCGCCTGGTCGCGGTCGAACGTGGACCGGGTGGCGCGGCTGACGGCGGCCGGCCGGATGCGCCCCGCCGGGCTCGCGGCCGTCGAACGGGCGCGGGCCGACGGCCGCTGGCCCGCCTGATCCCTGGTCAGGAGGTCACGTACACGACGTGGCCGGCGCTCGCCGGATCGTCCAGGAGGGAGAGCATGCAGTCGGCCGTGTCGGCGCGCACGGTGCTGTGGCCGCCCCTGACGCAGCGGTCCCAGGAGGTGCGGTAGCGGCCGGTGGGCGGGGCGTCGCGCAGCCGGCCGGGCCGGACGACGGTCCAGTCGAGGCCGGCGCGGCGCAGCAGCTCCTCCGAGGCCGCGAGGTCGGCGTAGGAGTGGCGGAACAGCGGTTGCACGATGAGCGGCTTGAGCACGTACCGGGTGAAGGGGCCGTCGCCCGCGTCGGCCACCATGCCGGCCGCGCCGACGGTCAGCACGCGCCGCACGCCGGCGCGGCGCATGGCCTCGGTGATGGCGGCGACGCTGCCGGAGTGGACGGTGGTGGGGCCGCGTTCGCGGCTGCCCATGGCGCTGAGCACGGCGTCACGGCCCGCGACGCCGGGGGCGACGGCGGCGGGGTCCATGACGTCGGCCTCGACGACCTCGACGCGGTCACGGAGCCCGGCGGGCAGCCGGGCGGCGGCGCGTACGACGGCGGTGATCTCGTGGCCCCGGTCGAGGCCCTGACGGACCAGTTCGAGCCCGATGCCGCCGGTCGCTCCGAAGACTGCCAGCCTCATGGGCGTCCCCTTTCTCGGAGGGGTTAGTGAATGTTCACTCACCACCCTACCTCCGAGCCCCGCCGCCCACCCGGCCGGTCCGATCTAGGCGCCGGGCTCCGGGGCGTAGAAGGAGGTGACGGCGGTCACGTGGGCGGCCGCCTGTCCGGCCGGGATGCCGGCCGCCTCCTCCGCCGCGCCCCACGCCCGGGCCGAGGCGGTGATGACCTGCCGGCCCTCCGGGGTCAGGTGGAAGGTGTCCTCACCTGCCTTCTCGCCGCCGGAGAGGTGCAGGGCCAGGCCGAGCAGCCCGAGGTCCCAGCCGACGCCGACCCCGCCGCAGCCGAACCCCTCCCACATCTTCGGCGGGACCTCGGCGACGTGCCGCAGCTCGAACAGGGTGGCGCCGCCCTCGGACGTCAGCTCGACCTCGACCTCCGACAGGCCGGGGGCGTCGCCCATCGCCCAGCTCACCTTGAACCGCCGGGGCGGCACGCACTCCAGGATCTCGCCGCCGGCGTTGCCCTCGAACTGGTATCTGCCGCCGAGCCGCAGCTCGCCGCTCACCGGCAGGAACCAGCGCTTGAGCCGGTCGGCGTCGGTGCAGGCGTCCCACACGTCCTCGATCTCGGCCTCGTAGCGGCGGCGGATGACCAGCTCCTTGCGCTCGCCGTCGAACAACTCCCGGTGCGCCCGGGTGATCTCGTCAACCATGTTCATCAGGGGTCTCCTTCTTCTCGGTGGCCGGTCTGCGTTCGCGCCTGCCGCGGGCCAGCTCGGTGGCCAGGGCGTCGAGGCGCTGGTCCCAGAACCCGCGGAAGCGCTCCAGCCAGAGGTCGACCTCACGCAGCGGCCCGGCCTCGACGGCGTAGAGCCGCCGGGTGCCCGCGGCCCGCACGCTGGCGAACCCGTTGTCGCGCAGCACCCGCAGGTGCTGCGAGACGGCCGGCTGGGAGATGCCGAACTCTTGCTGGATGACGGCGGTGACCTCGCCGGAGCTTCGCTCACCGCCGGCGAGGAGCTCCAGGATCCGGCGCCGGACCGGATCGCCGAGGACGTCGAATGCGTGCACGACCCGAGTATTTCAGGTCCTGCTTATATAAGTCAAACTTGAGATAAGGTCAGTCGTCCAGGCCGCGGGCGCTCAGCGCCTCGCCCAGGGCGTCGGCGTGCCGCAGCGCGCCGACCACCAGCGGCACCGCGAAGGCCCGCAGGCTGCGCTCGACCCCGCGGGCCCGCTGCGCGTCGCGTACCCGGCCCGCCAGGTCCGCCAGCACCGGCACCGTCCTGATCGTCAGCGACAGCAGCAGCGACAGCCGGAACGGGTCCAGCCCGACCAGCCGCGCCGGGGCCATCAGCCGCTCCAGCACGGCCATCATGTCCGAGGTGCGCGTGGTGATCGTCACCAGCCCGGCCAGCGCCACGGCCACCACCACCCGCAGGGTCGTGACGGCCGCCCCTTCCAGACCGACGAACGCCCACTGCAGGGCGAACAGCGCCACCGCGAACCAGCGCACCGGCCGCACCTGCGCCCACGCCGCCACCACGCCGACGCGGGACAGGGCGTACAGGGCCGCCGTGAGCACCGCCGCGCCCCCCAGCGCGAGCGGCGAGCTCAGCAGCACCAGGGCCGTGCAGACGACGGCGAGCCCGACCAGCTTGGCCCCGGCGGGCAGCCGGTGCAGCGGCGAGGCGCCGGGGACGTAGGCACCGGTCCTGCCGTTCACGCCATGAGCTTCCGGTAGTGGCCGACGGCCTCCTCGGGCGCGCCGTCGGCGACCACGCGGCCCTCGTCGAGCACGAGCACGCGGTCGAAGCCGGCCAGCAGCGGCAGGTCGTGGGTGACCACCACGACCTGCTGCGGCAGCTCGCGCAGCAGGTCGGCCACCTGGCGCGAGTGGCGCAGGTCGAGCAGCGTGGTGGGCTCGTCCATGACGATCACCTGCGGCTCCAGGACCATCACCGAGCACAGCGCGAGGAGCTGCTTCTGCCCGCCGGACAGGTGATGGGCCGGATGGTCGGCGTGACCGGCTAGGCCGTAGCGGCCGAGGACCTCGGCGACCCGCCGGTCGGCCTCCTCGCGGGGCAGGCGGTGGCGGCGCAGCGAGAACGCGACGTCCTCGGCCACCGTCGGCATGACGATCTGGGCGTCGGGGTCGGTGAACAGGAAGCCGACCTCGCGCCTGATCCTCGCCGCGTGGCGGCGGGTGTCCAGGCCGAGCACGGTCACGGTGCCGGACGTCGGCAGCGCCAGGCCGTTGATCAGGCGCGCGAGCGTGCTCTTGCCGGAGCCGTTGGCCCCGACCACGCCGATCCGCCGCTCGCCGAGCGAGGCGGTGACGCCGCGCAGCACGTCCCGCTCGCCGAGCCGGACCCGCACGTCCGCGAACTCGATCACGTTCCCCCCACTTCACACCACCTCGAACAGGGCCGCCACGCCCATGCCGCCGCCGACGGCCGCCGCGGCCAGGCCCAGCGTGCCGGGCGGGGCTCCGCCGCGTACCAGCCGGGTGAACAGCCGGGTCACCACGACCGCGCCGGTCGCTCCCCAGGGGTGGCCGAGCGCGAGCGCGCCGCCGCCCGGGCAGACGCGGCCGGCGTCGGCGCCGAGCGGGTCGAGCCCGAGGGCGTCGGTGACGGCCAGCACCTGGGCGGCGAACGCCTCCACGAGCTCCACGGCCGCCACCTCTTCGATGCCGATCCCGGCACGCGCCAGCACGCGCTGTACGGCGGGGACCGGGCCCCAGCCGGGCAGCGCGGGGTCGCAGCCGGTCACGGCCCCGGCGACCAGCCGCAGCCCGGGCCGGCCGGCGCGCAGCCGTTCCGGCACGACGGCGACGGCCGCCGCGCCGTCGCTGATCGGGGAGGAGTTGCCGGCCGTCACCGATCCCGCTGACGGGGGCGTGGTGAAAGCGGCCGGAAGACGGGCCAGGGACGCCACGCGCAGCGGGCGCGGGCGCTGGTCGTCGTGCCGGCCGCCGACCGGGACGATCTCCTCGGTGAACGCGCCCGCGTCGCGGGCGGCGAGCGCGGCGGCGTGGCTGCGGGCGGCGTAGGCGTCCTGGCGGGCGCGGGTGATGCCGCGCGCGGCGGCCAGCGCCTCGGCGGCGGGTCCCATGTCGGGGTCCGGGTGGCCGTCCGGCGCGAACGGCGCCCGCGCGTAGGGCTCGCTCTCCCCCCTGCGGGTACGCAGCGGCGCGGTCGAGGCGCTCTCGGCCCCGCCCGCGATCACCAGCTCCGCCTCCCCCGCCCGTACGGCCTGCGCCGCCACGAGGATCGCGGCCAGCCCGCTGCCGCACTGCCGGTCCACGGTGAGGCCGGGCACCTCGTTCCCCAGCCCGGCCGCCAGCGCCGCGACCCTGGCCACGTTGCCGCCGGGGCCCATGCAGTTGCCGAGCACGACGTCGTCCACGGGGGTCCCGTCGAGGCGGGCGTCGCGGGCGACGGCGGCGACGACCGGGGCGGCCAGCAGCTCGACGGCGAGGTCCTTGTAAGCGTGCCCGGCCGTGCCGATGGGCGTGCGGCGGGCCGCCACGACGACGGGCGCGCCGGGATCGGCCGCCCTGATGCCGGAGCCGGTCACGTCAGCCGCCTGATGCCGGGGTCGCCGCCGGCCAGGCGGGACGCGACCAGCGCGCGGGCCGGCTTGCCCGCGCCGGTGCGGGGCAGGCTGGGCACCGCGTACCAGCGGCGGGGCCGCTGCGCCGCGTCCAGCCCGCTCCGGGCCACCGCCTCCAGCAGCGCCCGGGGCGGCGGCGCGCCGCCGTCGCCCTCGACGACCGCGGTCACCACCGAGCCCAGGGACGGGTGCGGCGAGCCGATCACCACGATGTCGCCGACGCCGGGCACCTTGCGCAGCACCTCCTCGACGTCCTCGGGCACGACGGTGGCCCCGCCGGTCTGGATCGCGCCGTCACCGCGCCCGCGCAGCCGCAGCGGCTCCCCCGGCCGGTAGGGGCGGGCGACGTCGCCGACGGTCATCCAGCCGTCGCCGTCGCGGCGGAGCGGCCCGCTCGCGCCGCCCAGGTAGCCCTCGGCCAGCCAGGGCGAGCGCGCCCATACCTCCCCCAGCCCGCCCGCGCCGGGCCGGACCTCGATCTCGGTCTCGGGGAACGGGCGCAGCCCCGCCCCGTCGGCGTCGGCGGCGACGAATGACAGCTCGCTCGCCCCGTAGTAGGCCACCACCCGGATGCCGGCCCGTTCGGCGGCCGTTCGTACGCCGGGGGCGAGCGCGGCCCCGCCCGCCACGGCGGCGCGTACCGATCCGGGGGCGGCCAGCACGGTGGGCAGCAGGTGCGGCACCAGGTGCACGACCGTGGCCAGGTCCAGGTGCGCGGCCAGGCTCTCGGGGCCGCGGCCCGTCGGCCGGCGGCCGGGGACGAGCGCGGTCGCGCCGATGGCGAGGGCGTGCACGGCGGCGAAGGCGTACAGGGAGGACCACAGCGGTCCCGGCACCAGCACCACGTCGTCGGCGCTCATCCCGGCCAGGTCCGCCAGGTGCGGGAACGATCCCGCCCAGGAGGCGCGGGTGCGCACGATCGCGCGGGGGCGGCCGGTGCTGCCGGAGGTGAAGCAGGCCCAGGCGAGGTCGCCGGGCGCGGGAGCGGGGACGATCGCGGGGCCGGGCGCGGCCGGCAGCGGCTCGTCGACCAGCAGGTCCGGGGGCGCGGCGGCGAGCATGCGCGCCCAGCGCGGCCGGTCCCAGGCCGGGTCGCCGACGAGCGGGGTGGCCCCGGCGAGGTCGGCCGCCAGCACGGCGGTCAGCAGCGCGACCGGATCGGCGAGCCCGATCGCGACGAGCGACCCGGGCCGTACGCCCCGGCCGCGCAGCCGCCGCGCGGCGCCGTGGACGTCGCCGGCCAGCCCGGCGTAGGTGAGCTCGCGGCCCGGTCCGCGGAGCGCGACGGCGCCGGGGCGGGCGGCGGCGTGCCGCAGGACGTGTGCTGCTACCGGCATGAACCGCTCAACGCCCCCAGCCCGAGCGGAGCCGTTCGCGGTGCACGGCGGGCACCGCGTCCGGATAGGCCCGCTGGACGCCCCGCGCCACGACCGAGGCCAGCACCGCCTTGATGACGTCGCCGGGCAGGAAGACGGCGCTGAGCGCCGCGGCGGCCGGCAGCGACGCGCCCGTGACCAGCGCCTGCACGGGGATGCCGAACAGGTAGATCACGCCGATGCCGCCGACCAGGCAGGCCACGACGAGCTGGAGCAGGCTCGGGCTGCGGCCGGCCCGCTCGGTGAGCCAGCCGGTCACGGCCGCGCCCGGCAGCCAGCCGATGAGGAACCCGGCGGAGGGCCCGATGAACGCGCCCAGCCCGCCGCGCCCGCCCGCCAGCAGCGGCAGCCCGGCCGCCACCAGCACCAGCAGGACGGCGACGGCCAGCGCGCCCCGCCACGCGCCGAGGATCACCCCGGCCAGCATCACGCCCAGGGTCTGGAGCGTGATCGGGACCAGGTTGCCGAAGACGTTGACCGAGCCCGGCAGCCCGAGCACGGCGATGAGCGCGGCGAACACCGCCACCCTCGCCAGGTCTCCGGTGGGGAACCGTCGCCACTTGCCTGCATTCTTCATGAAGTCGATCTCACACCAGAACGGCATGCTTCGGTCATGGAGGGTTCCCACAACAATCCGGCCGTTCATCTGCGATCGAACGATACCCTCCGGCAGCCGGTGGACAGGTTGAGGGGTCTTCACACTCTGGCGATGAGCACGGACCATGCCGCGTCAGCCGGAGCGCGAATCAGGACCTTGCTCACTGTCAGGTCGACCAACCGCCGCGCCGTCACGGACGGGCGAACCGGCGTCGGCGACGCGGCCGGCGCGGCGGAACAGCCGCAGATCGTCAGGACGGACAGCACAAGTCCGAGGCATCTGCGCGTCGGCACGGTGATCACCGGAGGTCCTTGTAGAAGAAGCTGCAGGCGGCCGGCGTGCCGTCCGGGGAGGCGGCGTAGCCGGGGACGATGCCGTAGCGGGTCCAGCCGCCGGTGAGGTAGACGTGCTCGGCGGTGCTGCCGGTCTCGGTGTCGAGCATCAGCAGGTGGACGCCGGCGGCGAGCGCGGCCCGCTCGGCGGTGGCGAGCAGCGCGCGGGACAGGCCGCGGCCCCGGGCGTCGCGGTGGACCATGAGCTTGATGATCTCGCCACGGTAGCGGGAGTTGGGCTTGGTGGCCAGGGCGAGGCCGATCGTGCCGGCGACGCCGGAGTCGTCACGGGCGACCCAGACCCGCAGGGTGCCCGCGGCCACGGCCGGGGCCTGGGCCCGCCACCAGGCCGCGGCCTCCTCCAGGCTGAACGGCGACAGGAAGCCGACGGACGCGCCGTCGTCTACGGCGTCGGCGAGCAGAACGGCCAGATCCTTGATCGCGGCGTCGAACTCCTCGGCCGGCAGCAGGTCGATGGCGTACATGCGCGAGGTCCTTCCAGCAGTGGGGGGTCAGGGCAGGACGACGAGGATGACGTAGCGGGCCGGGCCGGGGCCCGGGCAGTGGAAACGGGAGGCGCCCCACAGCAGGAAGCGCAGGCAGTCGCCGGCGTCGAGGGCGTGCGTGCGGCCGTTCGCGGTGATCTCGACCGTGCCCTCCAGCACCCAGATGTGCTGCTCCAGGCCGGGGACGGGCGGCACGTCGTACGCGATGTCCGCGCCGGGCCGCAGCGTCCCCTCCACGACCTCGCCGCGCAGCCCCGGGTGCGGCGGCGAGACCGACCGGCGGACGAAGCCGGACTCCTCGTCGCGCCACACCCGCTGCTCCGCCGCGCGCACCAGCAGCGGCGGCTCCGTCTCGACCTCGGCCAGCAGCCGCGACAGGGTCCGCTCGTAGACGGCGCAGAGCTTGTTGAGCAGGGCGGCGGTGGGGCTGATCTCCGCGCGTTCGAGCCTGGACAGGGTGGACCGGCTGACGCCGGCGCGGGCGGCCAGCTCGTCGAGCGACCACCCGCGCTCGACGCGCAGCTCCGCCAGCCGGCCCGCGAGCCGGGCGTCCAGCTCCTCCGCGCTTCTCATATCCGGGATGTTATCCCACATCCGGGACAAGCGGCGGAAGGGCTACAGGGCGTTGAGCAGCGGGACGAGCTGCTCCTCCTCGTGGTCGAGATGCGCCTCCAGCTCCGCCGTCAGCCGCTCGACCTCGGCCAGCAGCGCGTCCGGGGCGACGTCGTCGGCCGCGAGCAGCGTACGCAGCTCCTCCAGCAGCCGCGCCACGACGGCGTGCTCGGCCCGCAGCCGCTCCAGCGCCGGCCCCAGCTCCGGATGGCGTCCCTCCAGCCCGGGGAACATGAAGTCGTCCTCGCGCGCGTGGTGCACGTGCAGCCCCTGGCAGAGGGTCAGGCAGTTGACCTTGAGCTGGGCGGCCACGCGCGGGCCCGAGGCGGCGACCTCGGCGCGGATGAGGGCCAGCTCCCGGCGGAAGGCGTCGTGCAGGCGCTTGAGCCCGTCGCCCATCGGGCCGGCGGGCGGGCCGGGATCGGCGGCGACGAGCGCGACCACCGGCAGGACGCGCCCGGACTTCGTCTCGTAGTCGGCCCAGCCCGGGCTCTGCTCGACGGCGCGGGCGAACAGCCGGTCGCGTTCCTCGCCCGTGAGCACGACCGCCTCGGCCTGGTAGGTGAACGTGCCGTCCTCGACGGTGACGCGAGGGTCGGCGCGCAGGTTGTGGTACCAGGCCGGGTGGCGGGGCGAGCCGCCCGCCGAGGCGATGACGAGGACGCGGTCGCCGTCGGGCAGGCACCCGACCGGTACGGTGTGCGGCGCGCCGCTACGGGCGCCGGTGGTGGTCAGCAGGAGCAGCCTGGCGCCCTCGAAGGGGCCGCCGACCCGGCCGCCGTTGGCGCGGAACTCGTCGATGATCTGCTGGTTGAAGTCCATGGGCATGCGTGTTCGTCACTCCGTGCGCAGGTGTGTGAGAAGTCGGCGGGCATGGGAGAACCCGCACGGCATGCCGTCAGAGCGAGCGGGACGGGCCGACTACACCGTCCGTGGCATGGGATGACGCGCGGGGATCCGGTGGTCAGGCACGACCGAACGTGTGAGTGTTCACGGCGTCATCCCCTTTGATCGGGCGCCTCCATGCCGCCGCCGTACTCCCCGGCCGGCGTCACGCGACGCGACGGCCATTACACGCGCCTTCTGTGGATCTTGTCAAGCGCGGCCGGGAACGTTATCCGGGGCGTGCGGCGGGAAGGGAGATGCGATTCTGGGCGAATCCCACGGGAGGGACGGTCGTATGAGCATGCCGCCGTTAGGGACGCATGTCTGGTTCGGCGACGACGACAGCACGTTCTCCATGGACCTGCGCGTGACCGTCGTCGGCCGGACCCCGGCCGACCTGCGCGCCCGCGCGCTCGACGAGGCCCGCCTGTTCTACGGCGGGCGGGCCGAGCACGCGGGCGTCACCGTTCTCAGCGCCGACGTGGAGAAGGCGGACGACGGCTACCGCGCGACCGTGGTGTTCCGCCAGGTGACCGGCTGAGCCGCGGCCCCCGTCACGGGGCGTCCGTCAGGCGGGTCTCGTAGGCCCAGGAGGCGATGCCCACGCGGTTGCGTACGCCGAGCTTCGCCTGGATGGCGGAGATGTGTCCCTTCACGGTGCTGAGGGAGATGAAGAGCTCGGCGGCGATCTCCGGGTTCGTACGCCCCCGCGCGACCGCACGGGCCACCTCCGCCTCGCGCTCCGACAGCGGCGACGCCGGACGCCGGTCGCCCGGCGCCTGACCGGCGGCCGTGACGTGGCGGAGCAGGCGCAGGGTGAGCGACGGGGAGATCAGGGCGTCTCCCGCGCTGGCCGCCCGTACCGCCTCCACCAGCAGGGCCGGTCCTGCGTCCTTGAGCACGAAGCCGACGGCCCCGCCGCGGAGCGCGCCGTGGACGTACTCGTCGAGGCCGAACGTCGTGACGACGACCACCCGCAGCGGAGAAGGGACGCCCGGCCCTGCGAGCGCGCGGGTCACCTCGATGCCGTTCGAGCCGGGCATCTGGACGTCGACCAGGCACACGTCCGGACGCAGCCGCCGGGCCAGCGCGATCGCCCGGTCGCCGTCCGCGGCCTCGGCGACGACGCGGATGTCGGGCTGGTCCTCCAGGATGACCCGCAGGCTGGCCCGGACGAGCGCCTGGTCGTCGGCGAGCAGGACGCTGATGCTCATGGCGGCTCCGATCCGGTGGGCGGGGGCAGCGGGAGTGCGGCGCGCACGGACCAGCCCGGCGCGCCGGGGCGCGGGCCGGCGTGCAGGGTGCCGCCGAGTGCCGTCACGCGTTCGCGCATGCCGAGCAGGCCGTAGCCCGTGGCGGCGCGCCGGCGGCGGGCGGGGGCGGGCGGGGCGTCGTCGGTGATCTCGACGGTGAGCGTGCCGGGCTCGCGGGCGACGGTGACGTGGACCGAGCGGGCGGCGCGGGCGTGGCGGGAGACGTTCGTCAGGGCTTCGCGGACGACGCGGTAGACGGTGCCGGCGATCTCCGGCGGCCAGGCGGCTTCGTCCTCGTCGTGCGCGGGCAGGCGCAGGTGGACGGGCGGGCCGTCGAAGCGGGCGGCGAGGCCGGCGAGGGTCTCCGGGGGCGGCGCGGGCGGGGCCGCGTCGCGGAGCAGGCCGACGAGGCGGCGCATCGCGGCCAGGGCGTCGGCGCCGGCGGTCTCGATGCCGGTCAGGGCGCCGCCGACGCGTTCCGGCCGGCGGCGGGCCAGCACCTGGGCGGCCTGCGACTGCAGGACGATGCCGGTGACGTGGTGCGCGACGACGTCGTGCAGCTCGCGGGCGAGCTGGAGGCGTTCGTGGCGGCGTACGGCCTCGGCCATGGCCGCGCGGCGGGCGGCCAGCGCACGCGCGCCGAGCCCGGCCGCCAGCCCGGCCAGCCACGTCACGGCGTTCAGCGCGGTCACGGGCGGGAGCCCGGTGGCGGGCCGCAGGGCGGTCGCGGCGACCACGGCCGGCCCGCCCAGGGCGACGGCGCAGGCGGCGCGGGGCGCGAGGGTCCGTACGGCCGAGGCGGTGAGCACGGCCAGCGCCAGCGCCGCGGCGGGCCCCGGCTCGGCGGGCAGCCCGGCGAGGCGGGACACCAGCGCGGCCGACAGCGCCACGAGCTGTCCCGCGACCGCCGCGAGCACCCTCCCCCGGCGCCGCGCCAGCGCGATCGCGGACACGACCGCCCCCGCCACGCACCCGAACGGCACGTAGCCGGGCCCCCAGGAGGTCGCCACGCTGTACGCCCAGAACGCCTGCAGACCGGCGAGGATCACGCCGAGCCCGAGGTCCGCCACGGCGGCGCTCACGGCGAACGCTCGGTCGCCGGGCGTCCAATGCCGCGCGGCCGGCTGGTCCCGGTCAGTCACGCCGCTCAGGTTAGAAGCCGCGCCCTTCCCGCCGTACCGGCCGAAAGTATGACTCCCGCCGCCCGCGAACCCTGCTTCCGGCCCGTACCGCCGCTTCCGCGCGGTCCCGAGGATGTGGGGCCATGTCACAAGAACATCTGACGACACGGGACGCGCGCCCCAGGATCGTGGCGCTCGACGTGATCCGCGGTCTCGCGCTCTGCGGGATCCTGGTGGCCAACGTCCAGCCCATCGCGCACGCCGGCGACGCCCTGGCCGTGCGGACCGGCGGCGGCGACGCCGGTGACGCCTGGCTGGGGCTGCTGGTCCACCAGCGGTTCTTCCCGATCTTCTCGTTGCTGTTCGGCGTGGGCTTCTCCCTGCTGCTGGAGTCTGCCGGGCGGCGGGTGGGACGGCCGCGGCTGCTCCTGCTGCGCCGGCTCCTGGCGCTGCTCGCGCTGGGCCTGGCTCACATGTTCCTGCTGTGGTACGGCGACATCCTGACCGTGTACGCGGTCACCGGCCTCGTGGTGCTGCTGCCCTCCTCCTGGTTGCCGCGCCGGGCGGTGACCTGGCTGGCGGGCGTGGTCGTCGTGGCCGCGCTCGCGACGGGGGCGGGGACGTTCGGGCTGGTGCCGGGGCTGTTCCTGCTGGGTTCGGCGCTCACCAGGTACGGCGTGACCGCGCGGATCGAGGACTCCACCCGCGTGCCGGTCCTGCTGTGCCTGGCCTTCTCGGCCGCGGCGGCGCCGCTGGCCTGGCTGCAGAACGGCACGGGCGACCCGCGGGCGATGGGGGCCGCCGGGCTGCTGACCGCGGGCGCGTACGTCTGCGCCGTGCTCGTGCTGCTGCGCACCCCGCTGCGGGCGGTTCTGCGGGCCGTGTTCGCCCCGCTCGGGCGGATGGCGTTGACCAACTACCTGACGGCCACCGTGCTGGTCCTGCTGACCGCCCGCCTGGCAGGCGGCTCGCCGGACGGCTGGTCCACGGCGACGGTGCTGTCGATCGCGGGCGGCGTCCTCGTTTCGCAGTGGGTCTGGTCGACCTTGTGGCTGCGGTGGTTCCGTCAGGGGCCGCTGGAGTGGGCGTGGCGGTGGGCGACCTGGGCCCGCCGGCCGCCCTTCAGGCGAGGGAGTCGATCCAGCGCTCCAGCCGGCGTCCTTCCGCCCGCATGAGGGCGGGGTCGCGGAAGGTGTTGGTCAGCAGCGACACCCCCTGGTACGCGGCCAGCAGGGCGACCGCGAGCTCGCGCGCGTCGTCCCGCCCCATGGCGGCGAACTGCCGTTCCATCCAGTCGAGCAGCGCCCCCATGACGGCGGCGATGGCCCGGTCGAGGCCGTCGTCGCGTTTGTCCAGCTCGGAGGCGAGGGTGCCGGTGGGGCAGCCGAAGCGGGCGGTGAGGTCGCTCTGCCCGACCCAGCCGCCGACGAGGGCCTTGAGCCGGTCCCGGGGGTCGGGGAGCCCGTCGAGCCGGGCGGTCAGGGTCTCCAGCTCGCGGCCGTGGGTGTCGATGGCGGCCCCGATGAGCTGGTCCTTGGTCTTGAAGTAGTAGTAGACGTTGCCGACCGGGACGTCGGCCGCGCGGGCGATGTCGGCGAGCGTGGTCTTCTCGACGCCCTGCTCGTGCAGGACCCGGGCGGCGGCCGCGGCGAGCCGCTCGCGCTTGCCCGCCCTGATTGAGTCAGTCACCTCACTCACTATAGACAACCGCTCCGGCCGTCCGCTATGGTTTCGCTCCGATTCAGTCAGTCAGCTAACTAACTTCTGACGGAGGAAGCGATGATCGTGGTGACAGGGGCGACCGGCAACGTGGGCGGCGAGCTCGTACGGCTGCTGACGGCCGCGGGTGAGCAGGTGACGGCGGTGTCACGCAACGCCGGGACGCCCCTCGCCGGCGTCCGGCATCACCGGGGCGACCTGGGCGAGCCCGCCGGGCTGAAGGACGCCTTCACGGGCGCCCGCGCCCTGTTCCTGCTGGTCGCCGGCCAGGAGCCACGGGCGGTGCTGGACGCGGCGGCGGCCGGCGGGGTCCGGCGGGTGGTGCTGCTGTCGTCGCAGGGCGCGGGGACCAGGCCGCACGCCTACGCCCACGCGGCGGACTTCGAACACGCCGTACGGGAGTCCGGTCTCGCGTGGACGATCCTGCGGCCCGGCGGGTTCGCCTCCAACGCCCTGGCCTGGGCCGGGACCGTCCGGGCCCATCGGACGGTCGCCGCGCCCTTCGGCGACGTCGCGCTGCCCGCCGTCGATCCCGCCGACCTCGCCGAGGTGGCGGCCGTGACGCTGCGGGAGGACGGGCACGAGGGGCGCACGTACGAGCTGACCGGGCCCCGGGCGACCAGCCCGCGCGAACGCGCCGCGGCCATCGGGGCGGCGCTGGGGACGGAGGTGCGCTTCACCGAGCAGAGCCCGGAGGAGGCGCGGGCGGGGATGCTCACGTTCATGCCGGAGCCGGTCGTCGAGGCGACCCTCGCCATCCTCGGGAACCCGGTCGAGGCGGAACGGCGGGTCAGCCCGGACGTCGAGCGGGTGCTCGGGCGGGCGCCGCGCACGTTCGGCGACTGGGCCGCCCGCAACATCGCGGCCTTCCGCTGACCGCGACCTCATGACCCTTCACACCTGAACGGATCCGCTCATGCCCGTACTGAACGTCCTCGACTCCACCATGGCCTACCGCGAGCTGGGCTCCGGCGCGCCGACCGTCTTCCTGCACGGCAACCCCACCAGCTCCCACCTGTGGCGGCACGTCATGCCCGCCGCCGGGCCCGGCCGCCGCTTGGCCCCCGACCTCATCGGCATGGGCGAGTCCGGCAAGCCGCCCATCGACTACACCTTCGCCGACCACGCCCGCTACCTCGACGCCTGGTTCGACGCCCTGGAGCTCGACGACGTGCTGCTCGTGGGCCACGACTGGGGCGGCGCGCTGGCCTTCGACTGGGCCGCCCGCCATCCCGGACGGGTGCGCGGCATCGCTTTCACCGAGGCCGTGATCAAGCCCATGAGCTGGGAGGAGTTCCCGGAGGGCGGCCGGGAGCTGTTCCGGGCGATCAGGACCGAGGGCGTGGGCGAGTCCATGATCCTCGACGACAACGCCTTCCTGCGCGGCCTGCCCGCCACCATGGCCACTCCGCCGGCCGAGGAGGACCTGGAGGTCTACCTGCGGCCGTACCCGACGAGGGAGAGCCGGCTGCCGCTGCTGCGGTGGCCGCGCTCGATGCCGCTCGGCGGCGAGCCCGCGGACGTGGTGGCGAGGATGGAGGCGTTCGGGCGGTGGGCGGCCGGCAGCCCGGAGGTGCCGAAGCTGCTGATCGGCTTCCGGCCCGGCCCGGGCTCGATGTGGACGCCCGAGACGGTCAAGTGGTGCGTCGCCACCATGGCCTCGCTGGAGGTGCGCGAGCACGACGAGGTGGCCGGGCACCACACGCCGGAGGACCATCCGCTGGTCATCGCGGCGGACGTGGCGTCCTGGCCGCGGACCTCGACCCGCTGACGGCCGCCCGCCTCTACGATCGGAGGGCTCGCCCACCGGCTCAAGGAGAACGAACGATGGTCCAGGACGTCGCCGTCCACGCTCTGATCAGCGCCTTCGCGGGCGAGAACGTCGAGGCCAGGTTCACCGGCCCGACGACCGTCAGCCTGAGCGTGCCGGAGATCGGCGACGTCCCCGCCGACGTGACGACCTACACCGAGCACGCGGGCCTCCTGCCGCCGTCCGAGATCCCCGGGTTCGCCGCCGAGTTCGCCCGCGGCTTCGTGCAGGGGGTGCGCCGCCACCACAGTCGGGCCCAGGCCGTCGCCCAGGCGTCCGCGGTCGACATCGAACGGCTGCTGGCCGAGGACTCCCTGCGGATCCGCCTCTACACCGAGCAGGCGCTGGCCGACCCACCCGGCCTGCTCGCCGCCCTGACCACCCGCCCGCTCGCGCCGGGCCTGGTCGAGACGGTGGTCATGGACCTGCCCGACTCCATCGTGCCGCTCAACCGCTCCGACCTCGGCCACCGCACCGAGAACGAGGTGTTCGGCGCCGCGCTGCGCGCCTCCATCCACCGGGAGCCGCACTACGTCGAGACCCATCAGCTCTGGGGCGTGCCCATCATGCACATCGGGCAGACCCACCGCTACATCGGCGCCCACGCGCACGTGCTCGACCGGCATCTGCCGCACGTGGGGCTGGGCGCACTGGTGTCGTTCCCCGTCCCGGAGTACGTGCTGGTGCACGCCATCGGCGACGTGCACCTGGTCGCGGCGATGGAGACGATGCAGTCGCTCAGCCGTACGCATGTCGAGCAGGGCGAGCACCCGCTCACCCCGCAGGTCTACTGGTGGCGGCCCGGCCCGCACGAGGACCTGCCCGAGGAGCAGGCGCTCGGCAGCGGGCTCGTCCCCGACCTGCGTCCCGTCGAGATCGAGGTGGATCACGAGGAGAAGAGCGTCACGCCGCGCACCGCCGCGGCCGAGGAGCTGCTCACCCTCTGGACCCGCGACGTCTAGCCGGCGCGCGGTCCTTCACGCGCCGCGCACCGCCCGGTCGGCCTCCGCGACGAGGGTGCTCTTGCGGTACGGCTGCCAGGCCGTCCGCAGCGCGCGCAGCTCGCCCCGGACGCGGGCGGAGGCCACCAGCCGGACGTCCTCGCTCAGCCCGAGCACGGTCACCGCGGCCCGCTCGACGTCCCCGGCGCGCAGGAACGCGTGCGCCGCGCGCAGCCCGATGAGGGTGCGGGTGCGCCGCTCGACCGGGCGGCGGGCGTCCATGGAGGCGGCGAAATGGCGGGCCGCCCCCGCGTGGTCGCCGAGCCTGGTCAGGGTCAGCCCGATCTGGTGCTCCAGCGACTCGCGCCGGTAGTTGCCGGTCCACTCCGACTCGGGGCGGGAGTCGGCGCGTTCGAGCTGCGTCTCCGTACGGTGCAGCAGGCTCAGCGCGTCGTGGCGGGTGCCGGCGGCGGCGTGCGCCTCGGCGCGCATGCCGGTGACCCAGGCCTGCGTACGCGGCGGGCCGTGCCCGCCGAGCGCGGAGGCGGCCGCCTCGGCCAGGGCCAGCGCCTCCTCGTCGTGGCCCAGCTCGGCGGCCTGCACGGCCATGCTCCGCAGGGCGGTCGCGCGTGACACCAGGTCGCCGGCCTCGTCGGCGAGCCGGACGGCGCTGATGTAGTAGCGCTGGGCCAGGGCGTTCGCGCCCGCGTCCATCGCCATGTACGCGGCCAGATAGCTCAGCTCGCCCGCCGCCCCGAACAGGTCGGGGCGGCGGCGGCCGGTCGTGCCGTGCAGCAGCGGCGTGACCTCCCGCGCCAGGTAGGCGGCCACGGCGGCGCGGGCGTGGCCGCCGCCGTACTGGTCGTCGAGGTCGGCGAAGCCGGCGGTCGCGGCGCGGATCCTGGTGACGTCGGCCGCGCCCGCCCTGGCCGGAGCCCGTCCGCCGGACGTGATCCGCGCGGCCACCCCGGCGGCGACCTTCGCGGCGGCCGGGACGCGCGTCCCCGCGGCCAGGCTCGAGAGCGCGGCCAGCGTGAACGTGCCCGCCGTGAGCACCGCGCGCCGGTTCAGCAGGTCGTCCTCCCCCAGCGTGGCCAGGCGGGCCACCGGATCGCCGTGCCAGGGGTCGTCGGGCGGCGCGGCGCCGGGGTCCGGCCAGCCGAGGTGCGCCGCGGCGAGGTCGGGACGGCCCAGCCGCCGCCGGAACGCCTCCAGCACCGCGACCACCCCCTCCGGGCGCGGGACGGTGCCGGTCAGCCAGTGCCCGACGGCCGAGCGGTCGTAGTGAAGGGGGTCGCCGTTCGCGGCGGCGGCCGCGTTGACGTGGCGGGCGAGCGCGGCGTGGGTCCAGGCGGCCTGCTCGATCAGCGCGGCCAGGGCCCGGTTGGCGACGGGGTGGGTGCGGCGGGGCGGCATCGCGGCTTCACATCGCTTCACATCCTGGTGCCCTCGACTCTGCGCTCCACGCAGAGCACCGTCAATAGTGCGGAACGTGACACAGCATTCCGAAGGACGATTTATGGCGGGGGCGGCGACATGTACGGAGAGCCGGAGAAACGATCGTCCCGTCACACCGGCGCGGTCGTCGACAGGGACCGCGACCCCGGCGTGGTGCGGGACAGACGTTCGGACGAAGACCCCTGGGCGGCGCGGTGGGACGCGGAGGCCGTGCGGGAGGAGGTCCTGGGCGGCCGGCCGCTGGTCGTCGTGGACCGGTGCACCAGCGCGCTGCGCACCGGCTACACCGGCCCGTCCGCCGTGGCGGCGCTGCGGCCCGCGCTCGCCATCGGCTGCTACGCGGCCTGGGACCCCGCCCTGGCGGACCTGGTCGTCGCCGCCGAGGACCGCACCCGCGTCCGCTCGGTGGCCGAGCGCCACGGCTGGCCGCGCCGGGTGCGCCACGAGGCCGCCAGGCACCTGCTCAAGCTGGACCGCCCGCCGGTCGTCGTCACCGGCGGCGCGGACGTCCGGCTGGACGAGCTGACCGGTCCCGGCAGCACGGCCGCCTCGATCGATCCCGGCGTACGGGTCACGCTGGAGTCCAAGCCGCTCCTCGACGACCTCCTGCGCGCCGCCGGGGTGCCGGTCGTGTCGCGGGTCCGCAGCGTGCACGTGGACCGGCTGCCGTCGCCGGCCGAGCTGCGCCGCGCGGTCGGGACCGAGCGGGTGGTGGTGCAGGCGGGCGGGCCCGGCGGGAGCGGCACGGTGGTCGTGTCCGGGGAGGGTGACATGGGCCGCGCGGCGCGGCTGCTCGGGCCGTACCGGGTGGCCGCGTACGTGGACGGCTGGCCGGTCGCGATCACCGTGCTCAGCGTCCCGGACGACAGGGGCGGCGTCCGGGTGTACGCCGACCGGCCCGCGCACCTGACGACCGGCGTCGCCGAGCGGTCCGCCGGCCCAGTGAGCGCCGCCGGGGCCGACTGGTCGCGGCCCTGGCCCGCGCCCGCCGCCGCGCTGCTCATCGAGTGCGCCGAACGGGTGGCGCTCTGGGCCTGGCGCAGGTACGGGGCCGCCGGGATGTTCGGCCTGGACGCGCTCCTCACGCCGGACGAGCGGATCTACCTGACCGCGCTGCGGTGGCGGCGGCAGCGGCGCGACGAGGTGGAGGCGGCCAACCAGCAGGCGGTGGGGCTGCCGCCGTTCGTGCTGGGGCAGCTCGCGGTGATGCTCGGCCGGCCGGTGGGCTGGCTCGGCGACGCGGCGGAGTTCAACCAGCTCACGCTGCTGCGCGCCACCCAGCCCGGCGGGCCGTTCGCGGTGCGGCTGCGCCTGGCGGAGGGCCCGCCCGCGCGGATGGCGGGCGGGCAGGGCTCCGGCGTCTACCGGCTCGACCGGGACGGGCGGGCGCGCTGGGTGCGGCGCGCCGCGCATCCGGCGCAGGCCGCTTGCGACGACGGCGAGTTTCTGCTGGCCGACCTGCCGGGGCCGGACGTCGCCTGCCATCCCGGGGCCGATCTGGGCACGCTGGAGGGGGTGACCGGGGGCGGGACGCGGCCCTTCCACGGGCCGGCGAGCGTGTCGCCGTTCACCCGGGCGATCCTGTCGGCCGTGAGCGACCTCCTCGTGCCCTGGTCACGGCCGTAGCGGCTCGGCCCTCAGTGCCCTTCAGACCCCTCAGTGCCCTTCAGACCCCTCAGTGCCCCTCAGACCCCTCACTGCCCCTCAGACCCCTCAGATCCCTCGCCCGTCAGACCCCTCAGGCCCCCGAGGGGCCCTCACCCTCAGGGCACCCAGGCTCCCCAGGGCCTCCAGGGCCCCTTAGGGCAGGGCGGCCAGCACCCGCTGCCGCAGCAGCGTGTACTGCTCGCGGCAGCGCCGGGGACCCTCCGGCGGCCGCTGCTGGACGGTGCCGCCGGAGACGACCTCGTCGGAGCCGAACTGCTCGGCCGTGAGGTCGGTCTCGGTGCCGTCGGGCAGCCGGTTCCAGTAGTGGTAGGAGGTCCTGGCCCCGTCGACGTGGACCTCGCCGAGGATGAGGTCGCCGCCGAGCAGGTCCTGCACCACCAGCGCCGTCGTCCCGCACTGGCCCCTCGCCGGGTTGTCCGGCCGCCACTCGTCGAGGCTCGCGGGATCGCAGGTGTCCGGCCCCCAGGCGGCACGCAGCAGCGGCCGCAGCTCATCCACGTTCAGCATGCCGGAAGTGTCGCAGGCGGGTACGACAGTTTCCGTCGCTGCCGGGTGAGACGAAGGAGCAGAGCGATGCCGCGTACGTGGTTGACCGATCGGTTCGGGCTGGACGTGCCGCTGGTGGGGGCGCCGATGGCGGGGGTGAGCGACGGGAGGCTCGCGGCGGCCGTGTCCGCGGCGGGCGCGCTCGGCATGTTCGGGGTGCCGGCGAACGCGCCGGGCTCGTGGGTGGCCGAGCAGGCCGCCGTCGCCGCCGGGAGCGGGCGGCCGTACGGGGTCGGGCTGATGGCGTGGGCGCTGCCGGACAGTCCGGAGCAGCTCGACGCGGTGCTCGCCGCCCGTCCCGCGCTCGTCTCCGTCAGCTACGGCGACTTCGGCCCGTACGTGGAGCCGCTGCGCGGCGCGGGCATCACCGTCGCCGTCCAGGCGGGCACCACGGAGGAGGCGCTGGCCGCCGAGCGGGCCGGCGTGGACGTCGTCGTGGCGCGCGGCGGCGAGGGCGGCGGGCACGGGCGCGACGAGGTGGCGACGCTGCCGTTGCTGCAGAGCGTCCTGGACGCGGTGAACGTCCCGGTGCTCGCGGCCGGCGGCATCGCCACGGCGCGCGGCCTGGCCGCCGTGCTCGCGGCGGGCGCCGAAGGCGGGTGGGCGGGGACGGCGTTCCTCGGCTGCGCCGAGACGACCCTCGCCGGGCCGGCGCGGGCGCGGGTGCTGGCCGCCGCCGAGACCGGCACCGCGTACGGGCGGGTCTTCGACGTGGCCCAGCGCCTGGCCTGGCCGCCCGAGTACGGAGGGCGGGCCCTGCGCAACGCCTTCTTCGACCGGTGGCACGGCAGGGAGGAGGAGCTGGGCGCGGACGAGGCGGCACGGGCCGAACTGACGGCCGCACGGCGGGACGGCGACTACGACGCCGCGTACGTGTACGCGGGGCAGGCGGTCGGCCTGGTGCGACGCGAACGGCCGGCCGCCGAGGTGGTGGCCGGGTTCGCGGCAGTGGACGACCTACTGTCCCGCTTCCACTAACGCTGACGCCCGGGGTCGTGAGGTCTCCCGGCGTTGCCCCGGGCCGGACGCCTTCGGGTCCGGGGTCTGCCGGCCTTTCCCGGGCCGACGCGCCTGGGCCCGACGTCTCCCGGCCTGCTCAGGCCTGGCGCTTTCCGGCACGACGGCTTCCGGCCTTGTCCCGGCCCTGACGCCCCCAAGCACGACGCCTCCCGGCCTGCTCGGGCCTGACGCTTCCCGGCGTCGTCCCGAATCTGACGCTCTCAGGCCCGACGTCTCCCGGCCTTATCCCGGGTCTGACGCCTTGGGCCCGGCGTCACGGCCCTGACGTCGTACGTCCTACGTCCTCAGCTCAGCTCCAGGGCGATCTCCGCGCGCAGGTAGGCGTCGGCCCAGGTTCGGTCGGCCGCTTCGGCGGAGCCGGTGGTGCGGGCGGAGGCGAAGGCGGTGAGGGCCGCCGCGACGCGGTGCAGGCCGAGCACCGTCAACCGGTGCGCGGCGGCGTCGAGCCGGGTGTCGTAGGTGGGCGGCAGGTGGGACAGGCCGTGGTGGGCGGCCTCGGCGAGCAGCGCGCGGGCGTGGGTCAGTGCGGCGGTCAGCGGTGGTTCTGGCTCCTCGTCCCATGTAGGCGTCAGCGTGCCGCCGGTGGCGGGCCGCAGGTCGGGGACGATCACGCGGTCGCCGGCCGCCAGCCCGATCGGCTCGATGACGATCCCGGCCCCTGCCCGGCCGCCCCCAGCCCGGCCGCCCCCAGCCCTGCCGACGACGCCGCTGACGAAGCGCGGCTCCCCCTCCTCCCCGGCGAGTACGGCGGCCAGCGCGTCGAGCCGGCCGGGCGCGGCGGCGGCATGGGTGGCGCTGACCGTGGCGAGATTGCCCGCCCGGTCCGCGACGACGGCATCGAGCCGTTGGTCGCCGGGCGCGTACGCGATGGACTCGACCCCCGCGACGGCGACGGCCCTGACGAGCTCGGCCTCGACGCGCGGCCGGACGGGGCGAAGCGGGAGGGCGTCGAGCTCGCGGCCGAGCACTTCGAGATCCGTCACCTTGAGTGACGGCGGCAGGGCGTCCCAGTCGCCCCGCGACGCGCTCACCTCGGTCCTGGAGACGCGCCCGGTGGCCAGCCTGACCGTACGGCTGGCGCTGCGTACGGCGGACTCGGTGACCACGGTGCCGGCGGCCAGCCCGGCCAGTGTGGACGTGGCGATCCGCCGCCGGGCCAGCGCCGCCCCGTCGTCGTCGCCCTCCCACTGGCGGCGCAGGACCAGCACCATGGCGGCGTCGGCGTGGGCCAGGTAGATTTCGGCGATCCGCCGGTCGCCGAGAGCGCGGACCCGGCAGCCGAGTGCCTCCAGCCGGGCCCGGCGCAGCGGGGTCTCGGCGGCCTCGGTGGTGCCGAGCACGCTGCTGCGCGGGGCGACGTCCTGGCGGGTCGCCGCGCGGTGACGGGCGTGCAGCTCGGCGAGGTGCCCGGCGAGCAGTTCGGGACGGTAGTGGGCGGCGCGGTCGCGGTAGGCGGCCAGTTGCTCGGCGAGATCGCCGACGGCCAGCAGCGGCCAGCGCAGCCCGTCGGCCTCCAGGTGGCGTGAAACGTCGGCGACGGTCGCCTCCAGGCCCTGGCCGAGGTGCGCCGCGCCCTCGCGCAGGACGGTGCCGGCCAGTGTGAGGGCGCGTTCCAGCCCGGCCACTGCCCCGGCCACGGCCTGTCCGCCGACATCGACCCGGGCGTCGGGAACGCCGGGGTGCAGTTCGTCGGCGACCCGGAACGCCCACACGGCCAGGGCGATGACGTCGTCACGGCTGCCCGCGACGGCGTCGGTGTGTACGAACCCGAGGTCGCCGGGAACCAGGAAGCGCACGGTCGCGGTGGGCAGCTCGACCTGCGGCACCGGCTCAGCGGGGGTCGCCCGCCGGATCCGGGCGGTGTAGCCGGCCCGCTCGGTGCGGCGGGCGGCGCTCATCAGCCGTGCACCGAGCCTGGCGGCAAGCTCGTCGTCGGTGACCTGTCCCGGCGACCAGGGCGCTGGTTCCTCCCCCGGCAGTACGGGCGTCCCGGACGGTTGCGCGGCCGGTGAGCCAAGCGCCGCAGAACCAGGCACCGCTGAGCCGAGCGCCGCACAATTAGGCGCCCCAGAACGCGGCGCCGCTGAGCCGAGGACTGCAGAACCAGGCTCCGCAGAGCCGAGCGCTGCGGAGCCGGGGACCTCGGAACCGGGCGCAGCAGAACTCGGCGCCACAGACGCGGGCTTCGCGGGGCCGAGCGTCGCGGAACCGGGCTCCGTAGAACCAGAGGCGTCAGAACCCGGCACCGGGGAGGCAGGGGCGGCGTGCTGGCTCTGGTAGGTGAGGATCACCGCGATCACGTGCCGGCAGACGCCGGTCGCGCCGCAGGTGCAGTGGCCCGCGTCGAGGCCCCCCGGCGGGAGGCTCGTGTCGGGGCCGCCGGGGAAGCCGCCGTGCACGGTGCCGTCGGCGTCGAGCCGCAGCTCCGGCGTGGCCTCCTTGGCCGCCCGTTTGACCAGGCCGCGGTTGGTGAGCGCGGCCAGGGAGTCGGTGGTGAGCGCGAGCAGGTCGGTCCTCATCGGCCCACGTGCTCCGCGACGAAGGACGCGAGCTCGCCGGGCGTCATGGCGCCCACGTGCGCGCCGGCGTTCGCCAGGCGTTGCCCGAGCTCCCGGTCGTAGGCGGGGTCGGCCTGCTCGTCGAGCGCGGCCAGGCACAGCACCTTGCTGCCCTGCTCGGCCAGACCGCGCACGACCCGTACGAGCCGGTGCGGGTCGCCGCCCTCGTAGAAGTCGGAGATGAGCACGACGATCGCCCGGCGCGGCTGCTCCACCAGGCCGGCCCCGTACGCCGCCGCGCGCGCGATGTCGGTGCCGCCGCCGAGCTGGACCTTCATCAGCAGCTCCACGGGATCGTCGACGTCGGAGGTGAGGTCCACCACCTCGGTGTCGAACGCGACGAGGTGGGTGCGCACGCCGGGCAGCCCCCACAGGCAGGCCGCGGTGACGGCCGAGTGGATGACCGACTCGACCATGGACCCGGACTGGTCGACGAGCAGGATCACCTGCCACGGCTGGAGGTGGCGGCGGGTGCGGGAGAAGAACAGCGGCGTCTCGATCACCAGCTTGCCGGTCTCCGGCTGGTAGCGCCCCAGGTTGGCGCGGACGGTCCGCACCACGTCGAAGTCCCGGGCCCGCCGCAGTCGCCCGGCCCGGCGCGCCCTGGCGCCGGTGAACGCGCTGCGGACCTCGGTGGCGAGCTTTTCCATGAGCTGCCGTACGACCTGCTCCACGATCCGCCTGGCCAGCCGCAGCACCTGCGGGTTCATCAGGTGCTTGGTGCGCAGCACGGCCTGGAGCAGCGCGGGGTTGGGCTCGATGCGGGCCAGCACGTCGGGGTCGGTGACGATGTCGTGGATCTCGTAGCGTTCGACGGCGTCGCGCTGCAGCCGCTCGACGGTCTCCTTGGGGAAGAGCCGAGCGATGTCGTCGAGCCAGCCGAACGTGGTCAGCGACGACGGCCCGGTGCCGCCCTGCCGGCGTACGCCGCGCCTGCGGAGGTCCTCGTCGCGCCCGTAGAGCCAGTCGAGTGCGGCGTCGCGGGCGGCGGCCCCGGGGCTGAGCGGCTGCCCGCCGAGGCAGGCGGCGCCCGGCTCGCCGAGCAGCAGCCGCCAGCGTTCGAGCGTGGGGTCGGTCATCGGGGGATCAGTCCTTCCCTGCGCAGTGCGGCGTCGACCCGCTCGTCCAGCGCCATGCCGGCGGCCACCAGCTCCGGGGCCGCGTCCAGTCTCATCAGGTCGTAAGGAGACGCGCCGCCGCCCCGCAGCCCGGTCAGCCGGGTGGCGATGAGGTGCCGCTCGCGGGGCGGGAAGAAGCCGAACGCCTGGCGCAGCGCGGGCAGCGCCACCAGGAAGTCGTCGTCGGCCAGCGCCGCGACCAGCTCGTCCAGCAGCTCCAGCACGCCGGCGGTGTGCAGGACCTCCTCGCGGGCGAGCGCGAACAGCCCGGCCAGCCAGTCGCCCGCCGTGGCGGGGACGAACGCGCCGCGTACCGCCCGTCCGGGGTCGCCGGCGGCGTGGCCGCGCAGCGACCAGGCCAGGCCCAGCGCCGCGCCCCGCAGGTCGGGCGGCGCGTCCCGGCAGGCGGCCACCCGGTCCGCGACGCCCAGCGCCGCCTCCGTGTCCAGGCCGAGCGGCGGGCCGGCGTGCCTGAGCGCGTCGCGGACGGCGGCCATGGCCTCGATCCGCCGCAGGTCGGCCGGCGCGGGCCCGCCGCGTACGCCTTCGGCCAGCCACAGCGCCCGCTCCGCCGTGGCCCGTACGACGGCGCCGAGGAGGTCGCTGCCGCTGGTGCCGAACAGCTCGCCGTGTCGCCACATGGCGAGGACGACGGCGAGGGTGCGGCCCAGCGCGCCCAGGTCGGCGGCCCGGCCGACGGCCCGCGCCAGGTCGTCCAGCACCTGCCCGGTCAGCTCGCCGACGCCGCACAGCGCCGCGTCGAGCAGGACGCCGGCCAGCTCGTCCAGGTCCGCGCCGGGGACGCGCCCGGCGAGCACGGCCGCCGCCGCCTCCTGCGGATCGACGCCGTACACCCCGGCCTCGATGAGGGCGGGCAGGCGGTCCTCGGAGTCGGACAGCTCCCACCGCTCGGTCAGCTCCGTGCCGCCCGCCGGGCTCGGCCCCGAGATGCGCAGCACGCCGGGGATGCCCAGCACGCGCAGCCGGTGCAGCAGCCGGCTGCGCTCGCGGCCGGCCTCCTCGCCGAGGTCGAGGCGTTCCTCGCCGGGCTCGCCGAGGACGGTGAGGACCGCGTGGACCAGCGGCGGCAGCGGGGTGTCCTGGTGCAGCCGGCCGGTACGGTCGCCGCTGAGCGCGGCGATCATCTCGACGATGACCGGATGGGCGCCGGCCTGGAGCGGGCCGCGGCTCGCCCAGGGCAGCGGCGTCTCGATCGCCTCGCTGACGAGCGCGCCGGCCAGGCCGTCGAGCACGTCCACGCGGGCCGGGTGGCGGTGGCCGCGCATCAGCGCGAGCCCGTCGGCGGCGGCGCGGGCCGCGATCAGGTCGGCGGTCGAGACCGGCTGGCGACGGGCCCGCAGGCGGGCGACGACCGTCTCGGCGAGCAGCCGGCCGGCCCCGGCGGGGCCGTGCTCCCACAGGTGCTGGTAGTAGCCGGGCGACGGCATGCCCGCCTGGTAGCCGTCGAAGGCGTCGAGCCGCCGGAACGAGTACGGCACCAGGTAGCTGCGGGCCGTCGCGCCGTCGGGCGGCCGCGGCACCTCCGGCCAGCTCCGGTCCCCGTCCTCGGCGAGCCGGATCAGCGCCGGGCGGTGGAAACCGCCGGTGACCACGACCACCGGCCGCCCGTCCGCGTGGGCGGCGGCGGCCCTGACCCAGTGGGCCATGTACGCCTCGCGGGCGGTGTCGTCCGGCCCCGCCTCGGTGTCGCCGCGCAGCAGGTCGAAGTAGACGGCCAGCCGCTCGGCCAGCCCGTCGGCCGGCTCGATCTCGAACAGGTGGTCCCACAGGGCGTCGGCGTCGTCCACGGCGAAGTCGCGGCACAGCCGGGCGGTGACCTCGCCGTAGCGGGCCTCGGCGTCGGCGTACCGGTTGCGTACGCCGGCCAGCGCGGGATGCCAGGCGGGCAGGTCGATGAAGCGCAGCTCGGCGCCGGCGGCGCGGCCCGCGTTCAGCGCCGTCCACTCCGGGGAGTAGTCGCAGAACGGCGTCCACGAGCCGTGCCGGCGGCCGGGGGCGCGGTAGCCGGTGTGGACCGCGATCGGCGGCTGGTGGCCCAGCAGCAGCTCGTCCATCCGGTCGTTCATGTCCGCCGGGCCCTCGACCAGCACGTACGCGGGCCGTACGGCGGCGATGGTGTCGGCGGCCAGCCGGGCGCAGGCGGGGCTGTGGTGCCGCACGCCGAGGAACGTGACCGTCATCGTCAGCCCGGCAGGAGGTGACGGGCGTCGTACAGGGCCTTCCACTGGTCGCCGTGCCGCCGCCGCTCCAGGTAGCGCCGGAGTTTCGCGAGGTCCTCCTGGCTGTCCTTGGCGGCGGTGCCGGCCAGGCAGGCGACCAGGTCGGCGGCGGTGCCCGGCTCGCCGCGCAGGAACCAGCCGCGCAGCCCGACGGCGTGGGCGACCGAGACGGCCTCGGCGGTGCTCATCACGCCGGACAGCCGGTCGGTGACGTCGCCGCGCGCGTTGTGGCCCTCGCGCAGCTCGCGGAAGGTGGTGACGAGCACCTCCAGCACGTCGCGGCGCGGCGGCGCGGTGACGCCCGAGCGGCGCAGCAGCGCGGTGGCCTCGGACTCCACCAGCTGCAGCTCGGTGTCGAAGTCGGCGATGGGGAAGACGGTCTCGAAGGTGAAACGGCGCTTGAGCGCGGCGCTCATCTCGTTGACGCCGCGGTCGCGGGTGTTGGCGGTGGCGATGACGGTGAACCCCTCCTGGGCGAACACCATCGACTCGGGGCCGGTCAGCTCCGGTATGGCGAGCACCCGGTCCGACAGCGGCGACAGCAGGCAGTCCTGCACCTCCAGCGGGCAGCGGGTGATCTCCTCGAACCGCACCACCTTGCCCTCGGCCATGCCGCGCAGCAGCGGCGCGGCCACCAGCGACCGCGGGGACGGGCCCTCGGCGACCAGCAGCGCGTAGTTCCACGAGTATTTGATCTGGTCCTCGGTGGTGGCCGCGCCGCCCTGGACGGTGAGCGTGGAGGTGCCGCTCACGGCGGCGGCGAGCAGCTCCGACAGCAGCGACTTGGCGGTGCCCGGCTCCCCCACCAGCATCAGGCCGCGCTGGGTGGCGAGCGCGACCAGGGACCGGTCGATGAGCGAGGGGTCGCCCACGAACTTGCGGCTGACGCCCAGGGCGTCGTCGCCGAGGATGAAGCGCCGGGCGGCCCGCAGGCTGAGCGCCCAGCCGGGCGGCCGGTCGTCGGTGTCGTGCTCGCGCAGCCGGGCCAGCTCGTCGGCGTGGCGGACCTCGGCGGGGGGCCGCTGTGCGCGCTCGCTCATTTGGTGATCTCCTTCAGGTCGCGCAGGATCTCGGAGGCGGTGATCGGGTCGAGGCCGTCGAGGCTGACGTCCACGAGCGTCTGCGTCTCGTCCATGTCGATCCAGCCGATCGCGACGCCCGGGTCGAGGCTGACGGTGACGGTGCGGCCGCCGGGGACGTCCCGCTCGATCCAGCCCTGCCAGCCGGCGTCCTGGGGGTGGCCCCGCCGCCAGCCGCGCCGTTCCAGGCCGAGCACCGCGTGGGTGGGGATCTTGGCCGCGCGGATCTCGGCCAGCAGCGCCTCGTCGGCGGTGTAGGTCTCCCTGCCCAGTTGCGGGAACGGCTGCAGGATCTCGTAGTCGGCGAACACCTCCGCCCAGGCGGTCACCTCCTCCCCCAGCTCCAGCGGGTGCGCCACGCCGACGACGGCGTCGCCGGGCAGCGTCAGCGGGTCGTCGGCGGCGTCGGCGAAGGTGCGGTCCTCGGCCACGCGCAGGGCGCCGGCGAGCCGGCCGGAGGAGTCGTAGCGGCCCCACACGAGGCGGCGGACGATGTGCCAGAGCAGCGGATGCCCGACGAGCAGCCGTTCGAAGTCGGCGGCGCTCCAGCGGCGCCGGTCGGCCATGGCCCGCTCCAGACGGCGGATGGTGTCGGCGGCGACGGCGCGCACGTCCTTCTTCAGCCCGGCGAAGCGCCGGTGGGCGGCGGGCGCGAGCTCGGGGTCGTCGTTGACGCCCGGTTTGGGGAGGTTCTTCAGCCGTTTGCCCGCGGCGTCGGTGACGTACGGCTTGAGCTGCTCGTCGAAGCCGACGACGAACCGCCTGCGGCCGTAGTCGAGGGTGAGGCTGCCGTCGGCGGACAGCCCGAAGGAGGGCACCAGCCGGTCGGCCAGCTCCTGCGGCGTGAGGCCGAGCTCGGCGGCGACCTCGTCCATCTTCTGGCGGGCCCGCTTCTTCAGCCCGCCGAACTTGACCTTCTCCGCGATGCCGTGCAGGTGCATCAGCGCGACCTCGGAGCCGATGCCGGCCAGCAGGTCCAGGCCCGCGACGGCGCGCGCGTGCCCGTTCTCGCCGGGCCAGGCCCTGATCAGCGGAGCCAGCCGGCGTACGGTCTCGTCGTCGCCGATCAGCGCCTGCGCGTCCATGATCCAGCTCTCCTTGGACGGGTGGCCGGCCGCCTGCCAGCGCTGGAACAGCGCCCAGCCGAAGTCCGCGAGGCTGCGGGCGTCGCACGCCTCCCGCACCGCGTCGAGACCGGCGTACGGCTCGCCGGGCCGGGAGATCGCCAGCATGGTGGTGACGTGGCGGGCCGCCTCGGCGGGCAGGGCGCCGGCGTCGCCGCGGAGCTGGATCGGGCTGAGGACCGCGACGTCCGTCCATTCGGGCAGGACGGGCATCCTGGCGGGCAGCGCGTCGAGCGGGTCGGCCGCGAGCAGGTCGCCGATCGCGGCCTCGGCGGCGGGGCCGTAGCCGGCGGCGGCCCGGGTGACGGCGTCGTGATGGCCGGCCGTGACCAGGGCCGTGAGCGCCCGCTCGGCCTGCCGGCGGGCCGCGCCCGGCTTGCCGAGCGCGGCGGGGACGAGCGCCCTGGCGGCCGCGTCGGGGTGGCGGGACAGCCAGGCCAGCGCGGTGGCGCGGACGGACTTCAGCCGGGTCAGCCAGTCGGCCATGAGGAGGGCGATCTCCGGTGCGGCGAACGGGAGCAGCGACGGGCCGGCGCCGCTCGGGCTGTGCCGGGCGGTGTCCAGCAGCAGGGGCAGCGCCGCCAGCTCGAACCTGGCGGCCACCCCGGGCAGCCAGTCGGCCGTGCCCCAGTGCCAGTGGTCGCCAAGCCGCCAGGTGGAGATCAGCGGCGCGGCCAGCTCCTCGGGCCCGGCGATGAACAGCGCGACCACGTCGCTCCAGTCGTACCGCCCGCGGCCGTCGGCGATGTCCTTCCAGGTGCGGCCGTAGACCCGGCGCCAGTGGTCGGGCGGGGCGGCGAGCCAGGCGTCCCGCTCCCCCGGCCCCCACACCACGGAACGCTCGTCCGGGCAGGCCAGGCCGCTCACCACGACCGGCTTGCGCGTCGTGCGCGGACGGGTCCACGGCGGGCTGACCAGCACCTCGGGCAGGGCCTCCGGCGGCGCGACGGCGACGGCCGGGGCCGAGGCGATCTTGCCGATCCGCTGGGCGGCGGCCTGGCCGAGCGCCGGGACCACCTCGGGCACCAGGTCCCGGTGGGCGAGCACGTGGGCGCGCAGCAGCCCGTCCACGGCCTTGCCCTGGGCGGCGGCGAGCAGGCGCATCGCCCGGCGCGGGAAGCGGGCCGCCGCGTGCAGGAAGGCGGGCTGGGCGTGTCTGGCGTCGATGCGGTCGAGGATGGCCTGCATGGGGGCGTCGCCCGGCAGGTCGGCGAGCACGTCCAGCAGCCGGCGCTCGCTGTCGGCGTCGTAGTACTGGCCGAACCAGCCGATCAGCAGCGGCAGGGCGGCCGCCGGGCCCAGGCCGTCGACGAGCGTGGCGGGCGTGGTCAGGGAGTGCAGCACGTCGGAGCCGTGCACGTGGCCGGCGACGAGCGCGGCCTGCTCCGGCGTGCCGACCGCGGCGAGCATGCGGACGGAGAGCCGCGGGTTGACGCTGCTCACCTCGGCGCAGTCGGCCTCGACCCAGGCGGTCTCGGTGGGCGCCAGGAAGGAGGCGGCCACCCGGTGGTGCAGCCCGCCGTCACGGGATGCGGCCAGCGCCGCGACGGCCTCGGCGTACGTGGCGTCGGGCGCGGCCGCGAGGGCGGCGCGGACCCGCGCGGCGGCCTCGATCCGCTTCCAGGCGATCCAGTGGATGGGAGTGCTCGCGTCGTCCAGCCGCCGGACCAGCCAGCCGTGCTCGGTGGGCACCGGGTTCAGGCAGGCCTGCTCGGCCACGGCCGACGCCGCGAACGCCGGGCCCGGTCCCGCCAGCCAGGCGTCGGCGAGCAGCGGCTGCCAGGTCCGGTCCTCGTACGGCAGGGACGCGGACACCACCTCGGCCACCACCGCCGCGCCGAGAGGCGTGGCCGGGGACTCGCCCCCGACGCAGGCGAGGCCGGCCGCGCGCAGCTCGGGGTCGGGGCAGCGCGCCAGCGCGTCGAGGACCTGCTGACGGTGGCCGTCCAGTCTCGCGGCGAGCCGGTCGGGCGCGGTCGGGTCGAGCCGTCTCACCGCCACCTCGACGCCGCCCCGCCGGGGATGGAGCGCGCGCAGCCAGGCCGCCGGCCAGGTCAGCCGGTCCTCGTCGCCCTCGTGTGCGGTCATGCCGATACCTCCACGCCGTGCCGGTCTTCTTGATCGTCAGCGGTGAGTATGGCGGGACCGACCGACAAACCGGCGGCCGTCGTGGCGTCAGGGGGCGGCGGCGAGGATTCCCGCCAGGTAGGCGGCCAGTTCCGCCGGTCGCGACAGCATCACCATGTGGCCGCCGGGCATCTCGTCCGGGGTGACGCCGAGCCGTTCCCCGACGTGGCGGTGGACGAAGTCCGGGGTGAAGAGCCGGTCGTCGCGGCAGAGCAGGTATCGCGTCGGCACGTCCGGCCAGGCCGGCAGGGGCCAGGGCTCGGCGCACGCCCGGTCCATGTTCATGTGGGCGGCGAGCGCGCCGTCGTGGTCCAGCACCCGCCGGGCCAGGTCGCGGGGGACGTCGTGGAAGTAGAGCTCGTGCTCGTCGTCGATGTCGGACGGGGGCCGCCCGCTGCTTTCCCACCAGTCACCCGGCGGCTCGCCGGGAGCCGGGATCATGGCGGTCACCAGGACGAGCGCGGCGGCCGGCACGCGCGCGCAGACGAGCGGGCCGACGAAGCCGCCCCAGGAGTGGGCCACCACCACGAGCGGCCCGCGCCCGGCGACCGCCCGGACGACGGCGTCGGCATATTCCCAGAGTCCCGCTTCGGGGTCGGACGTCGGCAGGTCCACCGCGACCGTGTCATGGCCGCGGTCGCGCAACTCGGCCTCGACCAGATGCCAGTCATAGGCGCTTCCGCCGCCGCCGTGGATGAGCGCGTAAGTCGTCATGCCGGTGCAGACCGGCGGCGGCGCGGAAACTCATCGGACGGCCGCTACGGGGCGGTCTCGGCGGGCCGGCCGTAGGTGACGGAGCGGCGCACGGGTTCGGGCGCCGCCGCGCGCAGGGCGGCGTCGGGGCGGGCGCCGAGCGCGTCGTTCACCGTCGAGAACGCCAGCCGTAACGCGACGAACGCCGTCATCGCGAAGATCTGCCCGTCGCCGAACCCGGCCGCCCGCAGCTCCTCGACGTCCTCCGCGCGGGTGGCGTTGGGGTCGCGGGCCACCTTCCGCGCCCACGCGGCCATCGCGCGCTCGGGCTCCTCCAGCCCGGCGTCGTCGCCGCGCAGCAGCCCGCCCGCCGTCTCGGCCCCGGCGACCGCCGCCAGCCTGGTCCCCCAGGCCAGTGAGCAGTAGGAGTCACCGATCGTGGAGGCGCACGCGGTGACCAGCACGGCGCGTTGCCGCAGCGTCAGCCCGCCGGCCGCGGCGACCTCGCCGATCAGGCCGAATAGCTTCTCCTGCGCCTCCGGCTGGTGGGCCCACAGCCGGGACAGGTTCATCACGTATCCGTTGTCGGCCAGGTCCTCGTCGTAGAGCCGCTGGGCCGCCTCGCCGAGCTCGGGCTCGGGCTCGGGAAGGAAGTTGCTCATGCCACCGCCAGTGCGTGCCGCGTCGTGCCGGACACCTCGTCCGGCCCTTCAGCATGCCCGCTTCCCGCGCGCCGGCACAGGCCCACTATGCGCCGGCGTCTCCGTCCCCGCGCAGGGCGGCGGCGAAGCGGCGGCCCGGCTCGGGGTCGACGCCGAAGCGGGCGGCGTAACGCTCGTGCGTCTCCGCCCAGCCCTGGTGAGCCTCCTCCTCGGTGACGGCCCGGCCCGACAGGTACGGCTCCAGCCGCGACAGGTAGGCGTCCCACCCGCTGGCGGTCTGCGCCGCGAGGCCGAGGTCGTCGATGACGTGCACGAAGACCAGGCGGCAGCCGTCGCCCTCGGCGGTCAGGTCGAAGCTGTACGGCTGGCCGGCGTACGTCCAGGCCAGGCGGCGCGGCGGATCGACCTCGGTCACCTCGACGGTCGCGCCGCCGGCGTCGAAGGTCTCGCCGACCGCCGGCGTCCAGTCGACGGCCGCGGGGAACCAGGCCCGCAGCTCGTCCGGCACGCTGACGGCCCGCCACACGCGCTCGACCGGGAAGGCGAGCACGCGCTCGAAGCGCAGCGCCGGGCGGCCGCCGATGGTCTCCAGGGTGCCGTCGGTCATGGGTTGTCCTCCAGGTGTCGTTCCAGGGCGTCGAGACGCTGGGACCAGAGCATCCGGTAGGGCTCCAGCCACTCCGCGACCTCGGCGAGGGGTTCGGGGCGCAGCGAGTAGACGCGCTGCTTGCCGTGCGTGCGCACGGCGACGAGCCCGGCCTCGCGGAGCACCTTGAGGTGCTTGGACACGCCGGGCTGGCTGAGGTCGAGGTGTTCCACCAGCTCACCGGCGGGCCGCTCACCGGTGCGGAGCAGGTCGAGTATCCGCCTGCGGTGCGGCTCCGCCAAGGCTGCGTAGGCGCTCATGCCCTACATATTGCCAGATGGTTATATGAACGGCAATCCGGCGGGGGCCGCAGCCCCCGCCGGTCCCGCTACAGGAGGATCTTCACGTCGTCGACGCCCGCCTCCACCAGGCTCGCGGTCGAGGCGTCGGCCGCCTCGACGAGCACCCGTACGCTCTGGCCCGCGAACGCGGACACGTCGACCGTCGCGACCGCCCAGGCGCCGTCACGGTCGCCGGCCGCGCCGAGCTGCTGGAACACGGTGCTGGTCGTGCTTCCGACCACCTTGACCCGCAGGTAGTCGGCGCTGGAGGAGTTGCTGCCGTGCGCGAGGTACCAGGAGAACGACAGCTTCGGCGCCCCGGCCGGCAACGTGATCGGCGGCGACTGGATCGAGGTCAGGCCCCCGTCCACGTCGTGGTCGCCGGCCGACGCTCCGGCCAGCCGGCCGGTGACCAGGTCGTTGACGCCGCTGACCGTGGTGCCGAGCTGCTTGGCGCCGCTGGAGGTGGTGGCCTCGGGGTCTCCCCGCTCCCACAGGCCGCTCGTGGCGGTGCCGGCCACGGTCGTCCAGCCCCGGTCGGTCTCGAAGTCGTCCGACCAGACCACGGTGGGGGGCACGGCGGTGGCGATGGTCCAGACCGCGTACGCGATCGCGTCGGCGTTGCGGTCGAGCGCGGTGTCGCTGATGTTGGCCGTCGTGTCGCAGGAGCGGTGGTAGCACGGGTCGAAGGCCTGCCCCGCCGTGCCGCCCCACAGCTGCGCCTGGGCGCTGCTCTTGACGCCCTCCGCGCCGGTGAAGGTGCCGCCGGCCGGGATGCCCTGGGAGATGAACGGGCCGTAGTCCGAGCGGCCGTCGAAGTCGGTGCCGCGCGTGGGCACGCCGATCGAGGTGAAGTAGTCCTGCAGCACCCGTTCGAGCTCGGCGGAGCCGGCCGGGCCCGGGCCGGAGCCGACCCCGTCGGAGTTGTCGCCGTCGTAGATGAAGTAGCCGGCGTTGGGCGAGCCGACCATGTCGAAGTTGAGGTACCCCTTGATCTTGGCGCGTTCGGTCGCGGCCAGGTTGGTGACGTAGTACTGCGAGCCGCGCAGTCCCAGCTCCTCGGCGCCCCACCAGGCGAAGCGCAGGTGCTTGGCAGGCTGGAGCGCCTGCCGGGAGACCTCCAGCGCGGTCTCCAGGATCGCGGCGCTGCCGGAGCCGTTGTCGTTGATGCCGGGACCCGCCGTCACGCTGTCGAGGTGGGCGCCGATCATGAGGACGTCGTTCGCGTTGCCGCCGGGCCAGTCGGCGATCACGTTGTAGCCGGTGGCGCCGTTGTAGGTGAACGACTGCAGGGTGGTGGTGAACCCGGCCGCGTCGAGGCGGCCTTTGACGTAGTTGGCCGAGGCGAGGTAGCCGGGCCGGCCGTGGGCGCGGTTGCCGCCGTTGGCGGTGGCGATGCTCTGTAACTGGGTCAGGTGCGCTTTGACGCCGGCCAGCGGGATGTCGGGCACGGCGAGCGCCGCCGAGGCCGGCGCGGGCGCGACGGTGAGGGCGCCGGCCAAGGCCAGGGTCACGGTGGTGAGTGCGGCGAGCAGACGTGATCTCATGCCATTCCTTTTGGGTCTGACGGGACGCGACAATTCCCCCGCGATGGTGCTGTAAGGAACGTAATGGCACACAGGAAAGTCGCCTAGACCCGATCTCGTCCCGGCCCGGCGGCCCGGGCCGGGACGGTCGTCAGCTCACCGGACGGGCGCCGGCGTCACCAGGCGCGGGTGCGGCCGAACCACACGTTGCGCGCCCGGAAGTAGGAGTTGCCGGAGGGGCCCGGCTGCCGGCTCCAGAGCGCGTCGCCCGGCTCGATCCCGGAGGCCCAGGACCCCATCTGCAGGTTGATGATCAGGTACTGCGGTACGCCGGCCCAGCCCACGCCCCGGTGGGTCGCCTGCCACACGCCGTCGAAGTAGTAGTCGAGCAGGACGTCGTCGCCGTCCTTCTCCATCCAGAGCCGGTACTTGTGCCAGGCGTCGGGGTCGTGGCCGCTGAGCCGCGTGCGCTCGGCGGGGTCGTTCTCGCCGGCGTCCTTGGTCCAGGTGTTGAACAGGTTCGTGGAGTCGCCGACGTACTCGAGGATGTCGCTCTCCGGGGGCCAGTCCGGCGCGATCCCGGTGGTCCAGAAGGCGGGCCAGATGCCCTGGCCGGTCTGCGTACGGAACTCGCCCTCGATGTCGTACTCGGGGAACTGGTCGTTGACGACGATCTGCTCCTTGGCGTGGACGGCGCCGGAGTGGTACCAGAGCGGCGCGTGCGGCGGGCTCGCGCTCTGCCCGTCAGGCTGGGCGAGCCGGGTGGCCGTGAGGGTGAGCACACCGCCGGAGAGCGAGACCTTGCCGCTGAGCATCCTGGCGGCGCCGTTGTGGACGTCGCCCCAGGGATAGCCGTGGTTCCATTCCTGGGCGAAGGCCGTGGCGCCGGCGAAGGAGGACTTCTCGACGAGGTTCTCCCACGTCGCCGCCGCACGGGCTTCGGCCGGGACGAGCGACGGACCTAACAGGGCGCTCGCGGCCGCCGCCGAACCCATGGTGATGAGCCTGCGCCGGTTGATCGATTCCTCGGGCATGTGGTCCTTTCTGCCGGTACGGACGAAGATCACTACACCACATCCGCGATAACATGACAGCAGGTGTCGGGTTTCGGGGAGAAGGTTGATGCTTTCGTACGACACCGAACCAAGGACCTCGATGCACGAGACACCAGAAGAGCTGAAGCAGCTCCAGTCCCTCCTCGACGCTTCGCTCTCCCGCTCCACCACGCACCTCCGCTCGATCGTCTCCGAGCGCACGCTCGCCGCCGAGCAGCTCACCCAGGTCCTGACCGGCATGTGCACGCTCGCCCTGTCGACCGTGACGGCGAAGGGCGAGCCGCGGATCAGCGGCGCGGACGGGCACTTCCTGCACGGCAGGTGGCACTTCGGCACCTCGCGCGACGCCGCCAAGGCCCGCCACCTCGCCGCCCGTCCCGCCGCCAGCGTCGCGCACCTGCGCGGGGAGGACCTCGGTGTGTTCGCGCACGGCACGGTGGAGGTCCTCAATCCCCTGGACGGCGAGCCCCACCCGGACTGGCCGGAGCTGCTCGCGTACTTCAAGGACTTCTACGGCGCCGACGCCTTCGACTGGGAGAAGGACGTGGTCTACTACCGGCTGCGCCCGCACTGGATGACGGTGTACGCCCCCGACTTCGCCAAGCTGACGGCGTCCTAGCGTCCGGCGTCGTTCACCAGGACGCGCGCCAGGACGAAGGTGACGAGCCCGGCGATGACCACCGACAGCAGGCCGACGCGCAGGCTGACGAGGTCGGCGACGAACCCGACGAGCAGCGGCGACAGCAGGAACCCGCCGCGCAGCAGCCAGCTCACGACGGTCAGGCCGGTGCCGGGGGGCAGGCCGGGCAGCTCGTCGGCGGTGTGCATGGCGGCGGGCACGAGGGTGGCCGTGCCGAGCCCGGCGAGGACGAACCCGGCCAGCGCCGACGGGACGGACGGCACGGCCAGCGCGGCGCCCATCCCGGCGGCGGCCAGGAGGCCGCCCAGGCGGGTCACCGTCCGCTGGCCGAACCGGTCCACCACGCGGTCGCCGGACAGCCGGCCGATGGTCATGGCGGTCTGGAAGGCGACGACGGCGAGTCCGGCGGTGGCGGCGTCGGCGTGCAGGCCGGTCAGGTAGAGGGCGCCCCAGGACGCGCCGGCGTCCTCGACGAGCGCGCCGCACGCGGCCAGCAGGCCGAGCGCGGCGAGCATCCACACGGCGGGCCGCGCGAGCGACCGCCGCCCGGCCGCAGCCACCGGATCGCCGTCGTCGACGGCGGCCGGGCGACCGTGGGCGGTGGCCGGGTGGCCGTCGGCGGCGGGCGGGTGGCCGTCGCCGGCGGGCGGGTGGCCGTCGCCGGCGGGCGGGGCGGCGGCGCGCTCGGCGTCCTCCCCGCCAGGCAGCAGGAACCGGTGGGCGACGACGGCGACGACGCTGATCAGCGCGGCCGAGATCCCGAGATGCACCGCCAGGGGCAGGCGGAGCCCGGCGGCGGCCGAGCCCATCAGGCCGCCGAGCACCGCGCCGATGCTCCACACCCCGTGCAGCGAGTTGAGTATGGAACGCTGGTAGAGCCGCTGCACCCGCAGGCCGTGCGCGTTCTGCGCGACGTCCACGACCGCGTCGAGCGCGCCCACGACGAACAGCACGCCGCCGAAGACGATCCAGTTCGGCGCGAACGGGATCGCCAGGATCGCGAGCGTGGTGACGACGGTCCCGAACACCGCCACACGGGCCGAGCCGAACCTGCGCACGAACACCCCGGCGAGCAGCCCGGCCAGCAGCGCGCCGATCGGGAAGCCGGCCACCGCGCCGCCGAAGACCGCGTTGCTCACGCCGAGGTCGGCCTTGATCTGCGGGTAGCGCGGGACGACGTTGAAGAACACGGCGCCGTTGGTGAGGAACAGCGCCGCGACGGCGGCACGGGCCTGGCGCGCCTGGCGACCGGGCGCGGAGGGAGGGGCGGCAGCGGGCATCGGCTCTCCGATCACGGCGACGGGGGCGGGCGGGCGGCGGTCCGGCGCGGGAACCAGCACGGATTCAACACCCGGATTCAGCACCCGGAATCAGCAGGGTGAGCGGCGGGTCCGCTCGGGCTTCTTCAGGGTCGGAGACGCGTCCACGGGTCGTCCGTGGGGGCGTGGGACCGATTTCCCTCAGGCATCATGTGTACGAGCGTACTGATCCGTGCTCGATCGTCCCTTCCGGACCCGGCGATCACTGCGGGAGTGTGCGTCAGACGGCCGAGGATGATAGGCAAGCCCTCGGACCGGAGGCCGCGGAGGAAAGGGAGTGCTCCCATGGAAGCGCCCGACGGCGACGAGCGGCTGTGCCGGACGGCAGCGGACTGGCGGCCTCACGAGCTGCGTGAGCTTCGCCAGGCCGGCACCTACCTGGTGGACGACCGCGGCCGGATCATCGAGGTCAGCGCCCAGGCGCAGCGCCTGCTCGGGCGTACGGCCGACGAGCTGCTCGGCAGGGACGCCCACGACCTGCTGCATCGCGGCCGGCACGGCGAGAGCCTGCCCCGCAGCCGGTGCACGATGCGGCAGCCCCTTCTCGCCGGGGGCAGCGGCCAGGGGGAGCTGGAGTGGTTCGAGCGCGGGGACGGCACGCTGCTGCCGGTGTCCTGGCTGCTCACCCCGTGCGAGGTCGGCGCGGGACGCACCGGCTCGCTGGTCATCTTCTACCGGACCGAGACGGCCGTCCCCGCCCCGCCGGGGCCGGAGGGCGCGTCGGCCTCGATGTCGGAGCTCGACCGGCTGGCCCTGCTCGCGGAGACGACCACGACCCTCACCTCCAGCCTGGAGGTGGAGGAGACGCTGCGCCAGCTCGTCCGGCTCACGGTGCCGCTGCTGGCCGACTGGGCGGTGGTCGACCTGCTCACCGAGGACCACGGCGTGTCGCGTGCCGTGGTGGCGCACCACGAGAACGGCGTCGTGATCCACCGGGAGGACCTCCAGGGGCCGATGCCGCCGGTGCCGGAGGAGTCGCCGATGCCGCTGTCGCGGGCGCTGCGCGGCGTCACCGCGACGCTGGTCGGCCCCGAGACCTACCAAGGGACGCCCGACTCGCGCATCGCGGTCGCGCAGCGCAAGCTGTTCCGTGCCACCGGCATGCACTCGGCGTGCATCGCGCCCATCCGCGGGGTGCGCGAGGTGGTGGGGGCGCTGACCCTCGGGCGGGCCGACCAGCCGGGCGCCTTCACCACGGCCGACCTGCTGCTGGTGGAGGACATCGCCCGCCGCGCCGGGCTGGCCCTGGACAACGCCCGCCTGTACGAGCGGCAGCGCCGGGTGGCCGAGACCATGCAGCGCCACCTGCTGCCGCAGCTGCCGGTCGTGCCTGGCGTGCAGATGACCGCCCGTTACGTGCCCGCGCCTCATGCCTCGCAGGTCGGCGGCGACTGGTACGACGCCTTCCACCTGCCGGGCGGCGGCACCGCGCTGGTGATCGGCGACGTGGTCGGCCACGACCTCGACGCGGCCGCCGGCATGGCGCAGATCTGCAACATGTTGCGCGCCTACGCCGGAGCCCAGCGGGAGCTGCCCAGCACGATCCTGGACCGGCTGGACCGGGCGGTGATGCGGATGGCTCAGGTCACGATGGCCACCGTCGTCCTCGCCCACCTGGAGCACACCGACGACGGGCGCTGGCTGGTGCGCTGGGCCAACGCCGGCCATCCCCCGCCGCTCCTCGTCGAGGACGACGGGCGGACCCGTCTGCTGGAGGCGGGGCACGGTCCGCTGCTCGGCACCGGGCTGCGGCCCACGCGCGCCGACGCCGAGATCGAGCTGCCGCCGGGCTCGGCCCTGCTGTTCTACACCGACGGGCTGGTCGAGTCCCGTACGCACAGCCTCGACGAGGGCTTCGGCCGGCTGCGCGGGCGGGCCGCCGACCTGGCCCGCCAGCCGCTGGACGCCCTCTGCGACCTGCTGCTGGAGGGCGTGCGGCCGAAGGACAACGACGACGACGTGGCCATGTTGGCGCTGCGCGTCCCCTGATCGGGGGCTACGCGACGACCGAGGTCAGCTCGGCGACGTCGTCCTCGCTGAGCTGGAGGCCCGCGGCGGCGACGTTCTGCTCCAGGTGCTCGACGGACGACGTGCCGGGGATGGGCAGCATGACGGGCGAGCGGCGGAGCAGCCACGCGAGCGCGAGCTGCGACGGCGTCGCCGACAGCCGGGCGGCGAGGTCCGCGAGCGGCCCGCCCGGCTTCGCCAGGCTGCCCGTGGCCAGCGGGAACCAGGGGATGAAGGCGATCTGGTGGCGTTCGCAGTGGTCGAGCACGTCCTCGGCGGAGCGGTTGGCCAGGTTGTACAGGTTCTGGACCGAGGCGATCGGGGCGACGGCCTGAGCCTGCTCGATCTGCTGGACGCTGACCTCCGACAGGCCGATGTGCGCGATCTTCCCTTCGTCCTTGAGTGCTTTCAGCTCGCCGACCTGGTCCTCGATCGGCACGTCGGGGTCGACGCGGTGCAGCTGGAACAGCGCGATTCGCTCGACGCCGAGGACGCGCAGGCTCATCTCGCACTGCTGGCGCAGGTAGGCCGGCCTGCCGACGGGTGTCCACTGGTCCGGGCCCTGCCGGGTGAGCCCGGCCTTGGTCGCGATGACGATGTCCTCGTCGTACGGGGCGAGGGCGCGGCGCAGCAGCGGCTCGGCGACCAGCGGGCCGTAGGAGTCGGCGGTGTCGAAGAGGGTCACGCCGAGCTCCGCCGCCCGGCGCAGGACCCGTACGGCGTTGTCCTCGTCGTCCGGCGGCCCCCACACGCCGCGGCCGGTGAGCTGCATCGTGCCGTAGCCGAGGCGATTGACGCCGAGGACGCCGTCGATCTCGAAGCGCCCGGAGGCGTCGGCCGTCACAGTGGTCATTCGCGGGATCCTCTCCTCCGGCAAGGCCGCGTGCCGGGATCACCGACCCCGTCACGCCACGGGCTCCGCTGCCCCGCCCGGCGCCCCGCAAGCGGACTTGAGGTTCTTTTGACCCGATGCCCTGCCTGCTGGAGGGCGGTCGCGTCGTGGTCGTCACGGGTACCGCCGCTCGAGAGGGTTCGGCCCTCCGCCGCCGGGCAGGTGCGCAGGCGTCGGCGCCGGCACGCGGAGGGGAAGAGCCATGAGCGAGCCCGATCACGGCATCGCCGATCTGAACGGCGACCAGGCGGCCGTCTTCCAGGCCGTCTCCTATCTGGAGAGCGGCCCCGCCGGGCCGGGCGACCTGGAGCAGATCGCCCGGCGGTCGGGGCTCGACCGGGAACGCGCCTCGCGCGCCCTGGACGAGCTCATGGGCCCGCTCGGCCTGGTCACCGCCGTCGAGGACCCGAACAGCGCCTCGGGGCACGCGGTCTACCGCGTCCAGTCCCTGGGCTGACGGCGCCGGTCAGGACGGCTCCGAGTCGCCGGTGCGGGCGTTGAGCCGGTTGAGCGCGAGAGCCAGCGTGGTGCCGTACACCAGGTGTCCCGCGATCATGACCGCCCGGCGGCCGGGGCGGTCCCTGCCGGCCGGCGGCAGGATGCCGAGCCGCGGGATCCAGCCCTGGTAGCTGGAGAACCAGATCGCCAGCGCGTAGCCGGCGCCGAGCGGCGCGGGGGTGTGCCGTCCCCGGGTCAGCAGCCCGTACAGGGAGCCGGCGGTGATGCCGAAACCGAAGTGGGCGAGCGCCCCCGCGACCCCCTCCCCCGGCTTGACCCGGTGCCGGTGACCGGGCAGCATCGCCCGGACGATGCGTTTGGGCGGCTGGTCCGGCATGAGCCCCATGCGGCTCCCGGCGAGCATGACCAGACTCATCGTGGCGGTGGCGGCCGTCCCGCCCAGAGCGCCTTTCATCACGTTGCGCAGCATGCAGAGCGGTTGCCCGCCAGATCACGCCGGTAACGCCCCCGGCCCGACCTTCCGCCGCCGCGGTCAGTCCGTTGCGCTGCGGGCCACCCCGGGGACAGGTCACCGTTCACCGCGAGTTGGTAATGCCCCGCGTGGCGGCCGGGTGCAGGGGTAGGCACGCTGCGTGACCGAGAGAGGACGATCATGACAGCACAGCAGACCGCGCCGGAGAAGATGGCCGAGGCGGACGTCATCGAGTTGCTGCAGGCGCAGCACGGCATGATCAGGAACTTGTTCGACGAGGTCGAGCAGGCGTCCGCGGACCGGCGGGCGGAGGCGTTCACCCGGCTCGTGCGGCTGCTGGCCGTGCACGAGACGGCCGAGGAGGAGATCGTCCACCCACGCGCGCGGCACGCGTTCGAGGGCGGCGACGGCATCGTGGACGACCGCCTGGCCGAGGAGCACGAGGCCAAGGAGCTGCTGCAGCGCATGGACCGGGCAGGGGCGGACGCGCCCGACTTCATGAAGAACCTGCTCATGCTGCGCGCCGCGGTGGAGGCGCACGCGCGCGCCGAGGAGCGCTACGAGTTCACCAAGCTGTACGCCCACACCACCAAGGCCGAGCGGCGCGTGATGGCCGCGGGCGTGAAGGCGGCCGAGGCCATGGCCCCCACGCACCCGCACCCCGGTGTGGAGTCGGCGAAGAAGAACATCCTCATGGGCACTCCGGCCGCCATGATGGACCGGGTCCGCGACGTCATCCGCCAGGCGATGGGGAAGAACCCCTGATCCGGCGGTGACCGCCGAGCGGCGCGGTTCCGCCGCGCCGGCACTACCCGGCGAACCGGACACCGACCACGGCCGCCCGCCGCGCCCTCGTGGCTAAACTGCGGTCATGACCGCAGAGTCGACCCCCCTCACCCTCGCGCAGCTCGCCGAGCTGGCGGGGGTCTCGACCGCCACGGTCTCCAAGGTCGTCAACGGCCGCGCCGAGGTCTCGCCGGAGACGCGGGCCGCCGTCGAGGCCCTGATCAGGCGGCACGGCTACCGCAGGCAGCGCCGGCGGCCCGCGCCGGCCGCCGTGGTCGAGGTGGTCTTCCACGCGCTGGAGGGCGACTACCCGGTCGAGATCATCAAGGGCGTCGAGGAGGTGGCGCGCGAGCACCAGCTCACGGTGTCGGTGTCGCAGCTGCACCGCTCCGACCCCGCGGAGCAGGACTGGCTGGAGGGCGTGCTACGCCGCCGTACGACCGGGGTGGGCGTGATCGCGGTGTTCTCCAGCCTCGACGAGACGCAGCGGGAGCGGCTCGCCCGGCGCGAGATCCCCCTCGTCCTGCTGGACCCGGCCGACGACCCCGGCAGGGGGATCCCGTCGGTGAGCGCGGGCAACTGGAACGGCGGGCTGGCGGCCACCCGCCACCTGCTGGAGCTGGGGCACCGCAGGATCGGCGTCATCACGGGCCCCGGCTACGCGCTGCCCGGCCGGGCCCGGCTGGACGGCTACCGCACGGCCCTGGACATGGCGGGCGTGCCCGCCGACCCCGATCTCGTCGCCTGCGGCAGCTTCCTCATCGAGGGCGGCCTCGCGGCGGCGCAGCGGCTGCTGCGGCTGCCCGATCCGCCGACGGCCATCTTCGCCACGAACGACGGCCAGGCGATCGGCGTCTACCACGCGGCCCACCGGCTCGGCCTGCGCATCCCCGACGACCTGAGCGTGGTCGGCTTCGACGACCTGCCGTCCGTACGCTGGACCCTTCCGCCGCTCACCACGATCCGACAGCCGCTCACGGCCATGGCCGCGGCGGCCACCACCATGCTGCTGGCGCTCGCGCACGGCGAGCCGCTGCCGCAGAGCCGGATCGAGCTCGCCACCGAGCTGGTCGTCCGCGAGAGCACCGCCGCTCCCCGCAGGTGACGCCCGCGGGCGGGCCCTGAGCGGGCCTGGGGCGGTCTTGACGAGCCGGATACCCGGCCGCCCGTAGGCTGGCCCTATGACGTGCAGCCGGACCAGCCATGGTGCGGCCGGGTGACAGCGGTTCGATCCCGGGCGCGGCGATCGCGTCGTCCCGCCTGGACGACCTGCTGATCGAGGCCGTGTTCAGCGTCGGGGCCCACCTGGGCGCCGTCTATGTCCTGGATCCCGGCGACGGGCTGCTGAACATGGAGGCCTCGGTCGGGGTGCCGGTCGCCACGGCCAAGGCGTGGGCGCGGCTGCGGACGAGCGACCCCGCGCCCGTCGCGCTCGCCGTACGCGAGCGGCGGCTGCTCTGGCTCGGCGACCGGGTGGCCCTGGCGCGTGCCTTCCCCGCGGCGGCGCTGGCGCTGCCCTACCACTTCGGCCTCGCCGCCGTCCCGCTGTGCGCCGACGGGGCCGCCTGGGGCGCTCTGATCCTGGGCTGGCCGACCGGCGGCGAGAGCGAGCTCCCCCGGCGCCTGCGCGACGTGATCGACGACGTCGGCGCGCGGATGGGTCAGCTGCTCCAGCAGGCGCACGCGCGCGGCCAGCCGGTCGCCCCGCATCCGCAGCCCCGGGTGCTGGACCCGGTCCGGGCGCACCCACCCGGCCCGTACGCCGGGCTGACCGCGATCAGCTGCCTCAGCAGCCTGCCGGAGGGCTACTGCCATCTGGACGGGCACGGCCAGGTGACGCTCGTGACGGCGGCGGCGGCCGAGCTGCTCGCCTGCCGGCCGTCGGAGATGCTCGGCAGGCGCTTCTGCAAGGCGCTGCCCTGGCTGGACGACCCCGTCCACGAGGACGGCTACCGCTCGGCGATCATCAGCCACCGGCCCACGGCGTTCACCGCCCGCAGACCTGACGGGCGGTTGCTGTCGTTCCACTGCTATCCCAGCCTGCCCGGCGTCACGCTGCGGATCACGCCCGCCGACGACCACGGGCCCGTCGCCGAGGACGCCGGCGACCGGACCGGCGTGACCGGCCTGCACGACCTCCTGCAGCTCGCCACCGCCCTCGCCAGGGCGACCACCGCGCAGGACGTGGTCGCCCTGGTGGCCGACCGGGTCCTGCCGGCCTGCGAGGCGCAGGCGATGGCCATCCTCACCTGGGACAGCGGCCGGATGCGGGTGGTGGCCGCGCGCGGCTACGGCCCGGAGGACCTGGAGTCGTTCAACGGGCGCCCGGTCGGCCTCGTGGCGCAGGGCGACGAGGCGGCCCCGGCGTTCTACGGCAGCGAGGACGAGCTCCGCGCGGCCCATCCCGAGGCGGGGCCCACCGGCGGCATGAACGCCTGGACGATGCTGCCCCTCGTGGCGCTGGGCCGCTCGATCGGCATGTGCCTGCTGGCGTGGGACCGCCCGCACGAGTTCGGCGCGGAGGAACGGGCCATGCTGAGCGCGATCGGCGGGCTGGTCACCCAGGCGTTCGAGCGGGCCTGGCTGTACGACCACAAGCACCAGCTCGCCCAGTCCCTCCAGTCGAGCCTGCTGCCGAAGGACCTGCCCGCGTTCCCCGGCCTGGAGGTGGCCGCCCGCTACGTCCCGCTGACGCCGGGCATGGACATCGGCGGCGACTTCTACGACCTGATCCGGCTCGACGACTGCCTGGCCGGGGCGGTCATCGGCGACGTCCAGGGCCACGACATGACCGCCGCCGCGCTGATGGGCCAGGCCCGCACCGCCATCCGCGCCCACGCCGCGGCCGGCACGAGCCCGGGAGAGGTGCTCGCGCGCACCAACCGGCTGCTCACCGCGCAGACCCCCGAACGTTTCACGAGCTGCCTGTACGTCGCCTTCGACCTGCGCCGCCGCGTCGCCCTCCTGGCCAGCGCCGGGCACCTGCCACCGGTGCTCGGCCTGCCCTGCGGCTCCGCCGAGATCATCGACCCCGCCTCCGGCCTGCTGCTCGGCATCGACCCGGACGCCGAGTACGCCACCACGACCGTGAACGTGCCGCCCGGGGCGACCCTCGCCCTCTACACCGACGGCCTGGTGGAGGTGCCCGGCGGCGACCTGAACGACGGCATCTCCGCCCTGGCCGCCCGGTTCGCGCCCGCCCCCGGCCACTCGCTGGACGACCTGGCGGACGACCTCATCGCGGCGGCCGGCGAGGAGGAGCGGCGTACGGACGACAGCGCCCTGCTGCTCCTGCGCAGCGCCGCCCCTCCTGACGGGGTGTGAGCGGGGCCGGTCGCGGGGAGACCTGCCCGGATGGGAATGGTCGGCATGGGGGCGGCCGGCGCCGCGGAATGGTTCGCCGGGCAGGGCTGGATCCAGCTGGGTGAGCTGGCCCTGGCCCTGCTGCTGTCCGCGCTGATCGGGCTGGAGCGTGAATCCCGGCAGAAGAGCGCCGGGCTGCGTACGCACACGCTGGTCGGCTTCGCCTCGGCGCTGATCGTGATCGTGTCCAAGCACGGCTTCTCCGACGTCCTCGGCGAACACGTCACGCTGGACCCCTCGCGGGTGGCCGCCCAGATCGTGTCCGGGATCGGCTTCATCGGCGGCGGCCTGATCTTCGTCCGGCGTGACGCGGTGCGGGGTCTCACCACGGCCGCGGTGGTCTGGCTGACCTGCGCGGTGGGCATGGCCGCCGGCTCCGGCCTGTGGCTGCTGGCCGTCGTGGTGACCGCCGGTCACTTCCTCGTGGCGTTCGGCTTCCCGCCGCTGGAGGCCCGGCTGGCGCGCTCGCGCTACAGCCAGGCGCGGCTGCGCGTGACGTACCTGGACCGCCGGGGGGCGCTGCGGCAGGTGCTGTCCCTGTGCACGGAGCGGGGGTTCGTCATCGCGGAGCTGAGCATGGAACGCCACCGCGAGGGCCATGACCCGCACGTCATCTCGATCTGGCTGGTCGTGCAGGGCTCGGGCGCGATCGGCCCGCTCATCGCGGAGCTGGCGGAGGTCGAGGGCGTCCTCGCGGTGTCGAGCGCCGAGATCGAGGGGACGGCCGTCTGACCCCTCCGTCCTGAGGGGCCGGACGACCGGTCCGGCTACCCCAGGACGGGGTAGTTCGCGCGCAGCACGCCGTGCGGGTCGCGGGCACGCTTGATCTCCCTCAGCCGGTCGAGCGTCGCCGCGGGGAAGGCCTGCTCGGCCCGCTCGCCGACGCCCAGCATCGTGTACGGCTTGCGCCCGCTGACCACCCCGCCCAGCTCCTCGGCGAGCGCGGCCTGCCGGGCGCCGACCGCCGCCGCCTGCGCGGGCTCGGCCGCCGGCCCGAACATGTAGACCAGGTACGGCTCCGTGACCGGCCCGCTCGGCCCCACGCCGGGACGGTCCGCGGCCAGCGCGCCGCCGAGGTGCCTCACCTGCAGCCCGAACATCGGCTCGACCGGCTCCTCCGCCAGCACCTTGGCGGTCACCTCGTCCACGGCGGTGAGCAGTTCGGTGCGCCCGCGGCCGGGCGAGGGGTCCGTGGGGTCGCCGGCGATGTCGCCCAGGTCGGCCACCGCGACCTGACCCCGGTCGTCCACGGCCAGGTCGCCGATCCGGCCGAGGCGGGCCAGCAGCGCCCGGCCCTCGGCCTCGTCGCCGAGGAAGGCGACGTCGATCCCGACCATGGACGGGGCCTGCGGGAGCCGTACCCGGCCGAACCAGGCGGTCAGCTCGTCCGGCGCTTCGGCGGTGAGCTCCAGGAAGGCGTCGAACACCTCGCGGGCGCGGTGGCCCTGCCACATCATGCGGCCGCAGTACAGGGCGGGCGCCGGGTACAGGTCGAACTCGACGGCCGTGACCAGCGCGAAGTCGCCGCCGCCGCCGCGCAGCGCCCAGAACAGGTCGGGGTCGGAGTCCGCGGTGACCCTGGCCTGCTCGCCGTCGGCGGTGACCACGTCGAAGGCGCGCACGCTGTCGGCGGCGAAACCGTGCCGGCGGCCGAACCAGCTCAGGCCGCCGCCGAGGGTGTAGCCGGTCACGCTGACCACGGGGCTGCTCCCGGCCAGGCCGGTGAGGCCGTGCGGGCCGGCCGCCGCCAGCACCTTGCCCCATTTCGCGCCCGCACCGACGCGGGCGGTGCGCGCCTCCGGATCCACGCCGACCTCGTCCAGCGCGCCGGTGCGCAGCAGGATCACGCCGTCGGCGGCGCCGGAGGCGCCGTGTCCGCTCGGCTGGGCGGCCACGGCGATCCCCTCGCGGCGCGCGTACGCGACGGTCGCGGCCACGTCGGCGGCCCCCGCCGCCTCGACCACGGCCGCCACCCGCTGCTCCACCGACAGGTTCCACGGCCTGGACGCCTGCTCGAACCCGTCGTCACCGGGCAGCAGCACCCGGCCCTCGGCGACCGCGCGCAACTCGGTGTGCGTCATTTCCCATCACTCCTTCAGCTCGCCCCCGTGCGGAGGACACCCTTTTGACGATCAGCGACGCGCGGACGTGACCATCGGGAGGGTGACATGCGTCACACCGCATTGCTGGGAACGGTCCGGAAATCGACGTTCCGTCATCCGCCGAAAACACATCGCGTCATTTCCACGCAAAGCAATTCCGGGATGACGCCATGTCACTTACGAAGCGAAATACGGGCGCTCGTCTTTCGGCCGCGTCTGGAAGGATCGAAGGAAGCGAAGGGAGGCTTTTGTGATGGCATTGGCGAATGTCGGCTTACGACGCTTGCTCGTGGACACGGGCGAGCCCCGGGACTGGGTGAGCCCACGGACGGACCTCGTCACGGCGCTGCTGGGCGTGTGGTTCGGCATCGGCCTGATGATCGACGCCTGGGCGCACACCAATCTCGCGGGCGAGCTGGAGACGTTCTTCACCCCCTGGCACGCCGTTTTCTATTCGGGATTCGCGGCGGTGTCCGGCTGGATGGTGTGGCAGGCGTGGCGCAACGTACGCGCGGGCCGGCAGGGCCTCGCCGCCGTGCCGCGCGGATATCTGGCGGGACTCGTGGCGATTCCGGCATTCGCCGCGTTCGGCTTCGCCGACATGATGTGGCACACGCTGCTCGGCATCGAGACGACCGTGGACATCCTGTTCAGCCCGTCGCACCTGGGGCTGATCACGACGATGCTGCTCATCATCACCACGCCGCTCCGCTCCGCCTGGAACGCCCCCGACGTGGGCGCGCGCCCGGCGCTCGGGCGGCTGCTGCCCGCGCTGGTGGGGCTCGCGTTCGCGACCACGCTGGTGTCGCTGTTCCTGTCGTACGGTGACGCCATGCAGTGGCGGCCGGCCCGCATCGTCGAGGCGTTCTCCATCATGGACGACGGCGGGGCCGAGCGGCTGGCCACGGCGATGGTCATCAGCAACGTCATCCTGCTGACCCCGGTGCTGCTGCTCCTGCGCCGCTGGGAGCTGCCCTTCGGCGCGATGACCCTCATGTACGCGGTGGCGACCCTGATGTCGGGCGCGCAGACCGAGTTCGGGAACCTGCCGGTCCTGCTGGCCGTGGTGGGCGGGGGCCTGGTGGGCGACCTGCTGATCCGGTGGCTGCGGCCGTCGGCGGCGCGGCGCCGGGAGTACTGGACGTTCGCGGGGCTGTCGGGCTTCGCCACGTGGGCGCTGTACATCGGGGCGGCCTCGGCGGCGGGCGGCGGCCTCCCGGCCGTGCCGGAGCTGTGGACCGGCGCGCCGATCGTGGCCGGGCTGATCGGGCTGGTGCTCGGCGTGCTGTTCCTGCCGAACGCGACCGTGCCCGCCCCAGCCGGCGGGGCCGAGGCCGGTACGGGCGGCGGGGGCGCGGTCGGCACGGGCGGCGGCGTCGAGAAGGCATGAGGCTCGCCCGGCTGCTCGCGTTCGCCGCGCTCCTGGCGGCCCTGTTGTCGACGGGAGCGTCCCCGGCCGCGGCGCACAACGTCTCGGCCGGGGCGGACCTGCGCATCGCGCAGACGATCGCGGGCACGGAGCTCACGGTCGTGGTCAAGGGCACCACGCGGGTGCCCGGCCCGCTGCGGATCGGGATCATCGCCTACCAGCCGGTCACCGGCCTGCCGGTCGCCCTGGAGGTGCGGTCGGCCGAGGACGGGCGGACGGTGACGGGCGAGGCGGTGGCGGCGGCCGATCCGCGTTACGCGGAGCTGCGGGTGGAGCGGACCGGGCCGCACGTGCTCACGTTGCGCGCGGGCGGCGAGAGCGCCGTGGTGCCGTTCCGGGTCCTGGTGGAGCGGGGGTCGGGGGCGGAGCTCCTGATCTACGGCGGGTTCTTCGTGGCCGGGGTGCTGCTGGTGGGCGGGCTGCTCACCGGGGCCCTGGCCCGGCCGGGGCCGGCGATGGCGGTGGCGGCCGGGGCCGCGGCGGGGGTGACGGTGGCGGCGATGGTCATCGTGTTCGAGCCGATGGTGCCGCCGGGGCCGCCCGACGGGGCCGCGCCGCCGGTCACCGCCCTGGCCGGCGGGGGGCGGCCGTACGTGCAGGAACGGGTGGCGACGGAGCCGGCGCGGCCGGTCGCGGGAGAGGAGTTCACGTTGCGGGTGGATCTGGTGGACGGCTCCACCGGGCGGCCCGTGGACGACCTGACCGCCCACCACGAGGCGCTCGCCCATCTGGTCGTCACCAGTGAGGACGGGAGCTACTTCCGCCACGTCCATCCGCTGCGCACCGGTCCGGGGCGGCTGGAGGTCCGGCTGCGCGCCGACCGGCCGGGCCGCTACCTCGCGCACGCCGAGCTGGAACGCGAGGACTCCGGCGGCCAGCTCCTGGCGGCCAGCTTCGACGTGCACCGCTCAGGCGCGCAGTCAACCGCCGACGACGGCACGGGCAGCGACGCGAACGCCGGCAAGAGCGACAGCACTGGCGGCGGCGCGGGCAGCGATGCGAGCGACAGCACGGGCGGCGACGTGGGCGGTGGCGCGGTGACGGGCGGGGCGGTGCCGGTGGTGACGCCCGCTGTTCCGGTCGCCGGGCGGCCGGCGACCATCGAGATGGACGCGACCGGCCCGGTGCGGCCGTGGCTGGGCATGGCCGGGCACCTGATCGTCCGCGACCGCGACGGCGCCTTCCTCGGTCACGTGCACGAGATGGGCTCGCCGGGCTCCCGGCGGCTGCGCTTCACCTTCAGCTTCCCGGCCGAGGGACGCTACCTGGCCTGGGTCCAGTACGCGCTGGCCGACCGCATCGTGACCGTGCCGTTCACGGTAGAGGTGAGCGCGCAGGAGAACGCGCGATGAGGCGGCGGGCCCTGATCGCCGCCGCCCTCGTCGCGGCCGCCGTGGTGATCTTCGTCGTGGGCCGGGGCACGGCGGCCGAGCCGCTGCGCGCGTCGATCGCGGGCGCCCACTACGCCGCCACCGTCGTCATCGAGAGGCCCACGACCGGCCCGATCACCGTCGAGGTCGGGGTGACCTCCGGCGACGCCTACACGGTGGCGGTCTCAGCGGTCATGACCGGCATGGGCCACGCCACGTCGGAGCTGTCCGCCCGTGCGACGGCGCCGGGCCGTTTCGTCGCCGAGGGCGAGCTGTTCCTGATGAGCGGCGCCTGGGAGGTGTCGCTGCGGGTGAACGGCGCGGCGGGCGAGGAGACGCTGGTCGTCAACGCGCTCGTCACCGGCTGAGCCCTCCGGCTCAGTCCAGCCGGACGACGACCTTGCCCCGCACGCCGCCCGCCTCCAGGGCCCGGTGCGCCGCCGCGATGTCCGCCAGCGGGTACACGGTGTCCACGACCGGCCTGATCGCGCCGGACTCGACGTAGCGGGCGAGGTCGGCGAGGAGCCGGTGGTCCTGGGTCCCGCTGAAGACGCGCACCCGCCGCCGGCCGTGCACGGCGGAGAGGACGACGTACGCCAGCGACGCGGCGGTCCGGTCGAGGTCGAAGGCGATCGCCACCATCCGGCCGCGCGGCGTCAGGAGACGGCGGTAGGCGGGGTGCTCGGTGCCCACGGTGTCCAGGACGACGTCGAAGGGCGCCAGGTCGGCCGGGCCGGTGGTGCGGTAGTCGTGGGCCTCGTGCGCGCCGAGCTCGCGTACGAGGTCGAGGTTGCGCGCCCCGGCCAGGGCGGTGACGTGGGCGCCGAGCGCCCGGCCGAGCTGCACCGCGACGACGCCCACGCCGCCGCTGCCGCCGCGTACGAGCAGGCGCTCGCCCGGCTGGAGGCGCGCCTTGTCGCGCAGGGCGGTGATCGCCGTGGTCCCCACGACGAGGGCCGCGGCCTCGGCCGGGTCGAGGCCGGCCGGGGCCGGGGACAGGTGGCGGGGGCGGATGGCGACGTACTCGGCGGCGGTGCCGAACGTCCGTCCCGGCCCGCCCCAGACCAGGTCGCCCACCTTGGGCCCGCGTACGCCGGGGGTGACGGCGACGACCTCCCCGGCGAGGTCGAGGCCGACGCGCTTCGGGAAGCCGCGGCCCATCAGCCCGGTCACCGCCCGCAGCCGACCCGCCCGCCCGTACAGCTCGCCGCCGTTGACGCTGACGGCGCGCACACGCACCAGCACCTCGCCCGGGGCCGGGACCGGCCTCGGGAGCTCGCCCACGTAGAGCACGTCCGGGGGCCCGTACCGGTCGAAGAGGGCCGCGCGCATCTCACTCGCTGTGTCCATGAACGGGACGCTAGCCAACTAAACGGATAGTGCTGTCCATTTACGTTAAGGTGAGAAACATGCCTGGTCATCCCTCTCAGTTGCGGGCGGACGCGCGGGACAACCGGCAGCGCATCCTCGACGCGGCCAGGGAGGCGTTCGCCGCGCGCGGGCTCGGCGTGCCGATGGCGGCCGTCGCGCGGCGGGCCGGGGTCGGCATGGCGACGCTCTACCGGCGCTTCCCCTCGCGGGAGTCGCTGATCACGGAGGTGTTCGCCGACGAGCTGACCGCGTGCGCGTCCTTGGTGGAGGAGGCGCTGGCCGACCCCGACCCCTGGCGCGGGTTCTGCGCGGCGATCGAGAAGGTGTGCGCGATGCAGGTCGCCGACCGGGGCTTCACCGAGGCGTTCCTGACGGCGTTCCCCGAGGCGGCCGACTACGAGCGCGAGCGCACGCGGGTCGAGGAGCACTTCGGCGAGGTCGTACGGCGGGCCAAGGCGGCCGGTCGGCTGCGCGCCGACTTCGCGATGGCCGACCTGATGCTGCTGCTCAAGGCCAACTGCGCGATCGCCACCGGGCCCGAGGAGGAGGCCGCGGCGGCGTCGCGGCGGCTGGTGGCCTACCTGCTGCAGTCGTTCCGGGCCGAGCACGCCGTGCCGCTGCCGCCGGCGCCGCCGCTCACCCTCGACAAGCTGATCGCCCGCTAGCCGCGTTCTCGGATCACGCAGCCGTCCTTGCCGAGATCGTGGAGTGCGGCCGCGCTCTCCGCCATCCGTCGGTAGTCGGGGCATTGGGTGAAGTCGTCGGCGGTGCACAGCATGAGGTGCTCGATCAGCGCCTTGGATGCCGCGATCTCCTGGAGGCGGCGTTCCAGTTCGGCGTGGTGCCGCTGGAGCAGGGCTTGGCGCTCGGCCTGACCGGAGACGGTGAGGACGTCCCTGATCTGCTCCAGGCTCATGCCCGCCGCCTTGGCGCGCACGATCGTCAGGACGCGGACGACGTGGTCGCGGGTGTAGCGGCGGCGGCCGTTGACCCTGGTGGCGGGGGTCAGCAGGCCCATGGCCTCCCAGTGGCGCAGGACGTGCGGGGCGAGGCCGAACCGCTCGGCGAGCTCTCCGATCTGCATCCACTCGCTTGACTTCATGTTCACATTAACTTGCAGACTTGCCTCCACGTCAAGCGATCGCACACCGGCCGCCCGACCGTCATGCGGCGATGTGCTCCGGGCGGACGCCCAGGCCGATGAAGCGGCCCATCAGGTGGCGCAGCGGCGGCAGCGTCCGGAACGCCGTGAAGATCGCAGGCACGTGCCGGGTGGTGTCGTCGCCCAGGTCCTTGGGATAGAGGTCGCGCAGGATGCCGAGCTGGAAGGCCTGGGTGATCCTCGCGGCGCGCTCTCTGCGTGACTGCACCCGGGCCAGGTCGGCGTCCTGCGGCGTGCCGCCCCGGGCGAGGAGCGGGCCCAGCAGGTTGGCGGCGGCCACGGCGTCCTGGACCGCCAGGTTGATGCCCACGCCGCCGGCGGGCGACATGGCGTGGGCGGCGTCGCCGATGCACAGCAGACCCGGCCGCTGCCAGCGGGGCAGCCGGTCCACCCGTACGCTCAGCTGGTGCACCGCCTCCCAGTCGCGGATCTCCTTCACGCGGTCGCGCAGGGCCGGGGCCAGGTGCGCCACCCGGTCTCGGAACGCCGGCAGCCCGGCGGTCCTGAGCTCGTCGAAGGCGGCGGCCGGGATCGCGTAGGCGAGCTGCCAGAAGTCCCCGCGGTCGATGGAGATGAGTGCCCCCTTGCCGCCCTGGAAGAAGGGCACCTGGTCCTGCGGGCGGCGGGGCAGGCGGAACCACAGCACGTCCATGGGAGGCGAGGAGGCGACGGGGGTGAGGCCGGCGCGGGCCCGTACGGTGGAGTGGCGGCCGTCGGCGCCGATCACCAGGTCGGCCCGCACCTCGACGGGACCGTCGGCGGTGTCGGCCAGGACGCCGGTCACCCTCCCCCGGTCGGTGAGCAGTTCCGTGGCCCGGGCGCGGCGCAGGAGGCGGAAGGAGGGGTAGGCCGTGGCCTTGCCGGCCAGGAAGTCCAGCACGTCCCACTGCGGCATGAACGCGATGTAGGGGCAGCGCACGTTCAACCGGCTGAAGTCGGCGAAGGTGACGTCCCGGCCGCCCATGTTGACCGCCACCTGCGGCATCTTGGCGTGCGGGAGGTCCAGGAACTCCTCGATCCAGCCCAGCTCGACGATCAGTTGCAGGGTGGAGGGGTGGACGGTGTCGCCGCGGAAGTCGCGCAGGAAGTCCGCGTGTTTCTCCAGGACGACCACCTCGACGCCCTGACGGGCCAGCAGCAGCCCGGCCATCATGCCCGCGGGGCCGCCGCCGACGACACAGCATTGTGCGCGCATCTCATCCTTCTTCCGGAAACAGCAGCCCGACCAGGGCCGCGATGTCGATGGGGGTGCCCAGCCGCCGGTTGACGGCGACGGTGGCGAACAGGGTCCTGGCGGCCGTGACCGTGTCGTGCGGGCGCAGCTCGCCGGCGTCGATGCGGGCGAGCAGGAAGTCGCCGATGAGCCGCTGCCCCTCGCCGACCAGCGCCGCGAGCGGCGCGCGGGCCTGGACGGTGCTGAAGAACACCGCCATCAGCTCGGCGTTGTCGGCCAGCAGCCGGTCGAACGCCTCCAGCAGCTCGGCCAGCACCACGACGGCGGGCCGGGCGTCGTGATCTTGTACGCGCAGCTCCCGCAGGCGCGGCAGGAAGCCCCGCTCCGACAGCAGCGTCTCCACCATCGCCTCCTTGCTGTCGAAGTAGCGGTACAGCAGGCCCGGGGTGACGTCGGCGGCCTGAGCCACGTCCTTGACCGTGGCCCCGTCCACGCCCTTCTCCGCGAACACGCGCAAGGCCGCGTCCAGCAGTTGCTCCCGGCGCCATACCGCCTGCTCGCTTCGTGACCTGGCCATACCCTCACCTCGTTGAGTAAACGTTCATTCAATGTAGCACGCGCGGCGGACGCCGGGCCCGCCGGAGAAGGCTTGAAGATCAGATGGTGGCGCGGAGGAACTCGCGGGCGCCGCGCAGCCTGGTGCGCAGCCGTCGCTTGGTCGCCGTGCAGTCGAGGCGTACGTCGGCGGGGCCGGGCACGCCCGACCCGGCGCGCAGGCCGGCCGGCAGCCGGGCCGGGTCGAGCCCGTCGCGGCAGGCGATCAGGCGGCCGAGTTCGTGGCGGCTCACCGCGTCGGGGCCGGCCACGTGGTGGACGCCGGCTTGCCCGGACGCGGCCAGCTCCAGCAGGGCCGCGGCGAGGTCGCTCACGTGCACGGGGCAGCGTACGTCGTCGGTGAACAGCACCCCGTCCGCCCGGCCCGAGGCCAGCGCGTGCACCCGGGCCTCCTGGGGCGAGCCGCCGTCGCCGATGATGAGGGAGGTGCGGACGACCGCCGCCGCCGGGTCGATGGCGGTTACGGCCACCTCGGCCGCCGCCTTGGCCGCGCCGTACGGGGAGATCGGGTCGGGCTCGGCGTCCTCGGCGTAGGTGACCGCCCTGCCCGAGAAGACGGCGTCGCTCGACACGTGGACCAGGCGGGCCCCCTGCGCGGCGCAGGCGAGCGCCACGTGGGCGGCGCCGGTCGCCGTCGTGGCCCAGTCGTCCTGCCGGTAGGCGGCGTTGACGACGACGTCGGGGCGCAGCGCCGCGAGCACGGCGGCCACGGCGTCCCGGTCGCGGACGTCGAGCGGCCGCCACTCGGCCTCCGCCACCCGCCCGGGACGGCTGAAGCAGGTGGCGGCCACCCGGTGACCGGCCGCCCCGGCCTGCCGCACGAGCTCGCCCCCGAGGAACCCGCCACCGCCGACGATGGTGACCCTCACGCGCGCCCCCCTGGATCAGCCGGTGACCTCGATCCCGGCTCTCGCCCGTCGTCGCCTCGTACGCGCACGTCGGCAGACTACTGCGACGATGATCCCCTTTCGGTAGATTCGGACTGATCAATGTGTTCGTCACCCGGAGGAGTCCCGTGACCGTTCCTCAGCTGACCGACGTGCATCCGGCGTGGCTGCCGCCGGAGGCGTTCCGGGCGATCGGCTCGCGCCAGGTTCTCGTGCTGGGCGAGGGCGCGCTGGTGGAGACGGTCCGCGAGGAGGTCGCGGCGGCCACGGCCCGCCACGGCGGCGGGCAGGCCGGCGCGGGGCCGGCCGGCTGCGTGCTCGCGCTGAGCGGCGCGGACGGCCTGCCGGAGCCGGCGCGGGCGGTCGCCGCCGAGGCCGGGCCCACCGGCGCGGAAGGGTACGCCCTGGCCCGCCGCGACGGCGTCACCGTCGTCGTCGCAGACGCCCCCGCCGGGCTGCTGTACGGGCTGTTCCACCTGGTACGCCTGGGCGAGACGGCCTTCGCGCCCGAGGACCGGCCGGTCGAGCGGCACGCGCCCGCCACGGCCCGGCGCATGCTCGACCACTGGGACAACATCGCCGTGCACCCCGTGATGGGCCAGGTCGAGCGCGGCTACGCGGGCGGCTCGCTGTTCTGGCGCGACGGGGAGCTGCGCGAGGACCTGACGCGGGTGCGCGCCTACGCCCGGCTGCTGGCCGCCGCCGGGATCAACGCCGTCGCGATCAACAACGTGAACGTGCACGCCACCGAGGCCCGCCTGCTGACCGACCGCCTCGGCGAGGTGGCCGCCATCGCTGCCGAGCTGCGCCCGTACGGGATCCGGACGCACGTGTCGGTCGGCTTCGCCTCCCCCGTCGTCCTCGGCGGCCTGCCCACCGCCGATCCGCTGGACGAGGAGGTGCGCCGGTGGTGGGCGGCCGCCGCCGACCGGGTGTACGCGGCGGTGCCGGACTTCGGCGGGTTCGTGGTCAAGGCCGACTCCGAGGGGCAGCCGGGACCGTTCGCGTACGGGCGCAGCCACGCCGACGGAGCGGCCGTCCTCGCCGCCGCGCTCGCCCCGCACGGCGGGGTGGTGCACTGGCGGGCGTTCGTCTACGACCACCGCCAGGACTGGCGCGACCGCTCCACCGACCGCGCCCGCGCCGCCTGCGACCACTTCGCCCCGCTCGACGGGCGGTTCGCGGGCAACGTGATCCTCCAGGTCAAGCACGGCCCCATGGACTTCCAGCCGCGTGAGCCGGTCTCGCCGGTGATCGCCGCCATGCCGGCCACGAAGCTGGCGGTGGAGCTCCAGGTGACGCAGGAGTACACCGGCCAGCAGCGGCACGTGTGCTACCTGGCGCCGATGTGGAGCGAGCTGCTGGCCTTCCGCCCGTGGGGCGAGGAGGGCCGCGCCGTCGCGGACGTGGCCGTGCACGGGGGCGGGCTGGTCGCCGTCTCCAACGCGGGCGACGACCCCTACTGGACCGGCCATCCCCTGGCCCAGGCCAACCTGTACGCCTTCGGCCGGCTCGCCTGGGACCCCCGCCTGGACCCGGCCGCCATCCTCGACGAGTGGGCGGACCTGACCTTCCCCGCGACCGCGGATGAGCTGCGCGGCACGCTGCACGCGATCATGGACGGGTCGTGGCGGACGTACGAGCGCTACACGGCCCCGCTGGGCGTCGGCTTCATGGTCCGCCCCGGCCACCACTACGGCCCGGACGTGGACGGCTACGAGTACACCCCGTGGGGCACCTACCACTTCGCCGACCGCGACGGCGTCGGCGTGGACCGCACCCGGGCCACGGGCACCGGCTTCACCGGCCAGTACCCGCGGCCGTGGGCCGACGTGTACGAGTCCCTGGAGCATTGCCCGGACGAGCTGCTGCTCTTCTTCCACCACGTCCCGTACGGGCACGTGCTGCGCGGCGGCTCGACGGTGATCCAGCACATCTACGACACGCACTTCGCCGGGGTCGAGGAGGTCTCAGCGATGCGGGCACACTGGGACAAGCTGGACGGCTCGGGGCTGGTGGACCCGGCGTACCACGCCCGCGTCACGGAGCTGCTGGCCGAGCAGCAGCGCTCCGCCGAGGAGTGGCGCGACCAGGTCAACACCTACTTCTTCCGCAAGTCGGGCGTCCCGGACGCGCGCGGCCGCCGCATCCACTGAGCTTCAGGCGGTGAAGCGCTCCTCGACCTCGGCGGTCACCGGCCGGCTGTTCCTGAGCAGCGCGGCCGCGAACGCCGAGGCCAGCAGCGCCGCCAGCAGCTCGGTGCCGATCATCGTGACGCCGGCGGCCACGACCAGCAGGGACGTGTTCGCCAGCGCCGCCTTCGGGTGGCGCAGCAGGAAGTAGGAGGCCAGGCGGGCCACGTCCACCGCGCGGAAGGCGAACAGCGAGGTGATCACCAGCGCGTTGCCGGCCCAGAGCAGGCCGCCGAGCGCGACGAGCACCAGCAGCCCCGCCCACCAGCCGGGCACCCCGGCCGCGCCGAAGTTGGCCAGGGTGGTGCCGACGACCGCCACGCCGGCCAGCCAGGGCGCCCAGATCTTCAGCGCCCCGGCGGCGTTGGCCCGGTAGCCGCGCCAGAACGCCGCCGCCGGGCGCAGGTCGGCGAGGTCCCGGCTGCGCCGGCGCAGCGCGTACAGGGCCGCCGACAGCGCGGGGCCGAGCGGCAGCGCGCACAGCGCCGCCAGCGGCACGTTGCTCGCGTCGCCGCCGAGCAGGGTCAGCGCGGCCAGGCCCGGCGCGACGGCGAGCAGGAACATGGCCTCGACGACCATCAGGGTGTAGATGAGCGCGGCGGCGCGGGAGAGCGGCCCCTCTCCGAACCGCGATCCGGCCGCCGCTCCCCCCGTCCGGGTGTTCATGGCGCTCAGCCGTGCTCCTTCTTGAAACGCTCGTAGGCGGTGTTGACCAGGTTCACATAGGAGGTCATGTTCTTGCCCTCCAGCTCCTTGACGTAGGCGTCCCACTCGCCGAGGTCGCGCTCGCCGAGGATGAACTTGAGCGTCTGCTGGGTGACGTAGTCCTTCAGCGGGGTCTCCCAGAGCGTCGCCTGCTCGCGCTCCTCCTCGTTGAACGGGTGCGGCGGCTCGATCGGCCACGCCTTGCGGGCGTTCATCACCTTCTGGAACTCCAGCTCCTCCGGGGAGAAGGTGGAGTTGAGCAGCGCGGTGGTGCCGCCGTAGGCGAACACGCCGTTGGAGAAGCCGAAGTCCTTCTGCAGGTGCTTGGGCGCGCCGGGGTTGAGCCCGACGAAGTCGACGTCCTTGGCCAGCTGGTACGCCCCGGACCCGTCCTTGGTGTACGTGACGCCCTCGACGCCCCACTTGGCGAACTCCTGGCCCTGGTCGGAGTACCAGAGCCAGTCGATGAACTGCATCATGGCGACGAAGTTCTTGTTCTCCAGCGCCTTCTTGGAGATCATGACGCCGTTCTCCAGGCGGGTGCCGATCTTGTACTCGCCGACCGGGCCCATCGGCACCGGGATCTTGGCGATCTTGGCGTCGGGGACGAGCTTGGTCAACGTCGGCCGGTAGTCGTTGATGATCGTCTGGGCGTTGGTGCTGATGACGAACGACTTGCCGGAGTTGAACTTCTGCTTGGCCTGCTCGTCCTGCTGGGTGAAGCTCTCCGGGTCGAGCAGCTTCTCCTTCACCAGCTTGGCGAGATACTCGATCATCTGCTTGTACTGCGGCATCGCGCCGGTGTAGACGAACTTGCCGCTCGCGGTGTCGAAGGTCGCGTGCTGGTACTCCCAGCCACCCTTGGTGCCGTACGCCTGGGCGACGAGCTTGAGCAGGTTGCCGCCCGGCGTCGGCACGCCCCAGCGGTCGGTCATCGGGTAGAGGTCGGGATACTCCGCCTTCATCGCCTTCAGCACCGTGTAGAGGTCGTCCCAGGTCTTGGGGACCTCCAGCTTCAGCTTCTCCAGGATGTCGGTCCTGACGGCCAGCGTGTAGTCGACCCAGACCTCCTCGTGCAGGCCCGGCAGCAGGTAGATGCGGCCGTCGGCCTGGCGCAGGGTGTCCAGGTCGGGGCCCATGTTCCACTTGGCGATCTTGTCCTTGAGGTTGGGCATGAGATCGAAGTAGTCGCTGACCGGCAGGATCGCGCCCGAGGCGACGAACGCCTCCTCCTGCGGGTGGTAGGTCTTCGGGATGACGAGCGGGGCCTGGCCGGAGCCCACGAGCAGGCCGCGCTTCTTCTCGTAGTCGCTGAGCGGCACCTCCACCGGCTTCAGCGTCACGTTCGTGCGCTTGGTGAGCTCCTGCCAGAGCAGCCAGTCGTTCTTGTTCGGATAGAACGAGTGGTTGTTGTAGAGCACGTCGAACGAGATCGGCTCGGTCGCCTTGAACTGCTGGTTGACGCCGTAGTTGGCCATCGCGGCGGCCCGGTTGCCCGACACGTCGGCGGCCTTCTTCGGAGTCTCGTCCTCGCCGCAGCCGGCGAGCACGAGCGTGAACGCGCCCAGTCCGATGATCGCCTGACGCCGTGAGATGTCGCGCATGGGGGGAGCTTCCTTTGGTGAGGGACGGTACGGAGGAATCAGCCCTTGACGGCGCCGAGCATGACGCCGGAGACGAAGTACCTCTGGACGAAGGGGTAGACCGCCAGGATCGGCAGCACGGTGAGCATGATCGTCACGGCCTGGATGTTGGCCGCGGCGGCCGACGCCTCGGCGATCCCCGCGCCCGCGGCCTCCGCGCCGGTCGCGCCGGCGATGAGGTTGCGCAGGTAGATGGTCACCGGGAACAGGTCGCCGTCGTTGAGGTAGAGGAACGCCGTGAACCAGGAGTTCCAGAACGAGACCGCGTAGAACAGCACCATGGTCGCGATGACCGCCTTGGACAGCGGCAGCACGATCCGCCACAGGACGCCGTAGGTGTTGAGCCCGTCGATGGCGGCGGCCTCCTCCAGGTCCCGCGGCAGGCCCTCGAAGAACGTCTTCATGACCAGGAGGTTGAAGACGCTGATGGCGTTCGGCAGGACGACGGACCAGATCGTGTCGGTCAGGCCGAGGCTGTTGACCAGCACGTAGTTCGGGATCAGGCCGCCGGAGAAGATCATGGTGAAGACCGCCACCCAGATGAGGAAGGTGCGGCCCTTCAGGTGCTTCTTCGACAGCACGTACGCGTAGCAGGTCGTGAGGAACATCGCGATCGCGGTCGCCACGACCGTGTAGACCACCGTGTTGCGGTAGTTCGTCCAGAACATCGGGTCCGACACGACCAGCTTGTACGTCTCGATGTTGAACCCGCGCGGGATCAGGTTGACCTGGCCCCCCACGATGTAGCGCTCCTCGCTGAACGAGCGCGCCACGATGTTGACGAACGGGTACAGCGTCACGATCACCACGCCGGTCAGGATGACGGCGTTGATCCCCTGGAAGACGCGGTAGCCGCGGGTGCGGTCCAAGGTCACCACAGGCTCGTCCCTACTGCTCGGCGGGAGATCAGGTTCGCCGACACGATCAGCACCACGCCGACCAGCGCCTCGAACAGGCCGATCGCGGCGGCGTAGCTGAGGTTGCTGGACTCCACGCCCATCCGGTACAGGAACGTGGTGATGACGTCGGCGGTCGGGTACGTCAGCGGGTTGTACAGCAGCAGCACCTTCTCGAAGCCGATGGTCATGAAGGTGCCGATGTTGAGGATCAGCAGCGTGACGGCCGTGGGCCGGATGCCGGGCAGGGTGACGTGCCAGATCTGCCGCCACCGCCCGGCGCCGTCCATGCGCGCGGCCTCGTAGAGCTGCTCGTCGATGGTGGTCAGCGCGGCCAGGTAGAGGATGGTCCCCCAGCCGACCGTCTGCCAGACCTCGGAGGAGACGAAGATCGTACGGAACCACTCCGGCTTCTGGATGAACGCGGTCGGCTCGCCGCCGAGGGCCTTGACGAGCTGGTTCACCGGCCCGTCGATGGCCACGAGCTGCATGACCAGGCCGGCCACGATCACCACCGACAGGAAGTGCGGCAGGTACGACACCGACTGCAGGAACCGCTTGATCTTGGCGTTGCGCACCTCGTTGAGCAGCAGCGCCAGCACGATCGGCAGCGGGAAGCAGAACAGCAGGGTGAGCGCGCCGAGGACGAGGGTGTTGGTGAAGACGTTCCAGAACGAGGGGTCGGCGAGGAACATCTTCACGTAGCGCAGGCCCACCCAGGTCTCGCCGAACAGGCTGCCGCCGGGCTCGTACTTGCGGAAGGCGATGATGTTGCCGAGCATCGGCACGTAGCGGAAGAGCACGAAGAACGCCAGGGGCAGCACCGCCAGCGTGTAGAGCTGCCAGTCGCGGCCGAGCGCGCGCCGCCAGGAGCCCGTCCGGGCCCGGCCTTCCCGACGGTTGGGAAGCGTTTTCCCAGTGGGGTCGGGAAAACCGGTCTCAGCCTTCTGGACCAGCACCGAAGTCGGGCCGGTGTCGTCGAATGGTTCCTGACCCCTCATGCCATCCTTCCGGCCGTCATGTCGCCAACCGAAACTTTCGCGAAGATCCGTTAATATTGCGGCAACTTAGGGGCCCGCTTGACGCGTGTCAAGAGGGTGGAAGGCTGCTATGTTGCTGCGCGAGTTGTTGACGTTCACGCGGGTCAGCGCGCCAATAGGGATCACCGATGACAGCAATTTGCCGGAAAGTTTCCGGAAACAACGACCGGTGTGCTCCGTGACAAATTGCCGTCCGGGTCAGATGGCGGCCGGGCGGGCCGGCGGACCGGACGGCGATCGGCCCGCGCCGGAGGACGTCACGGGCGGGCCGGGTGAACGGTTCGGCGGGCCGGGAAAACGGACGGGCACCGTCCGTTGACGCGGCGGGGCCCGGACCTTACGTTGGGGAGGCGTTCACGGGTGTCCCCCACCGCTCCCGGCTCCCGCAGTGAGGTGCGTGCATGGCCCTTGACGAGGCGACGACCCAGTTCCTGCTGCAGATGGGCGACACCGGGGTCAAGCCGCTGCACGAGATGACGCCGGACGAGGCGCGCATGACGTTCGCCGCGCTCCGCGATCTCTACGGCCCCGGGCCGGAGATGGTGCGCGTCGAGGAGGCGGTCATCGACGGCGAGGACGGCGGCTCGTTCGGCGCGCGGGTCCTGGTCCCGTCGGAGACGCCGCGCGGCGTGCTCCTCTACTACCACGGCGGCGGCTGGGTGATCGGCGGCATCGACGAGTTCGACACCCTGGGGCGGCAGCTCGCCGCCCGCACGGGCTGCACGGTGGTGCTGGTGGACTACCGGCTGGCCCCCGAGCACCGCTACCCCACCGCCGCCCGCGACGCCTACGCGGCCCTGACCTGGGCCGCGGCCACGTTCCCCGGCCGGCCGATCGTGGTGGCCGGGGACAGCGCGGGCGGCAACCTGGCCGCGGTGACCGCCCGGCGCGCCCGCGACGAGGGCGGGCCGGAGATCCTGCTGCAGGTGCTGGTCTATCCGGTGACGGACTGCGACCTGGACAACGGCTCCTACACCGACCCGGCGAACCAGCTCATGCTGAGCCGCGACTCGATGGTGTGGTTCTGGGACCACTACGCGCCCGACCCCGCCGACCGCGCCGACCCGGACGCCTCGCCGCTGCGTGCCGCCGACCTGTCCGGGCTGCCGCCCGCGGTCGTCCTGACCGCCGAGCACGACGTGCTGCGCGACGAGGGCGAGGCGTACGCCGAGCGGCTGCGGGCCGCCGGAGTGCCGGTGGAGTCCCGGCGCTTCGACGGCCAGATGCACGCCTTCTTCACCCTGGTCAACGTGCTGCCCGGCAGCGCGGCGGCGGTGACCATGGTGAGCGAGGCGGTGAACCGCCGCCTGACGTGACGGACGCTCAGCCGCAGTGCTCGAAGGGGCTGTCGTAGCTGGACGAGCCGGCCTTGCCGCCCCACTTGACGCACTTGTTCTCGGCCGCGGCGCGAACGGGACCGGCGTAGTAGGCGAAGTTGCCGCTGTCGGTCACCCGCGCCTTGCCCTGGACCTCCAGATAGGCGCTGGTCGCGGTCGCGGTGCCCAGCGAGGTCTTCTTCAGCGTGGCCACGCAGTTGTAGCCGTTGCCGGAGTTGTACAGCAGGTACGCGGTGCCCGCCGTGCCCAGCGCGGCCGAGTCGATCACCTTGTAGCCGGAGCCGCAGACCTCTTCGGGGGTGTGCGGGTTGGTGGGGGTGGTGCTGCCGGTCACGTACTTCATGTACGTCGACCAGTTCCAGTTCGAGCCGGGGTCGGTGTGGTCGGCGCCGGGGACCTCGTTGTGGCCCACGATGTGGGAGCGGTCCTTGGGGATGCCGTAGCGGTCGGCGATGTTCCTGGTCAGGGCCGCCGAGGCGCGGTACATCGCGTCGGTGAACCAGGAGGCGTCGCTGACGTAGCCCTCGTGCTCGATGCCGACCGAGCGGCGGTTGTAGTCGCCGGCGTGGAAGGCGCGGTCCTTCTCGCGCACCATCTGGGTGATGGCGCCGTTGGAGGACTTGACGACGTAGTGGGCCGAGACCTTGGCGCTGGGGTTCTGGAACCAGGAGATGGTGCCGGCGTAGGAGCCCTGCGTGACGTGGATGACGATGCGGTCGATCGCGTCGCTCGACGGGCGGCTGGAGACGGCGTAGTTGGCGCTGTTCGCGGCGGCCCAGGTCGCGCCGGGGTAGTCGACGGCCGCGGCCAGGGTGTTGGGCGCGTCGAGGTCCTCGGCCTTGGCGTACGGGCCGCGCTGCGGCTGCACCGCGCGGGCCGGCACGGTGACCGTCTCGCCGGCGGGCGTCGTGGCGCGCACGCCGGCGGCCAGCAGGTCGTAGACGGTGTCGGCGTACAGGCGGGCGACGTCGGCCGAGGCGGCGCCGCCGTACTTGGCGACCGCCTGGTACCACTGGGCCGGGTCCTTGCGGGCGGCGGCGTTCAGCCCGAGGTCGTCGGCGTGCGCGCGGAGCACGGCGGCGCCGCCCGCGATGTTGGCCGCGTCGTCCTTCTTCAGCGTGGCGGCCGGCTTGCCCGTCAGGGTGGCCGCGCGCTCCAGCGAGCGGTTGGCGGGGTTGCTGACCAGGTGCATCACGCCGTAGCCGCCGCTGGCGCTGGGCGCGCCGTCGTGCCCGTCCAGGTGGGTCTCTGCGTAGGCGAGGGCCACCAGCAGGTCGCGGGGCACCTCGTACGTGGCCGCGGCGCCGGCGAACGCGGTGGCCAGCGCGCCCGCCGTGACCGTGCGGGCGGCGGGGGCTGCGTGCGCCGTGACGGGCGGCGCGGCGAGCGGGATCAGCGCGCCGGCCAGGAGCACGGCGGCGCGGCGGCGGAGTCGGGACTGCACGGAGTTCTCCTCAACGGGGTTCGGGGGGAAGGAGCGGCCGCCGCGGGTGTGGAGGGGGGCGGCGGCCGCTCCGGCCGGGGGCCGGCCACGGGATCGCTCCCGGGATCAGCCGCAGTGCTCGAAGGGGCTGTCGTAGCTGGACGAGCCGGCCTTGCCGCCCCACTTGACGCACTTGTTCTCGGCCGCGGCGCGGACCGGACCGGCGTAGTAGGCGAAGTTGCCGCTGTCGGTCACCCGCGCCTTGCCCTGGACCTCCAGATAGGCGCTGGTCGCGGTCGCGGTGCCCAGCGAGGTCTTCTTCAGCGTGACCACGCAGTTGTAGCCGTTGCCGGAGTTGTACAGCAGGTACGCGGTGCCCGCCGTGCCCAGCGCGGCCGAGTCGATCACCTTGTAGCCGGAGCCGCACACTTCTTCGGGGGTGTGCGGGTTGGTGCTGCCGGAGCAGGAGTTCTTGGAGGTCAGGGTCTGGGTCGGGTAGCCGAAGGTGGTCCCGCCGAAGACGGCCTTGCGGATGTTGCCCGGGTAGCCGTCGCCCTCGCGGACCTCGTAGTGGAGGTGGGGGCTGATGTTGTTGCCCGGCTTGCTGGTGTTGCCCACCGTGCCGATCTTCTGGCCCTGCTTCACCTGGGCGCCGGCGCTGACCGAGCGCACGTTCAGGTGGGCGTAGTACGACGTCCAGCCGCCGCCGTGGTCGATCTTGACCAGGTTGCCGTAGCCGTTGACGGAGCCCTGGTGGGCCGAGATCACGACGGTGCCGGCCGCGGCGGCCACGACGGTGTCGCCGAGGTCGGCGTCCGCGGTGCTGCCGCGGTTGAAGTCGATCTCGTAGGACTGGTGGGCGCTGCTGTTGCTGGAGTTGCCGGTCCACGACTGGCCGCAGGGGAACGGGAGCTGGAAGCTCGGCGCGGCCAGGGTGGACACCTCCGGGACCTTCACCTGGTTCGGCGGGTCGTTCGGGTCCGATGCCGAGGTCGGCGCGGCCGAGGCGGTCTGGCCGCCGATGAGCCCGGCAAGCAGGACAAAGCCCACCGTAAGTACCCGCGTGGATCTCATACGGATCCTTTCTGGATCAGCTGGTGCTGCGCTTTCTGCTGGCGACCAAGATTGCGGGTACGGCATACAGAGAACCTCCAAAATCGGTATAAAGACCGAACCGGCATGAACGACGACCCGACGTACAGGCGCTCCGGCGCCACCGGAGGAGCAGGTGCGTTCGTAGTGGTTGACCAGCCGAACTTCGGCGTCCTGGGACCTCTGCTGGTCCGCAGGGCGGGCCAGGCGCTGCGCGTCGCCGGCCGCAAGCCCCGGCTGCTGCTGGCCTCGCTGCTGCTGGAGGCCAACCAGATCGTCGGCTCGGACGCGCTCATCGAGGTGCTGTGGCCGGCGCGGGCGCCGTCGTCGGCGGTGGCGAACCTGCGGACGTACGTCAGCGCCCTGCGCGGCCCCGTCTCCGCCGCCGGCGGCCGGATCGTCACCCACCCCTCCGGGTACGCGGTGGAGCTGGCGGCCGGGCAGCTCGACATGCTGCTGTTCGAGGAGCTCGTGGAGCGGGCGCGGGCCGCCGGGCGCACCGGAGAGGCGGCCCGGCACCTGCGCGACGCGCTGGCGCTGTGGCGCGGCACGCCGCTGTCCGACCTGCCCGCCAGCCCGGTGTGGGACGGGCGGCTGCGCGCCCTGGTGCAGGCCAGGCTGGCCGCCGCCGAGGAGCTGGCGGAGGCGAAACTGGCCCGCGAGGAGTACGCGGCGGCCGTGGACGACCTGCGGGGGCTGATCGGCGAGCACCCGTACCGGGAGGATCTGTGGCAGCGGCTCATCGTCGCGCTGCACCGGGGCGGGCGGCGGGCGGAGGCGCTGCACGCCTACACCGAGATCCGGCGGCAGCTCGTGGACGACCTCGGCATAGAGCCGGGACCGGACCTGCGCGACGCCCACGCGGCCGTGCTCGCCGACGAGGAGCCGGCCCGGCTCGGCTACCAGCCGCCCGTGCCGCACCAGCTCCCCGCCGACGTACCGGACTTCACCGGCCGCGCCACCGACGTGACCACCCTGACCCGCCTCCTGTCGGAACCGGCTCCCCTGCCGCCGTCCGGGCCGCCGGTGGTCGTCGTGGTGACCGGGCCGCCCGGGATCGGGAAGACGGCGCTGGCCGTCCACTGTGCGCACGCCGTCCGCGACGCCTACCCCGAGGGCCAGCTCCACCTGTCGCTGGGCGGCACGGCCGAGGCCCCGGCCGCCCCCGCCGACCTGCTGGCCGAGGCCCTGCGCTCGCTGGGCGTGGCCGAGAGCGCGCTGCCCGCCTCCGCGCACGAGCGCGCCACGCTCTACCGCTCCCTCCTCGCCGGCCGCCCCGTGCTGGTCCTCCTGGACGACGCCGCCGACGCCGCCCAGGTGCGCCCCTTGTTACCCGGCAGCGGCTGCGCCGTCCTGGTGACCAGCCGCCGCCGCATCACCGAGCTGCCCGGCGCCGTCCTGCTGGAGCTGGACGCGCTCACCCCCGCCGAGGGCGGCGAGCTGCTGGCCAGGATCGCCGGGGCGCACCGGGTGGCGGCGGAGCCGGAGGCGGCCCGGACCATCGTGGCCGCCTGCGCCGGTCTGCCGCTGGCGCTCCGCGTCGCCGGGGCGCGGCTGGCCGCCCGTCCCGGCTGGTCGCTGCAGGAGCTGCGCCGGCGGCTCGACGACGAGAGCACCCGGCTGGACGAGCTGCGCGCCGGCGACCTGGAGGTACGCGCCTCCGTCGAGCTCAGCTACCGCCGCCTGCCCGGCGAGGCCGCCCTGACCCTGCGCGCGCTCGGCCTGCTCGGGCCGGGGACCGTACCCGGCTGGGTGGCCGACGCCGTGCTCGACCGGCACCGCAGCGACGCCGTCGTGGACGCGCTCGTGGACGTCAGCCTGCTCCGCCTGGTCGGCACCGATCCCCTGGGCCAGCCCCGCTACCGGCTGCCCGACCTGGTGCGCTGCACCGCGCGCGAGCGCGCCGACGGCGACGCCGAGCGCCAAGCCCTGGCGCGGGTGCTGGGCGGCTGGACGAGCGCCGCCGAGCACGCCGCGGCCCGCCTGCCGACCACGCTGTTCAGCGTCCCGGCCGGCGCCGCACCCCGCTGGCGCCCGGCCGACGAGCTGCTGGGCCGCCTCACCGCCGACCCGCTCACCTGGTTCGACGCCGAACGGGAGGCACTGGTCGAGGCCGTACGGCTGGCCGCGAGCCACGGCCCCGCGCAGGCGGCGTGGGGGCTGGCCGCGACCCTCGTCCCCTACTTCGACCTGCACTGCCGGCTGGAGGAGTGGCGGCTCACCCACCAGGTCGCGCTGGACAGCGCCGCCGCCGCGGGCGACCGGCGCGGCGAGGCCGCCATGCTGCGCGGCCTCGCCCAGGTCAGCATCTACCAGGACCGCTACGCCGAGGCGGCCGGCATGCTGCGCCGCGCCCGGGTGATCTTCCGTGAGCTGGGGGACGCGCGCGGCGAGGCGATCTCGATCTGCGGGCTGGGCGCCGCCGACGAGTTCTCCGGCCGGCACCGGCGGGCGCTCGGCTGGTTCCGGCACGCGCTGGCCATGTTCCTGGCCGAGGGCGACGCGGACGGGGAGGCGTACGCGCGGCAGGCGATCGGCCGCGTCCACCTGTCGCTGCAGGACCTCGGGCAGGCGTCCCGCTGGCTCGGCGAGGCGCTGCGATTGGCCGGCGAGCTGGGCGACGACCACCGCGAGGGCTGCGTGTCCATGCAGTTCGGCCGTCTGCACACGCTCGCCGCCGAGCCCGACGAGGCGATGCGGTTCCAGGGGCGGGCGCTGGACATCTTCGAGACGCTGGGCGACCGGCACTGCGGCGCGTACGCGCTGCGCAGCCTCGGCGGGCTGCACGCGGCGCGCGGCGACCGCTCGCACGGCTCGGCCGAGCTGCAACGCTCGCTGGAGATCTTCCAGCAGCTCGGCGACCGCAGCGGCGAGGCGGACGCCTTCCAGGCGCTCGGCGAGCTGTACCGGGCGGCCGGGCGGCCCATGCTGGCCGCCCACTACCTGCACCGCGCCGTGGACCTGCGCAGCCAGCTCCGCGCGGGCGCCCCGGCAGCGGGCTGACAGAGATCCGGCAGCGGCGCCCGGCACCGTGGGGCGCATGACGGACGACACGAACGTGCTCATCGCCGGCGCCGGGCCCACGGGGCTCACGCTCGCGGTGGAGCTGGCCAGACGCGGCATCGAGCACCGCCTGGTGGAGCGGGCGCCGGAGCCCTCGGCCGGGTCGAAGGGCAAAGGGCTGCAGCCGCGCACGCTGGAGATCCTCGACGACCTCGGGGTGATCGGGCGGGTGCTGGCGACGGCGGCGCCGTACCCGCCGCTGCGGGTCAGGGTCGGCAGGGTGCCGCTGTACCAGGGCCGCATGCACCGGCGGGCGGCGGCGAGCGAGGCGGTGCCGTACCCGACCGTGCTGATGCACCCGCAGTGGCGCACCGAGGAGGTCCTGCGCGAGCGGCTGGCGGAGCTGGGCGGGAAGGTCGAGCACGGCGCGGAGCTGACCGGCTTCGAGCAGGACGCGGACGGCGTGACCGCCCGGCTGGGCACCGGCGCGACGGTCCGGGCCCGCTACCTCGTGGCGGCCGACGGCGGCCGCAGCCCGGTGCGCAAGGCGCTCGGCATCGGCTTCGCGGGCGAGACGCGGGAGGAGGAGCGCATGATGCTCGGCGACGTACGGGTGGAGAGGCTCGACCGGGACCACATCCACGTCTGGCTCCGGCCCGGCCAGGGCATGCTGGCGCTCTACCCGATGGCGGGCGCCGGCACGTTCCAGCTCCTCGCGCCGCTCCGGCCGGGCGTGGCGCCCGACCTGACCCTGGCCGGGTTCCAGCGGGTCTTCGCCGAGCGCTCGATGCAGCGCCGGGCGCGGGTCACCGAGCTGTCGTGGTCCTCGCTCTACCGGGTCAACATCCGGCTGGCCGACCGCTACCGGGCCGGGCGGGTGTTCCTCGCCGGGGACGCCGCGCACGTCCACTCCCCCGCGGGCGGGCAGGGGCTCAACACCGGCGTGCAGGACGCGTACAACCTGGGCTGGAAGCTCGCCCGCGCCCTCTCCGGCGCGCCGGCCGCGCTGCTGGACACCTACGAGGAGGAGCGCCGCCCGATCGCGGCCCGCGTGCTGGGGCTCAGCACCGGCCTGCACGACAGGAAGACGTTCCGGCGCGACGAGGAGACCTACCAGCTCCGGCTCGGCTACCGGGGCGGCACGCTGGCCCGCGCCGGCGGCGACCGGGTGCCCGACGGGCCGGTGCGGCTCGCCGACGGCCGCCGGGCGCGGATGTTCGACCTGCTGAGAGGGCCGCACTTCACCCTGCTGTCGCCGGACCCCGCGCCCGCCGTCCCCGGCGGGCCGCAGGTGCGGGCGTACGCGCCCGCCGAGCCGTACGGCGGCAGGCGGCACACCCTGATCAGGCCCGACGGGTACGTCGGGATCGCCACCGACTCCGCCGGAGAGCTCGCGGCCTACCTGGCCCTGGTCTAGCGGCGGGTCCCGACGGCCTCCAGGTAGTCGCCGGCCGCCAGCAGCGTCCCGTCGCCGGACCGGTTGAAGGCGACCGGCACCCCGGCCAGCTCGGCGGCGAAGCCGCGCCGGGTGTCCTCGTCGAGCGTGCCCGCCATCCGGTGGATCGGCCCGTAGTAGGCGATGAACCACTCGGCGAAGTGCTCGGGCGAGTGGAAGGCGAACTCGAACGTACGGGTGGTGAGCGCGGTCCACTCGACCTCGCCGCCGAACAGCTCGCGCAGCCGCTCCGGCGTCCCCCACAGCATGGGCGAGCGGACCTGCGGCGGGGGCGGGGCGTACTTGCCGATCGTCCGGAACATCTCGCCCACCAGCCCGTCGGGCGTCCAGGCGGCCAGCGCGACCGTGCCGCCGGGCCGGGTCACGCGCAGCAACTCGGCGGCGGCCCGCTCCTGGTCGGGCGCGAACATCACGCCGACGGTGCTGAGCGAGACGTCGAAGGCGGCGTCGGGGAACGGCAGCGCCTCGGCGTCCCCTTCGGCGAACGCCACCTCCAGGCGTTCGGCGGCGGCCCGCACGCGCCCCTGCTCCAGCAGGGCGGGCACGTAGTCGAGGCCGGTGGCCTCGGCGAAGCGCCTGGCCGCGGCGAGTGCGGCGTTGCCCTGGCCGCAGGCCACGTCGAGCACGCGCTGCCCGGCGCGCACACCGGCCGCCTCGACGAGGCGTTCGGCCATCGGCTGCAGGGTCACGCCGACGCGGGCGTAGTCGCCGGACTCCCAGGCGAGCCGCTGGCGTTCCTTCACTTCCGCCAGTCCGGCGGTCGGGCGCGGTGTCGTCCCCATGAGATCCCTCCCGGTGTGGTGCGAGCGTCCGGGGGGAGGGCGTTCCATCCCGTTCCATGCTGGGCGAGCCGGCCGCGCGGCCCCTCGTCACGCCCCCGGGCGCAGCGACTTGAAGGCGCGGACCTGCTCGGTGATGGCCCGCTCGGTCGGCAGCCGCTCCACCGACGAGGCCCCGAAGAACCCGGCCACCCCCTCGGTACGCGCCAGCACGTGCGCGGCGTCCTCCGGCTCGGCGATGGGCCCGCCGTGACAGAGCACCAGCACGTCGGGCCGGACCGCGACGGCGGCGTCCCGCATGGCCTGCACCCGCTCGGCGGCCTCGTCCAGGCTCAGCGCGGTGCCGGCGCCGATGCTGCCCTTGGTGGTCAGCCCGACGTGCGGCACCAGCACGTCGGCCCCGGCCTCGGTCATGGCCCGCGCCTGCTCCTCGTCGAAGACGTAGGGGGCGGTGAGCAGGTCACGCTCGCGGGCCAGCCGGATCAGCTCGACCTCCAGGTCGAAGCCCATGCCGGTCTCCTCCAGGTTCTGCCGGAAGGTGCCGTCGTACAGGCCGACGGTCGGGAAGTTCTGCACGCCGGCGAAGCCCATGGCCTTGAGCTGGTCGAGGAAGTACGGCATGACACGGAACGGGTCCGTGCCGCACACCCCGGCCAGCACCGGCGTGTCCCGGACGACCGGCAGCACCTCGGCGGCCATCTCCACGACGATCTGGTTCGCGTCGCCGTACGGCAGCAGCCCGGCCAGGGAGCCCCGCCCCGCCATGCGGTAGCGGCCGGAGTTGTAGATGATGATCAGATCCACGCCGCCGGCCTCGGCGCACTTGGCCGACAGGCCGGTGCCGGCGCCCGCGCCGATCACGGACCGGCCGGCGGCGACCGTCGCGCGCAGCCTGGCAAGGACGTCCTGCCGGTTCAAGAGGCACCTCCGGTGATCAGCTCGTGCAGCCGGTCGGCCATGGCGCGGCCGAAGGCGGGGTCGTTGATGTGCATGTCCAGGTCCTCGACGGCGACGGCGGAGCCGCGCAGGCCCTCGACCAGGGCCTCGAAGCAGGCGGCGTCGGCCTCGGGGCGGGCGAACGCGCCGCCGGGCGCGTCCAGCGCGGAGACTCCCCGCCGGGGCAGGAACAGCGCGGCCGGGCCGCGCGCCCGGCGCAGCTTGGCGGCCACGCGGCGGCCGAGCTCGGCCATCTCCTCCGGCGTGGTGCGCATCAGCGTCACGGTCGGGTTGTGCGCGTACAGCAGACGGCCGGCGAACTCGGAGGGCACGCTGTCCTGCGGCCCGAAGTTCACCATGTCGAGCGCGCCGGGCGCGACGACCTGCGGCACGCCCTGCCGCCCGGCGGCGGTGAGCCGGTCGGGACCCGCCGACAGCACGCCGCCCACCAGGTCGTCGGCCAGCTCCGTGGTGGTCAGGTCGAGCACCCCGGCCAGCATGCCGCTGCCGGCCAGGCCCTCCAGGGCCCGGCCGCCGGAGCCGGTGGCGTGGAAGACCAGCACCTCGTAGCCGAGCTCGGCGAGCCGGTCGCGGGCGGCGTCCACGGCCGGGGTGGTGACCCCGAACATCGACGCCCCGATCAGCGGCCGGTCCGGCAGCCCCGCGGTCTGTACGGCCTTGGCGAGCTGGTAGGCCCGCGCCATGCCCGCGGCGGCGGCCGCCGCGTTGCCGAGGATGGCGCGCGAGAGCCGGTTGATCCCGGCGATGTCGACCACGCTGTACATCATCGTGACGTCGCTGGCCCCGACGTAGGGCGAGACGTCCCCGGCCGCCATCGTGGAGACGATGAGCTTGGGCAGCCCGATCGGCAGGTCGCGGACGGCCCGCGCGGCGATCGAGGAGCCGCCGCTGCCGCCCAGCGCCAGCACGGCGTCCACCCGGCCGTCGCCGTGCAGCCCGTCGACGACGACGGCCGCGCCCTCCCCCATCGCGGCGACGGCCGCGCCCCGGTCGCCCGCCTCCCGCAGCGCCCGCAGGTCCGCGCCCGCCGCCTCGGCGACCCGCCCGGCGGGGACGTCGGCGAGCAGGGTGTCCCCGTGCTCGCCCACGCCCACGTCGATCACGACGACGTCGCTGCCCAGCTCCACGAGCCGGTTGCGCAGCCACGCGTACTCCTCGCCCTTGGTGTCGAGCGTGCCGATCAGTACGACGGACGGCATGTTCTGGCCTCACCTCAGCGCTGGTCGATCCCGGGGGAACCGGACGGTCCCGCTGTGATGTGCCCCGTCATCCGCTTTCCACGCCGGACGGCTCCCGGCCCCGCCTCCTACGGGCGGCCGAGGCGCAGGGGCAGGCTGCGCGGGCCGCGTACCTGGCCGGCCGCCCACGTCACCCCGGCCGGGTCGGCGAGCCCGAACTCCGGCACCCGCTCCAGCCACACCTCCAGCGCCACCCGCAGCTCCATCCTGGCCAGATGGGAGCCCACGCAGCGGTGGATGCCGAGGCCGAAGGCCACGTGCCGGTTGACCTTGCGGTCGATGACGACCTCGTCCGCCTGCTCGAACTGCGCGGGGTCGCGGTTGGCCGCGGGGAACGACAGCAGCACCCAGTCGTCGGCCTTCATGTCCACGCCGTTCCAGTGCATGTCCTCCTTGACCAGCCGGGCCATCGTCACCGGCGCGTACACCCGCAGGAACTCCTCCATCGCGGTCGGCACCAGGCCGGGCTCGGCGACCAGCCGCTCGCGGTCGGCGGGCGTCTTCGCCAGGTGCCACAGGGACGCGCCGATAGCGCTCCAGGTCGTGTCGATGCCCGCGATGAGCAGCAGCGCCATCGTGCCGGCCACGTGGGACGGGTCGAGCTTGCGGCCGTACAGCTCGGCCTCGATGAGGTAGGTCGTCAGGTCGTCGCGCGGGTGGTCGAGGTGGTCGCGGATCTGGGCGAGCAGGTAGTCGAACAGCTCGTCCATCCGCTCGATCCGCTCCTCCGGCGGCAGGTTGACGCCTTCGAGCGAGCTCTCGATGAACTCCCGGAACCGGGGCCCGTCCTCCTGCGGGAAGCCGAGCATGTCGGCGATGACGCGGACCGGGATGTGCTGGGCGTAGTCGCGGGCGGCGTCGACGACGTCGCGGCCCTCGAAGGCGTCGATGAGCTGGTGGCAGAAGGCCCGGGTGGGCCCCTCCATCCGGGAGACGGCCGTCTTGGTGAAGGCCGGCAGCAGCAGCTTGCGGGCGTCGTGGTGGAAGGGCGGGTCGGAGGAGATCGGCGGCGTGCCGCCCACCGGGGCCAGCTCCTTGGGCGGGCGGAAGTTGCTCATGATGATCGACCGGGACGAGAAGCGCTCGGTGTCGTAGGCGATGGCCGCGACGTCCTCGTAGCGGGTGGGCAGCCAGCCGCCGCCGAACCGGTCGGTGTGCGCGATGGGGCAGCGCTGACGCAGATCGTCCTGGATGGGGTACGGGTCCGCGGCCCACTCCGGCTCCATGTGGGAGAAGTCGGTCGCCCAGTCGGAGACGGGGCCGGTGATGACCTCGTTGCGGGTGCCGAGCGGCTCGTCCTCGTGGGGTTCACGGAAGCCTTGGGTGAAGCGGTCGTCAACGGTCATGCCACGCCTCCTAGAGGATCTCGATCGCCCGCTCGGGGCAGTTGGCCACCGCCAGGCGCGCCGTGCGCTCCTCGCCCTCCGGCACGGCGCCGTCGCCGGCGACCTGGCCGTAGCCCTCGTCATCCTCGGCGAACAGCGCGGGAGCCAGGTCGTAGCAGCGGCCGTGCCCCTGGCAGCGTTCCGGGTCGATCTTCACTTTCACTGCGGTGCTCCGCTCTCTGGTGGGGTCCCGCTCTCTGCCGGGGCGAACGCCCGGACGACGCGGGTGAGCAGCGCCGTCCACTCCTCGTCCTCGACGGCGTGCAGGTCGGGGGTGATCAGCGCGCTGCCCATGGCGAGGAGCAGGCAGAAGTGGGCCAGCGCGCCCGCCGGCAGCGCGGGGTCGAGCTCGCCGTCGTCCTGGGCGGCGCGGACCAGCCCGGCGAGCCATTCGGCGCGCTCGCCGACGTAGTCGCGCATCGGGCGGGCCATGTCCTCGTCGCGGCGGGCGGCGGTGAGGGCCTCCACGATGAGGTAACCGGGCGCGTCGCGGCGGCGCGGCAGGTTCCTGCCGAGGACGAGCAGCAGCTCGGTGGCCGTACGGTCGGGGTCGGCCGCGACCAGCCTGGCCAGCGTCTGCCGCCCGTGGGCGCGCAGCGCCGCCACGATCAGCTCGGCCTTGGAGCCGAAGTGGGCGTACATCGCCCCGTTGCTGACGCCCGCGGCGGCGGCGATGTCGGCGACCCGCGTGCCGTCGTAGCCGCGCTCGGCGAACACCTCCGCGGCGGCGAGCAGCAGCCTCTCCCGGGTTTCCGCGGCGCTGACGCCGGCGATGCGACCCATGTGCGAATTAAAAGAGCGTTCATTTGTTGCGTCAAGAGGTAACCCCGAGAACGTCGATGACCCGTGACGTGCCGAGCCGGCCGGAACACGCTCACCCTCCGGGAACCCGGCGCTCGGTCGTCAGTGGGCGCCGGGTGGGCCGGGGAGTTCGGCGGTTCCCGCCCGTCCCTGCTCGTGACCGCTCGGTGCAGGGCTCGCGTCGCCGGCGAGCAGCGTCTCGGCGACGGCCGTACGGGCATAGAGCACGTATCTCCCCGTGCGGTGCGCGCTGGCCAGCCCGGCCCTGCGGAGAGCGGTGAGGTGCTGGCTCGCGCCCGGTTCCGACAGGTCGAGGCGGGCGGCCAGCTCCTTGGTCGAGGCGGGCTGGTCGAGTTCGGCCAGCAGCCGGGTGCGGGTCCGGCCGAGCACGGCGGCCAGCGCCTGTGGCGGGTCGCTCTCGCGGCGCTCCCAGAGCGTCGCGACGCCGCGCGGGGGGTAGCGGATCGTGGGCTGCCAGGGCGGGGACGTGATGGAGAAGACACGCGGCCAGGTGAACACCGATGGCACGAGCAACAGTCCCAGGCCGCCCAGCGGGCGCACACCTTCACAGACGGTCTTGGGCAGGCGCAGTGTCTCCCCCTCCCACGTCACGGCGGGGTCGAGGTCGCTGAGCATGCGCCGCAGGCCGCCCTCGGCCAGCAATCTGGCGCGGTAGAGCACGTCGCCTTCGAGCAAGGCCCGTACGCGCGGCCAGTAGGGCGCGATGGCCGCCTCCCAGTAGCCGCGGATCTCCTCGGCCAGCCGTTCGAGGCCGCCGACGGGGTCGGCGTAGAGCTCTTGGAGTGCTCGGGTGCGCGGACCGTCCCAGGCGTCGAATCCCTCCTGGACCAGGGGTGCCATCGCCGCCATTCCGGCCAGCTCGACCTCCAGGTCGGGCACGGAGGTCGCGGGCGGCGGACAGACGAAGCCGACGATCGAGATCGTCGGCACCGGCACCAGGTCGGACAGCAACCGCCAGTCGACATCGGCGAGCCGCCGCCGCACCCGTTCGGCCCAGGGCTTGAGCACGGCATGCGCGGCCGGATTCTTCACCACCCGCACGCTGGCGACGACCTCCCACAGAGGAGAAACCGCGAAACGGACATTGGCCGCATCCCGTGCGGTGAACGTCAGCTCAAGGCCCATCCGATTCGTCCTCTGCTTAATCAATAGCGCCCGGACCGACGATTCCAGCATCTAGACGGCATGACAACCGCTGCCGAGCCTCCGCTCCTGCACGACCCCTCCTTCAGAAACCTCTACCTGGCGTCGGCGGTCAGCCAGTTCGGTACCCAGGTCGGCTACGTGGCGATGCCCCTGCTCGCGGTGATCGCCCTCGACGCCGGGCCCGGCGAAGTGGGACTGCTCAGCGCCCTCACCACCATCACCGTGCTCGTGCTCGGCCTGCCCGCCGGAGCATGGGTGGACCGGGTCAGGCGCCGCCCGGTGATGATCGCGACGGACCTGGTCCGCGCCGCGCTTCTGCTGTCGGTGACGGTCACGTGGTGGCTGGACGCCCTCACGATGACCCAGCTGTACGGCGTCGCCGTCGCGACGGGAGTCGGCACGCTCTTCTTCGACGTCGCCTCGCAGAGCACGGTCCCGCACCTGGTCGGCCGGGACCGGCTCACCGCCGCGAACTCGGTGCTCGTCGGCACGAACGCGGCGATGGACGTGGGCGGCAGAAGCTCCGCCGGGGTGCTGGTGGCTCTCGCGGGCGCGCCGGTGGCGATCCTGCTCGACGCGCTCACCTACCTGTGGTCGGCCGTGTGGCTGTGCCGGATCAGCAAGCCCGAGCCCGCGCCCGCCCCCGTGCCCGGCGAGCGACTCGGACGGCAGATCGGCGAGGGGGTGCGATTCCTCTTCGGCCACCGGGTCCTCACCGCCATCGCGGCCCAAGGCGGCATGACGAACCTCGCCTTCCCGCTCTGCTCGACGCTGCTGCCCGTGCTGCTCGTCGACGAGCTCGGGCATCCCGCCTGGGTGCTCGGGGCCTACCTTGCCGTCGGCGGGCTCGGTGTGCTGGCCGGCTCCTCGACGGCTCACCTGATCGGGCGACGGTTCGGTCACGGGCGGGCCGTGTGGATCGTCGGCCTGACCACCGCGCCGTTCGCACTGCTGGTGCCGTTCGTCGGCTGGAGCGTCTGGATCTCGGCGGCCGCGTGGGGCATCTTGTCCTTCCGGACAGGAGTGAACAACGTGCTGCTCGTCAGCTTCAGGCAGAAGGTCACCCCCGACCCGATGCTCGGCCGGATGAACGCCACCATGCGCCTGATCCTCATGGGTGCGGTCGGCGTCGGCGGCCTGCTGGCGGGCCTTCTCGGCGAGGTCTGGGGCATCGGGACGGCGATGTGGGCAGGCGCGGCGCTCATGGCGCTCAGCTGGATACCGATCTGGCTCAGCCCGCTCCGCCACGAGGTCTGACGCAGGCCGGCGTTCCAGGCTCCGGTTCGGTGCTCGGACGCCGGGGCGCGGCTAGCTCCCGCCGTCGTCCGCCGGCCCGCACTCCACGTCAGCGGCGGGGAGCCGTCCCTCCAGCAGGTACGCGTCCACCGCCTCGTTCACGCAGCGCAGCCCGCTCCTGTAGGCGGTGTGCCCGTGGCCGCGCAGCGTGACCAGCACCGAGCCGGTCAACGTGGCTCTGAGCTCCCGCACCCCTTCGTAGGAGACGACGGGATCGCCGTCCACGCCGACCACCAAGATGGGCGGCACTTTCGCGGGTCCGTCGGACAGCCGGCTCGGCAGAGCCGCTCCCGGGACCGGGTCCCAGCCCTGGCAGTACAGCGCGCTCCACACGGTCAGGGCACCGGTGATGGGCGCCGTGCGGCGCGCGATCTCGGCCTGCCGCGCGACGTCCTCGGGATCGGGCCGGGCCGCGTCGTCGGCGCAGGAGATCGCGGCGTGGGCGTCACGGGAGAAGAACACGTCCCCGTTGAGGCTCGTGGCCGCGGCGTGGAGCGGCGAGCCGTCGCCTTTCAGTCCCTTGGCCAGCGCCGTGCGGAGTCCGGGCCAGTCGTCGCGCAGCAGCTGCTGGATGCCTTCGACGGCCGCGGCGTCGTCGAGCCTGTCGCCGGAGACGTCGAGGGGACGAGAGTCGAGCCCCGCCACGAACGCCCTGAGCGTTTCGAGCCCCGCGTCCACCTCGTGTCCCAGCGGGCAGTCCGGCCGTCCGGCGCAGTCCTCGACGAAGGCTCTGATCGACTCGTCGGAAACGGCGGTGCCGCTGTGAAGGGATGGCGTGTGGCTGGTGGCCGGAGCGTCCAGGACCATGCGCCCGACCTTGTCCGGGTACAGCTCGGCGTAAGCGGCGCCGAGGCCGCCGCCGTAGGACGAGCCGAGGAAGTTGAGCTTGGACTCGCCCAGCGCGGATCGCAGGATGTCCAGGTCGCGGGCGGTCGCCTTGGTCGTCACATGCGGCAGGTGGAAGCTCTCCTGCTCCCGGCACATGTCGGCGTACTCGTTCCTGGCCTTGACCAGGGCCGTGATCTCTTGCGGTGTCTCCGGCGTCCGGTCCACCCGCAGATAAGGGAGGGGCTCGCCGGAGGGGCGGCAGCTCAGCGGGCTGCTCTCGCCGACGCCGCGCGGGTCGAAGGCGACGATGTCGTAGCGGGCGCGCAGCCCGTTGAAGGGCTCCGGATCCCAGAGGAACGACCTGACACCCGAGATGCCGGGCCCGCCGTAATTGACCACGAGCGAGCCGAGCCGCTGCTCCGGATGGCGGGCGGGCAGCCGTGCGAGCGCCAGGTCGATCGTGTGCTCCTCGGGTGCGCCGTGGTCGAGCGGGACCTGGATGCGGGCGCACTGCACGTCGAGGCTGCCGGGGCAGCGCTCCCAGACGGGACGCTGGGCGCGCAGGGCCGCGTCCGACTGTGCGGTGAGCGCGCCGTAACCCCACCAGGCGCCGATGAGGATCGCGGCCACCGGGAGGGCGTGGAGGAGGCGACGGATCAAAGGTGGCTCCAGAGGGCCGCGACAGCTGTGCTGAATTATCAGGAGATCTAAGCACAGACGTGGCCTCGTTCGATCTTGGTGGAGATCGAACGGCCACCTGGTCGGCGAGCGCCGACCAGCCCCGAAGATCATCGAGGACAGCCCTGCCGGAAGGGCGGATGCCGCTTCAGATCTTGACCGGTGGCGCGTCCTTTGAGTTGATCAAGCTGTTCCGTTCCTCATCCATCTGTCACGAGCGGAGAACCACGTGCGCTTCTTGTCCCCGGGCAGTCGCGGGCTCGCCCGGCTCGCCTTCGGCGGCGTGCTGACCATGGCCTTCGGCTTCCTCGTCGCCCTGGCCTCCACGGCCACGGCCGAGGACTCGATGACCGACCTCGGCGTGACCGGCAGCAACGCTGATCTGGTCGTCGGAGGCGGCAAGGTCGCTGTCGCCGCGGGCGACCGCATCGTCGTGGCGGACACCACCGGCAAGATCGAGGGCGTCGTCACCGGCCTTTCCGATGCGTTCAGCCTCGCCATGACGGCCGACGGCAGCCGCCTGTACACGGCATCGCAAGGCTCGAACGAGGTGGCCGAGATCGACACCGCGACTCGGGAGATCACTCGACGTATCGACCTCTCCGACTTCCCGTGCCCGTCGACGTTGGCACTCACCGGTGAGCGGCTGTGGGTCGGCTACGGCGGCTGCGGCGGGGAGAAGGGTGTTCTCGGCCTCGACCTGTCGGCGGCGGTGCCACAACCGTCGCCGTTCGGAAATCCCCTCCCGGTGGGCCCGCTCCTCGCCGCGGCGGGAGACACGCTAGTGGTCGGCGAAGGCGCAGGTAGTCCGACCGATCTGTTCGTCTACGACCTGAGCGGCGCTCATCCCGTCCTACGCGGCGAGATCGACGGGCACGCTCAGGACAACCATCGGCTGGCGGATGTCGCCGTCACTCCGGACGGCTCGCACGTGATCTCGGCCTTCGCGATCCCGTACTCGTTCGACGTCTGGAACGCTACTACTCTGACGAAGGTACGCGGCTACCAGGGGCCTTCCTTCGACGGCTATCCCATGGCCGTCGCCATCAGCTCCGACGGATCCTTCATCGCGGGAGCGCGGGACATCGGCACGGCGATGACGCTGTACGACGCGGCCTCGGGGGCGGTGATCCGCACCGAGGACACGCCTGTGGGCGAAGTGGTGCGGGGCAGCGTGGCGTTCTCGGGCCGGGACGTCTTCAGCCTGCTGAAGACGCCCACGGACCAGCTGATCCTGTGGCGGCTCCACGACGTGACACTGCCCCCGTCCACACTGACGCTGACTGCCGCGCCTGGCGGGACGGCGCGTGAACCGCTCACCCTGACAGGCCGGCTGGCATTCGCCGACGGAACGGCTCCGGGCGCGCGGCCACTCACCGTGACCCGCACCCTGCCTGACGGAACCAGCGCGGAACTGCCCCCCGCGACGTCCGCGGCGGACGGGACCTTCACCTTCACCGACACGCCACCCGTCGGCGGGCAGATCACCTACACCGTGCGCTGGGACGGCGGTTCAGGGCACCGGTGGAGCAAGGCCTCGGCCACCGCTGCGGTCAGGTACGGCACCACGCTGACGCTGTCCGGGCCGACGAGCGCGGTCGCCGGCAACGCGCTGACATTCAGCGGTGAGTTGCAGGCCGAGGGCACCACTCCGCCGCGCAAGGTTTGGATCACCATCCAGCGCACCCGCCATGCCGACGGCGACACCGTCCGGTGGCAGGAGGGGATCACCGCTTTCGGGTCGTACATGTTCGACGACACCCCGGACGTCGGTGAGTACACCTACACCGTGCGATGGGGAGGCGACAGCCGAACCGGAGCAGCAGAGGCCAGCCAGGCCGTCACCGTGCACGAGCCGGACGAGTGACCGGTGGCGTTGCCCGGACCACACAGACCGGGCGAGCCCGGCCGATCATCGTGATCGGCCGGGCTCGGCGGTGTGGTGCGGATCAGGCCAGGTCGAAGCGGTCGAGCTCCATGACCTTGGTCCAGGCCGCGACGAAGTCCGTGACGAACTTCTCGCGGGCGTCGTCGCTGGCGTAGACCTCGGCGAGGGCGCGCAGCTGCGAGTTGGAGCCGAAGATGAGGTCGACCGCCGTGGCGGTCCACTTCAGCTCGTCCGTGGCCGCGTCGCGGATCTCGTAGACGTTCTCCTCCGACTCCGACGCCTTCCACCGGGTGCCCGGGGAGAGCAGGTTGGCGAAGAAGTCGTTGGTGAGCACGCCGGGCCGGTCGGTGAGGACGCCGTGCTTGGCGCCGCCGTAGTTGGCCCCGAGGGAGCGCAGGCCGCCGACGAGGACGGTCATCTCCGGCGGGGTCAGGTCCAGCATGTACGCCCGGTCCACGAGCAGCACCTCGGGCTGGGTCTTCTCGCCGGCCCGCACGTAGTTGCGGAACCCGTCGGCGCGCGGCTCCATGACGCGGAAGGACTCGACGTCGGTCTGCTCCTGCGAGGCGTCGGTGCGGCCCGGGTGGAACGGCACCGTCACCGGCACGCCGGCCTCCTGGGCGGCCTTCTCGACCGCGGCCGAGCCGCCCAGCACGATCAGGTCGGCCAGCGAGATCTTCGCGCCGCCGCCCTCGTTGAACTTGCGCTGGATGTCCTCGAGGACGGGCAGGACCGCGGCGAGCTGCTCGGGCTGGTTGACCTCCCAGTTGCGCTGCGGCTCAAGGCGGATCCTCGCGCCGTTGGCGCCGCCGCGCTTGTCGGTGGAGCGGAAGCTCGCGGCCGAGGCCCACGCGGTGGTGACGAGCTGCGCGGTGGTGAGACCGGAGGCCAGGATCTGCTCCTTGAGCGCGGCCACGTCGGCGTCGCTCACGAGCTCGTGGTCGACGGCCGGCACCGGGTCCTGCCACAGCTGGGGCTCCGGAACCCACGGCCCGAGGTAGCGGCTGACCGGGCCCATGTCACGGTGCAGCAGTTTGTACCAGGCCTTGGCGAAGGCGAGCTGGAACTCGTCCGGGTTGTTGAGGAAGCGGAGCGAGATCTCGCGGTAGATCGGGTCGACGCGCAGCGACAGGTCGGTCGTCAGCATCGTCGGCTTGTGCTTCTTCGCCGGGTCGAAGGGGTCGGGGATGATCTCCTCGGCGTCCTTGGCGACCCACTGCTTGGCGCCGCCGGGGCTCGTGGTGAGCTCCCACTCGTAGCCGAAGAGGATCTCGAAGAAGCGGTTGCTCCACTGGGTGGGCACGTCGGTCCACGTCACCTCGAGGCCGCTGGTGATCGTGTCACCGGCCTTGCCGCTGCCGTGCGTGCTCAGCCAGCCGAGGCCCTGCGCCTCCAGCGGCGCGCCCTCCGGCTCCGGGCCCACGTGGTCGTCGGCGACGCCGGCGCCGTGGGTCTTGCCGAAGGTGTGGCCGCCGGCGATGAGGGCGACGGTCTCCTCGTCGTTCATCGCCATCCGGCCGAACGTCTCGCGGATGAAGTGCGCGGCCGCGGCCGGGTCGGCGTTGCCGCGCGGGCCCTCCGGGTTGACGTAGATGAGGCCCATCTCGGTGGCGCCGACCTCCGGCACCATCTCGCTCTCGGAGACGTAGCGCTCGTCGCCGAGCCAGGCGTCCTCGGGGCCCCAGAAGATCTCCTCGGGCTCCCAGACGTCCTTACGGCCGAAGCCGAAGCCGAAGGTCTTGAAGCCCATCGACTCCAGGGCCACGTTGCCGGCGAGCACGAGCAGGTCGGCCCACGAGATCTTCTGGCCGTACTTCTTCTTGACCGGCCACAGCAGACGCCGGGCCTTGTCGAGGTTGGCGTTGTCGGGCCAGCTGTTGAGCGGGGCGAAGCGCTGCCCGCCGTCACCGGCGCCGCCGCGGCCGTCGTGGATGCGGTAGGTGCCCGCGGCGTGCCAGCTCATGCGGATCATCAGGCCGCCGTAGTGGCCGAAGTCGGCGGGCCACCAGTCCTGCGAGGTGGTGAGCACCTCGGTGATGTCGCGCTTGAGCGCCTCGACGTCGAGCTTCTCGAACTCCTTGGCGTAGTCGAAGCCCTGCCCGAGCGGGTTGCTCTTGGACGAGTGCGCGCGCAGCATCGAGAGGTCGAGCTGGTTGGGCCACCAGTCGCGGTTCGTGCGCGGACGGCCGTGCCTCTTGGCGCTCGGCGAGTCGATCGCCGGGTTCTCGCTCTCGCTGCCGTGCGAGGTCACCGAGTCGTGCGCGACCGGGCAGCCGGCCGCTTCCTTGCGGTCCACGCCCTGCGCGCTCGATGGCCTGTTGTCCTGCGTGTCGCTCATCTATTTCCTTCCGAACTGCCAAATCACTGGGCACTGCGTTGGTTCGTACAGTCGGGGCAGGTGCCCCAGTAGACGACCTCCGCCTCGTCGATCACGAAGCCATGGTCGTCCGAGGCGGTGAGACAAGGGGCCTCGCCGACGGCGCAGTCGACGTCCGCGATCATGCCGCAGGAGCGGCACACGAGGTGGTGGTGGTTGTCCCCCACCCGCAACTCGTAACGGGCGGCCGCGCCGGCGGGCTCGATGCGCCGCACCAGGCCGGCCGTGGTGAGCGCGCGCAGCACGTCGTAGACCGCCTGGTGGGAGACCCTGGGGAGCTCGGCCCTTACCAGGGAGATCACCGTGTCGGTGTCGACGTGAGCGTGGTCGCGCAGCGCCCCGAGCACTGCCAGCCGCGGCCGGGTCACGCGCAGCGAGGCCGCTCGGAGCTGTACCTCGAAGTCGGACGCCATGCCCACAACATATCCCCCTAAACTGGAACAGTTCAAGTTACGAGGGGAGCCACAGACCCGACCTTTACCGGCAGCGGAACGTCCGGAACGGCCTCTACGGTGGCCTCATGACTCACGACGACCCCTGGTGGGAGCCGCCGGTCGCCGGCACCGAGGCCGAGCACCTCGTCGGCGCCCTCGACCGGCTGCGCGCCACCTTCCGGTGGAAGGCCGACGACCTCGACGCCGCCGGGCTGCGGGCCCGCGTCGGCGCCTCGTCCCTGACGCTGGGCGGCCTGCTCAAGCACCTCGCGTTCGTCGAGGACCACATGTCCGGCCCCAGGCTGAGCGGCGCGCCGCTGGGCCCGCCGTGGGACGCCGCCGACTGGGCGGCCGACCCCGGCTGGGACTTCACCTCGGCCGCCGCCGACCGCCCCGAGGACCTCTACGCGCTCTACGACGCCGCCGTCGAGCGCTCGCGGGCACGGGTCGGCGAGGCGCTGGCCGACGGCGGGCCCGGCCGGCTCGTCCACCTCGCCTGGCCGGACGGGCGCCGGCTCAGCCTGCGCCGGCTGCTCTGCGACGTGATCGAGGAGTACGGGCGCCACACCGGCCACGCCGACCTGCTGCGCGAGGCGGTGGACGGGGTGACCGGCGAGGACCCGCCGCCCGGCTGGCGCCCGGTGTCAGGGAGCGCCGTCCGGTAGTCGATCCAGTGGCCGACTCAGTGGTCGATTCAGTAGTCGATGAACGCGTACAGGGCGAGGTGGTCCGACTTGGTGCCGCTCACGGTGTGGTCGACGGCCGACGGCCGCACCGTGCCCTTGACGAACAGGTAGTCGATCTTCCTGGAGCCCATGGTCGGCTTCGCGCCGTACCCGGTCATGCCGAAGCCGGACAGGGCGGTGCGGGCGATGCCGGTGCGGTTGGCGTCCACGCCGAGCACGCGGATCGCGGAGGCGTTCATGAGGCTCGTGGCGTCCGCGCCGACGTGGATGCCGGTGCCGCCGATGCCGGTGGAGCCGGCGCCGCCGCAGGCGTTCGCGCCGTTCTGCTCCGGCAGGTGCAGGGTGGCGGCGAAGACCGCCGTCCCCGTCTCCTTGATCGTGAAGCGGGCCGCGATGGCGCTGGTGCGCTTCCACTTGTGGGCGTAGGCGCTGCCGTCGTCGTTGCTCGGCGGCTTGTAGAGCGTGCAGCCGGCGCCGCCGGCGTACGCGGTGCCCGGCTTGAGCCAGCCCGCGCTCCAGTACTTCGACACGTCGCCGGCGGCGAGGCTCAGCGTGCGGGTGTTGTAGAGGATGCCGTTGGTCTGCTTCTTCTTCAGGTCGCCGAGCGACTGGACGCTGCACTTGTGGCTGCCGCCCCACGGCTCGGGGTCGTCCCAGGCCACGATCGCCTGGTACGTGCCCGCGGGGTAGCCGAACTTGGCGGAGAGCTGGTCGGCGTAGGCGGTGGCCTGGCCGGCGCCGCGTACCTGCTGGACGATCAGCAGGTCGGGCGGCCGGACGCCGCTGGTGCCGGTCCTGCCGTCGTCGTCCACCAGCATGGACGTGAGGTGGTCCGGGCCCGAGACGCGGGTGCAGGTGCCGTCGGGGTTGTTGCGCACCAGGTTCTCGATGTTGTCCTGGTAGACCCGCAGGACCCGGTCGGCCGCGGCGAGGGCGGGAGTGGTCGTGGTGAGCGCGAGGCCGGCCGCGAGGATCATCGCGCCGGTCCGCCGGAGGGGTAAGGCCATCCCCGCAATCTAGCGACGATCTTGCCGCGGGTGGGGCGGACATGACGCCGCCCCCGCCGGCACGGGGCGGGGGCGGCGTCGTCGTCGCAGGTCAGCGACCCTTGGACGGGATGCGGCGCGGCGGCGCGATCGGCCGCGCGGGCAGCTTCGGCAGCCGCCGGGGCGCCGGGAGGCCGGGCAGGGTCTTGTCGTTCTTGCTGGTCTTGCCTGAGCGGGCACGCATGAGGAAGCTCCTTCACCGGGATCGGGGACGCGGCTCACGCCGGTCGGGCAACACGCACGGCTGCCGCGTCTGGGATGAACTGAGACGTCGGGTTGGTCGCCGCTGAGCGCGGATCACAGGTAAAGGCGCATGTCCCCGACCTTACGGGAGCGGCCAGAAGCCGGGCAACCAGATTTTCGCCCGTTGACTTTGTCGCACCTTTTGTCTCACTATATTGAGACAAAGCTTGCGACAGAAGGGAGCGGGTCATGACGGACGAGCGAACAGGCGGGCCAGGGGTGCGCGTACGGCCCGGAGACGTGCGCCAGGCCGGGGACTGGCTGGCCCGGCACGGCCTCGGCGAGGCGCGGCCGACGCCGCTGCTCGCCGCCCGGCTGGCGGCGCGGCGCCGCGCGCGGCTGGCCGACCACCTCATGCTGGCCGTGCTGATCATCGCGGCGGCGCTGGCGCAGCTGAACCTCTTCCTGGCCGCCCCTGGCGGGCCGGGATCGGAGTCCTGGACGTGGTGGCCGCTGCTGATGCTGGCCGGGCTGGTCGCCGCGCTGCTGGTGACGCGGACCCTGCTGGAGGCATGGGTACGCCGGATCGACCGGGGAGCCGGCGCGGCGCTGGCCCGGCGGGCCGCGCACCCGGTGCAGCCCGGCTGGCGGGCCCTGCTCGGCCGGCCGTACGCCCTCTGGACCGCGGGCACGTACGCGGCGGCCCTGGCACTGGCGGGAAGCGCGCTCACCCTCGACGGCGCCGGCGTCCGCCAGGCGGCGCTCGTCCTGCTCGTCGCCCTGGCCGGCGTCGGGGCGGTCGCCCTCCTCCAGGTGCGCGACCTGCTGGCGCGGCCGGTGGTGGCCGAGGACGAGCTGTCGCTGACCGCCGACGTGATCATGCGGATCGAGGACGCCCGCGAGAGCACGTCGCCGGGCACGGTGTGGTGCCTGCCGATGGTGCTGCTGTTCGGCACGGCGCCCGGCTGGTGGCGGGCCGCCTCGCTCAGCCTGGTGCTCCTGGGGCTGGCCGCCCTCGTCGTGATCCAGACCCGTACGCCGGACAGCGCGGCCATGGCCAGGCGGATCGTGAGCCTGGGATGATCGTCATCGACGCGGGCTCGCCGGTGCCGCCGTTCGAGCAGCTGCGGGCCCAGCTCGCCGGGCAGATCCACGACCGGACGCTGGCCGTGGGGGCGCGGCTGCCGACCATCCGGCGGCTCGCGGCCGACCTGGGGCTCGCCGTGAACACGGTCGGCCGGGCCTACCGGGAGCTGGAGGAGGCGGGGCTGATCGAGACCCGGGGGCGGGCCGGGTCGTTCGTGACGGCGGCCGGCGAGGAGACGCGGGAACGCGCCCGGCGGGCCGCCGCCGACTACGCCGCCACGGTTGCCGCGCTCGGGCTCGGCGCGGAGGAGGCGCTGCGCATCGCCGAGGCCGCCCTGCGCTCCCCCGCCCCGGCCGACGGCGCATAGTCAGGTCACGGATAATCCGCAGCGGGACGGTGTGGGTACGCTGAGGAACATGACCGCCATGGCACCCGCCCGCGCCGAGACCGACCTGTCCTTCCTGCTCGACCACACCAGCCACGCGCTGCGCTCGCGGATGGCGGCGGCGCTGGCCGAGATCGGCCTGACGCCGCGCATGCACTGCGTGCTGGTGCACGCGCTGGAGGCGGAACGCACCCAGATCCAGCTCGCCGAGCTGGGCGACATGGACAAGACCACGATGGTGGTGACGGTGGACGCGCTGGAGAAGGCCGGTTACGCCGAGCGCCGCCCGTCGAGCACCGACCGGCGGGCGCGCATCATCGCGGTCACCGAGAAGGGCGCGGCAATCGCCCGGCGCAGCCAGGAGGTCGTGGACGGCGTGCACCGCGACGCCCTGCAGACGCTGCCCGACGACGAGCGCGAGGTCCTGGTCCGCGCCCTGAACCGCCTGGTCACCGGCCATCTGGCCGCCCCCGTCGAAGGCCCGGTGCAGGCCCGCAGGGCACGGGAGCGCGCAAAATAGGTCCAAAGAGGATCGTCTACAACGGAACTATCTGTTAAGGTCTCACCTGTCACGAGACGGGAGAGACCTGTGCGGAACATGCTCGACTCGCGTTGGACAGCCTTGGGAGTGCTGTCCGCGACGGGACTGATGACCATCCTCGACGGCAGCATCGTGACCGTGGCGATGCCGGCCATCCAGCACGACCTGGGCTTCTCGGCCGCCGGTCTGAGCTGGATGGTCAACGCCTACCTGATCCCCTTCGGAGGGCTCCTGCTGCTGGCGGGGCGGCTCGGCGACCTGATCGGGCGGCGGGCGATGTTCCTGGCCGGGAACGCGATCTTCACGGCCGCCTCCCTGCTGGCGGGCCTGGCCACCGGCCCCGGCGTGCTCATCGCCGCCCGCTTCCTCCAGGGCGTGGGCAGCGCGCTGGCCAGTGCCGTGGTGCTGGGCATCCTGGTGACGCTGTTCTCCGGGCCGGCCGAGCGCGGCAAGGCCATCGCGATCTTCAGCTTCACCGGCGCGGCCGGCGCGTCCATCGGGCAGGTCCTGGGCGGGGTGCTCACCGACGGCCTGAGCTGGCCGTGGATCTTCCTGGTCAACGTGCCGATCGGCGTGGTCACCCTGGCGCTCGCGCTGCGCGCCCTGCCCGCCGACCGGGGGGCCGGGCTGCGGGCCGGCGCGGACGTCCTCGGCGCCGCGCTGGTCACCTCCGGCCTGATGCTGGGCATCTACGCGGTGGTCAAGGTGGAGGAGCACGGCTGGCTGTCGGCCCACACGCTCGGCCTCGGCGCGCTCTCGCTGGCCCTGCTCGGCGGGTTCGTCGCGCGGCAGGCCACGGCCCGCACGCCGCTCATGCCGCTGCGGATCCTGCGCTCGCGCAACGTCGTCGGGGCCAACCTCGCGCAGATGCTGGCCCTGTCCGGGATGTTCGCCTTCCAGGTCCTCGTCGCCCTCTACATGCAGCGCGTGCTCGGCTACGGGGCGCTGGAGACCGGCCTGGCGATGCTGCCGGCCGCGGTCGGCATCGGCTCGATCTCGCTGTTCGCCTCCGCCAGGCTCGCCGCCAGGTTCGGCGCCCGCGCCGTGCTCGTGACCGGGCTGGCCATGCTGGTGGCGGCCATGACGCTGCTGTCCCAGGTGCCGGCGGACGCCGCGTACGCCGTCCACCTGCTGCCTCCCATGCTGCTGATCTCGGGCGGCGGCCTGGTGCTGCCCGCCCTGGCCACGCTCGGCATGTCCGGGGCGCGGGAGAGCGACGCGGGGCTCGCCTCCGGGCTGTTCAACACCACCCAGCAGGTCGGCATGGCGGTCGGCGTCGCGCTGCTGTCCACGATGGCCGCCGGGCGCACCGGCGACCTGCTGGCCGCGGGGACGTCGCAGGCGGAGGCGCTGACCGGCGGGTACCGGCTCGCGTTCGGCATCGCGGCCGGGCTGCTGGTCGCGGCCCTCGCGGTGGCGGTCACCGTCCTGCGCCGCCCCGCCCCGGCGGAGACATCGGCGGAGACGGCGGAGCAGGGCGGTCAGCCGGCGGCGAGCGCGGCCGCGAAGTAGCCGAGCGAGGCGTCGACCTCGTCGAGGGCCGGGGTCCGGTTGAGGTGCCCGTGCGGCATGCCGCACGCCAGGTACGTGCTCACCGGCACCCCGGCCTCGCGCAGCTGGCGCTCCAGGAGCTCGCCCGAGGCGCGCAGGTCGTCGTACTCCGACAGCAGGATGCGGGTGGCGGGCAGGCCGTCGAGGCGGGCCGCGCCGGGCAGCGCGTCGGGCGGGACGTCGCTGATCCGGCCCACGTAGGCGCGGACCATCCGCTCGACGTCGGCCGGGTGGAAGCGCGTGAACGGCGGCAGCTCGCGCATCTCGGCGGCCACGTCGTCGTCGAGGGCCGGGTTCGGGTAGTGCGCGAACGGATAGGCGAGAAGCAGCAGGTCCGGGGCGCTTCCCCCGTCGGGTGCGCGGTCGCGGGCGCGCAGGGCGGTGGCCAGGACGAGCGCCGCGCCCGCGCTGGCCCCGCCCAGCGCGGCGGGCACCCCCGGCGCGGCCTCGCCGGTGAGCCACCGCCAGGCCGCGTCCACGTCGTCGATCGGCACGGGATGGCGCACGCCGTCCCTGGCCAGCCGGTAGCCGACCGAGACGACGAAGGCGCCGGTGCGCGCGGCCAGCTCGGCGCTGACCACGCGGGCCTCGGGCTTGTCCAGGTCGCCGAAGACGAACCCGCCCCCGTGCGCCCACAGCAGGGCCCTGCCCGGGGTGCCGGTGGTGCGGTAGGTGCGGACGGGGATCGGGCCGTGCGGCCCGTCGAGGGTGACGTCCTCGACGGTGACGCCGGCCGGCAGGGACCACTCGGCCGGGTCGCGGACGTACTCGGCGAACAGGCGCTGCGCCTCCGGGTCCGTGGCCAGGTCCTCGCGGGTCACGCCGCGCAGCGGCGCCAGCTTCCTGGCGAGCTCGGGGTGGAACGGCATGGCCACTCTTCTATCGCGCCCGCCGGGGCCGGGCGCGGGCGGGGTGACCCGGAGCGTCCCGAACAAGGGACTTTGGTCCCTACCGGCGGCGGGGCCGGCTGCAGGAAGGTTTCGGTGTGCCGTACCGATCGACCCAGCCAAGAACCGTCAGCCGCCCGCTGTCCCGCCCGGAGGGCCTGCGCCTGCTCGGCAACGTGACCTTCGGCAGGCTCGTGTTCATCAGCCGCGCCCTGCCCGGCATCCGGCTGGTCAGCCACGTCATGGACGGCGAGGACGTGCTCGTCGGCCTGCCGGAGGACTGCCCGGTCGTCCCGCTGCTCTCCCAGGTCGCGCCGGTCGTGTACGAGGCGGACGTGCTGGACACGGCGACCCGCCACGGGTGGAGCATCGTGCTGACCGGCCGCGCCGGGCTGGTGGAGAGCGACGAGGAGATCGCCCGCGCCCTGCGCCTGCTGCGGCCGTGGCCGGGCGAGGACATCGGGGTGGTCGTCCGGATCCACCCCGAGCTGGTCACCGGCACCCGCGTCGGGGCCGGTCCCTGACGGCTCTCCGGCGGACGCGGCGGGCCTAGGGTGTGCGCATGAACATCTGCGTCTTCCTCTCCGCCGCCGACCTGGCCGACACCTACACCCGCCCCGCCCGCGAGCTCGCCGAGCTGATCGGCAAGGGCGGGCACACCCTGGTGTGGGGCGGCTCGGACGCCGGGCTGATGAAGGTGGTCGCGGACGGGGTGCACGCCGCCGGCGGGCGGCTGATGGGCGTGTCGGTGCACTTCCTCGCGCACAAGGCGCGCCGCGGCGTGGACGACATGGTGATCGCCGCCGACCTGGCCGAACGCAAGCGGCTGCTGCTGGAGAAGGCCGACGCGGTGGTCATCATGGTGGGCGGCACCGGCACGCTGGACGAGGCGACCGAGATCCTGGAGCTGAAGAAGCACGGCCACACCGACAAGCCGGTCGTGCTGCTGAACACGGCCGGCTTCTACGACGGGCTGAAGCAGCAGTTCCAGCGCATGGAGGACGAGGGCTTCCTGCCGCGCCCGCTCACCGAGCTGATGTTCTTCGCCGAGGAGCCGGTCGGCGCGATGGCCTACCTGGAGGAGACTTTCGGCGTTCAGTGAGCGGGCCGCAGGCGGTTCAGCCCAGGAGGGCCAGGTCCTCGGCGGACAGCCGCAGCGCTCCGGCGGCGACGTTCTCGGCCAGGTGGACGGGGTCGCCGGTGCCCGGGATGGCGAGGACGTGCGGGCCCTGCGCGAGCGTCCAGGCGAGCCTGACCTGCGCCGGTGTCGCCCCGCGCGCCCGGGCGACGGCCAGCACCCGCTCGTCCTCGGCCGCCTGCGCGCCCGCCTCCCGGCCGGCGCCGGCGATGGCGAAGAACGGCACGTACGCGATGCCCTGCTCGCCGCACGCGCGCAGCAGCTCGCGCTCGGCGGCCGGGGCGCCGATGCCGAAGGCGTTCTGGACGCACGCGACGGGCGCTATGGCGCGGGCCTCGGCCAGGTGCGCGGCGGTGGCGTTGGAGAGCCCGAGATGCCGGACGAGCCCGGCCTCGCGCAGCTCGGCGAGGGCGCCGAAGTGCTCGGCGAGCGGCGCGTCCCTGTGGCTCGGCGGGACGCGCAGGTTCACCAGGTCGAGCCGGTCGCGGCCGAGCTGGCGCAGGTTCTCCTCGACTTGGCCGCGAAGCTGCTCGGGCCGGGCCCACCACCACTCGCCGGACGGGTCGCGGCCCGCCCAGACCTTCGTGGCGATCACCAGGTTGTCCGGGTAGGGGGCGAGCGCCCGGTTGATCAGCTCGTTGGCCGACAGGAGGGGCGAGAAGTAGAAGGCGGCGGTGTCGATGTGGTCGACGCCGAGCTCGACCGCGCGGCGCAGCACGGCGATCGCGCGCTCGCGGAGGGCGGCCGCCGTCGGCCGGTCCTGCCGGGAGCCGAAGGCGGTGCGGCCGGTCAGGCGCATCGCGCCGAACCCGATCCTGTTGACCGGCAGCTCGCCGCCGAGCCGCCACGTTCCTGCGGTGTTCTGCTGAATGGACATGAAAAAAGCCTCCCCGGGCTGCGGAGACGGCTCCGGCCGGAAAGGCTCGACGTGTTGCTCCATTTTAGCAGGGTCCGTGGAACGGGGTGGAACGTGCTGGAACGCCCAGCGGGAGTAGGAAGACCGACCACTACTCGACGGGGGCACCACCATGCACAGGAACATCCGCATCGCCGCGGCGGTCTCGGCCGCGGCGGTGGTCGCCGTGACGGCGGCCACCGTCCCGGCTCAGGCGGCCGGGCCGCTCGTGCTGTTCCAGGACAGCGGCTTCGCCGGCACCTCCTGGTCGTTCACGGCCACCAACGGCGACATCTCGGGCTCGGGGGGCGACCGGGTGAGCTCCATCGTCAACCAGGACGTCAACGCCTGGGTCGTCTACCAGCACGACACCTACCGCGGCAGGTCGTACTGCGTCCTGCCTGGACAGAGCCTCTACGACCTGCACGAGCAGCAGTGGCAGTTCGGCGACGCCATCTCGTCCGTACGCCGCCGCCCGGACGGGACGTGCCACGACAACCCGATGTTCCTGTCCCCCTGACGGGGGTCAGGCGGCCAGCCGTTCGACGGCGAAGGCCGTGAGGAACCCCGCGGTGGTGATGAGGCCGGTCAGCAGGTGGGCGTTCTCGAACGCCTCGGGGATCATCGTGTCGGCGACCATCGCGAGGATGGCCCCGGCCGCCACGCCCATGATGACGGCGATGGTGGCCGGGGAGGCCGACTCCAGCGCGAGGTTGCCGAGCATCGCGGCCAGGCCGCTGGCCAGGGCGATGCCGCCCCAGATGCCGAAGACGTAGCCGGGGCCGCGGCCGGCCCGCTTCATGCCGGCGGCGCTGGACAGGCCCTCGGGGACGTTCGAGATGAAGACGGCGGCGACCACGGCGAGGCCGATGTCGCCGCCGCCGAGCAGCGACAGGCCGAGCACCACCGACTCGGGCACCCCGTCGAGCAGGGCGCCGACGGCGATCGCCGCGCCGCTGCCCTGGACGTCGGCCTCGCTGGGCTGCTGGGCGCCGGAGCGTTTGCGGTGGCGGGCGCCGTGCCGGGCGAGCAGCGCGTTGGCGGCCACGTACGCGCAGGCCCCGCCGAGGAAGCCCGCCGCGGTCGGGACGAGCCCGCCGGTGCGCTCGGCCTCGTCCAGCAGCTCGAACGACAGCGCGGCGATGAGCACGCCGGCGCCGAAGGCCATGATCGTGGCGATCGCGCGCGGCGGGACGCGCCGGAACCAGGCGATCGCGGCCCCGATGAGCAGCGCGCCTCCGGCGAGCGCACCCCAGAGCCCCGCCTCCAGCCAGATGGGCATCACCGCACCTCCGTCACGCCGATCCCACGATCTTCGCATCCGCCCGGTTCCGGGCGTCCAGCGCCCCGGGGGGCTGGAGGCGGGACCGGCGGGCAGGGGTGTGGGACGAGGAAGACAGGCGAGGTGGGGACATGGGCGAGGCGGCGGCGGAGTGCGAACGGGTGGCGCGGGAGGCGCTCGGGCTGGAGGAGCTGCGTCCGGGCCAGCTCGCCGCCATGACGGCGCTGGCGGAGGGCCGCGACACGCTCGCGGTGATGCCGACGGGCAGTGGCAAGTCGGCGATCTACCAGGTGCCGGCGCTGCTGCTGAAGGGCCCGACGTTGGTGGTGTCGCCGCTCATCGCGCTGCAGCGCGACCAGGTGGAGGCGCTGCGCGAGCACGACGAGGACGCGGCCAGCCTGGACGCCCGCACCTCGGCACGGGAGCGTACGGCCACGTTCGAGGCGCTGCGGGCGCGCGAGACGGAGTTCCTGTTCTGCGCGCCCGAGCAGCTCGCCCGGCCCGACGTGATCCACGAGCTGAAGGCCGCCGGCCCGTCGCTCATGGTGGTGGACGAGGCCCACTGCGTGTCGTCGTGGGGGCACGACTTCCGCCCCGACTACCTGCGGCTCGGGTCGGTGGCCGAGGCGCTGGGCCGGCCGGTGATCGCCGCGCTCACCGCGACCGCCGCCCCGCCGGTGCGGGCGGAGATCGTCGAGCGGCTGGGCATGCGGGACCCGGTGGAGCTCGTGCAGGGCTTCGACCGGCCGAACATCTCGCTGGAGGTCCGCCGGATGCTGGCCGACCCGGCCCCGGAGATCGTCGCGGCGGTGGCGGAGCAGGAGCGGCCCGGGATCGTGTACACGACCACGCGCCGCCGCACCGGCGAGCTGAGCGACCTGCTGAACGAGGCGGGCGTGCGGGCGGCGGCCTACCACGCAGGGATGCGCCGCCGGGAGCGGGACGAGGTGCACGACCGGTTCATGGGCGGCGGGCTGGAGGTGGTGGTCGCGACGAACGCGTTCGGGATGGGCATCGACAAGCCGGACGTGCGGTTCGTCTTCCACGCCGAGGCGCCGGGGTCGCCGGACTCGTACTACCAGGAGATCGGCCGGGCGGGACGGGACGGCGAGCCGGCCGCCGCGGTGCTGTTCTACCGTCCGGAGGACCTGGGGCTGCAGCGCTACTTCACCGGCGGCGTGCCGGACGCCGGGACGCTGGCCGAGGTGGCCGCGGCGGTCGTGGCGGCCGGGCCCGGCGCCGGGCGCAAGGAGCTGCGCGAGCGTACGGGCCTGTCCCCGCGCCGCCTGACGGGTCTGCTCGACCTGCTGGAACGGGTGGGCACGGCCCGGCTCGGCACCCGGCGCGTGGACCCCGTGCCAGGCGCGCCCGAGCCGGCCGAGGCCGCGGCGCTGGCGCGGGAGCTGGCCGAGCGGCGGCGCGAGGTGGAGCGCACCCGCCTGGAGATGATGCGCCGCTACGCCGAGACCGAGGACTGCCGCCGCCGCTTCCTGCTCGGCTACTTCGGCGAGCACCTGCCGGAGCCGTGCGGCAACTGCGACAACTGCCGGGCGGGAACGGCCGCGCGGCCCCCCGCGCCCGGCGGCGGGCCGTTCCCGCTGCACGCGCGGGTGGAGCACCGTACGTGGGGTCCCGGCCAGGTGATCCAGCGCGGCGAGGACCGGCTGACGGTGCTGTTCGAGGAGGCGGGCTACCGCGAGCTCCAGCTCGACGCGGTCCTGGAGCAGGACCTGCTGACGCGGGCGGACGAGGACCAGCCCTGATCCCGGCGGCGCAGGGTCAGACGCCGGGTCAGGGGACGAGCACGAGCCGGACGGGGTCGCCCTCCTTGCGGGCCAGCCGGTCCAGCGCGGCCGGGGCCTCGGCGAGCGGCAGCACGTCGCTGACGGACCCGCTCAGGTCCAGCCGCCCCCGCCCGGCCAGCCTGACCAGGCGCTGGACGTCCTGCGGCGCGGAGCCGTAGTGGCCGAGCACCGACTGGCGGAAGTAGGCGAGGCCGATGTCGTTCGGGATGGTGATGGGCTGCCCGGCGAGGCCCACGACGACGAGCCGGCCGGCCGGGCCGAGCACCGTCAGCGCCTGCTCGCGCACGGCCGGGACGCCGGCGAGGTCGAGGGCGACGTCCAGGCCGAGCCCGTCGGTCAGGTCCATGACGGTGTCGCGGAGCTTCGGGTCGGCCGGGTCGAGCACGGCGTCGGCGCCGAGCGCGAGCGCCCGTTCGCGGGCGGCGGGCAGCGGGTCGATCGCGATCACCGGGGCGGCGCCGACCAGGCGCAGGAGCTGCACGGCGTGCGCGCCGAGGCCGCCCGCGCCCCACACGGCGGCGGCGTCGCCCGGCCGGGTGGCGGCGGTCGTGGTCACGGCGGCCCACGGCGTGGAGACGGCGTCGGGGATGACGCACGCCTGCTCGAACGGCAGCCCGTCGGGGATCGGCACCACGGTCGTCGCGCTCGCCAGGGCGTACTCGGCGTAGCCGCCGTCGTAGTCGACGCCGCGGGTGAGCACGACGCCGCGCAGGTCCAGCTCCCCGGCCTGGAGCAGCACCCGCTGCCCGGTCGTCCAGGCGTCCACGCCCGCGCCGAGCGCGTCGATCACGCCGGCCACCTCGTGCCCGAGCGTGACCGTGTCGCCGGGGAGCCACGCGGGCCGCAGGGTGCCGTCCAGCAGGTGCACGTCGGACAGGCACACCCCGGCGGCGCGCACCGCGACGCGCACCTGCCCGGGGCCGGGCTCCGGGACCGGGACGCGCTCCATGCGCAGCTCGTTGGTGGGCACGTGCAGCCGGGCGGCGAGCATGTCGGTCACGGCGCTCCTTTTTCCCGCAGACTTCCCGCGGGCCCGCCCCGGGGTTTCGACCGGTGCGTCCCGCGGACTTCCATCGGACCCGGACGCGGCCGTGCGGCCGCTCCCTGGCGCGAGCATACGGCCCGCGCCCGCCGCTGCCGCGCGGGGGCGGGTCACCAGCGGTTGCGTGCCTCCTCGGCCCAGCCGGTGAGCCCGTCGAGCGTCACCCAGGAGCCGTCGCCGGCCCTGACCCGGCCGCCGAAGTGGCCGAAGCACTGGTGCGTCTCGGAGCCGACGACGCCCAGCTCCGTACGCGAGATCTTCTCGTGGAACGGGGTGAACTCGACCTCGACGCCATCGCCCGCGATGCGCCAGGGCTTGAGCCAGTCGGAGCGGTCGTAGACCCACTCCAGCTCCGCGCCGATCTTGTGCAGCCGGCCGTCGACGAACAGCGCGTTCTCGGTCGACCCGGTGCCGTCGGTCCACTTGCCGCCGAGCTGCACCGACAGCCCGGGGGCGTGGCCGGCGGCCCAGTTCCAGACCACGGAGTACGGCCACTTGCCGCGCCCGTGGTCGAGGACCGCGAACGCGCCCTCGCCCACCTCGTGCTCGGCGCCGCCCAGCACGAGCCGGCCGCGCACCGGCCGGCCGACGTCCTTGACGGTGTACTGGAAGCGCCGCGGCCCCCACGGGACCACGACGCCCAGCGACTCGTGGCCCTCGGGCAGCGGGATCTCCAGGTCCAGAGTCAGATCGGGCGCGTACGCCCGCAGCCGGGTGCCGCCCGGCTCCTGGTCGATCTCGACGCGGACGCCGCCGCCCGCGACCCGGACCGGGCCCGCCCCGCTGACCTGCGGGAACCGCGCGCCGCGGGCCAGCGGCACCACGGCGTCGTGGCTCACCTCCGCGCGGGAGGCGCGGTCGAGCACGTAGACGCCGTGGACGCCGGCGTAGTCGAGCGACGACGCCACCAGCCCGATGATGTGGGTCGGCGTCACGATCCCCCAGTATTCCCAGCGCTTGCGACGGCCCCACCCGCGCAGCTCGGCCCGGTGCAGGGGGCGTCGGGTCCAGCCGACGGCCGCCGGATTGAGGCGGCCGTCGGGCAGGCAGAGGTCCACGGGCTCGGTGATCTCCCGCTCATGGGTCAGCATGCGGGAAATGTACTATCAGGCCGGGAAGTCCTTCGGGTTCACGTGCTGGGTGCCGGCGTTGCCGCCCCGCACCGGGTGCAGGGTCAGCGTGTAGATCCGGGAGGCCGTGGCGGTCGTGTAGTAGCGCAGCCGGTCGTTGAAGCGCTGGTAGGTGGCGGCGCGGGTGAAGCGGTGCCGGGACTTGCTGTAGGCGTAGCCGGTGGTGAAGTAGAGCCGGTAGGTGCCGTCGCGCACGTCCTTGATGCTCGCCGTCGACTTGGCGCGGACGTAGATGCTGATGGCCTTGGTCTTGCCCCGGACCAGGATGACGACGCCGTCGGTCCGCAGACCGTTCTTGATCTTGAGTACGCCCCGGCCGCCGCTGATGCGGTCGAACAGGATGGCGCCGTTGCGCGGGCGGGCCGCGGCCGTCGTGGTGGTGCTCGCCGTGGTGGCGCTGGTGGTGGTGCTCACCGTCGTGGCGCCGGACGGGGAGGCCGTGACCAGGGTGGCGGCCATGGCGAAGGCGGCGATGAGGCCGGTTCGCGGGGCGAGAAGCTTGTTCTTCACGCGAACGTCTCCTTAGGAGGGGGGACATGGTCGAACCACGCCCAACCCTAGAGAACCCAGACGCTCCGGCCCACCCGTTATCACGCTCGGGGCCGGAGTGGTCCTCCGGCCCCGGGCAGCGAGCTCCTAGCCCTCCAGCACCTCGCGCAGCTTCAGCGCGAAGCCGTCGGGGTCGCCCGGCATCCCGAAGGTGTCGTCGAGGAAGCCGCCGTGGTTGCTGGGGAAGGTGACGGGCTCGACGCCGATGCGCTCGGCGACCCCCAGGCCCCCGCGGCAGGCCATCTCCCCCTCCGACTCGGCGCCGACGGCGATGACGATGCGGGTCGAGGCGGCCCGCAGCGCCGCGAAGTCGTGCTCGTGGTGGGTGCAGCTGATGAGGTTCTGCCCGAGCAGGGCGTCGTCGCGGCTGCCGTCGTCCTCGGCCGGCAGCCCGAACATGGCCGGGTCGGGCGCGGGCTGGTCGGCGAAGTCGGCCGGGATCTCGCCCTTCAGCCCGACGATCGTGATGAACTGCGCCATCGCCGGGCCGAACCCGTCCCGCTCGTAGGTCCTGCCGATGCCCTTGATGGCGGCCAGCGCCTGCTCGCGGTCGGGCAGGACCTGGGCGGCGGGCGGCTCGTGCGCGACGAGCGTGCGCACCTGCTCAGGGTGCCGGGACACCAGCTCCAGCGCGTTGACCGCGCCGCCGCTGCTGCCGAAGAGGTCGACGGGCCCGCCGCCGAGCTCGTCGATGATCCGGTGCAGGTCGTCCGCGTGCTGCTCGGGGGTGGACTTCTCGCCGGGCTCGCCGGTCTTGCGGCTCTCGCCGACGCCGCGCGGGTCGTAGGTGACGATCGTGCGCTCCGGCAGCCGCTCGGCCAGTGCGGCGAACCCCGCGGCCCCCATGGGCGAGCCGACCAGCAGCAGCACGGGCTTGCCCGACTCCTCGACGGCTTCGCGCACCTCGTAGTGCAGGACCGCGCCGGGCACGTCAAGGGTGTGGGTCTTGAAGTCTCGCATCATTGCCTCCTATGAGAAACGCTCGCACTCTATGGACCCGCGCTGACAGAAAAACTCATCGGGGGGAGCAAGATTTTTCCAGTCCGGCGAGCGGCTCGTCCAGATATGCCTGGTGCAGCAGTTTCACGAACGCCCCGGCCTCGGGCAGGTCCGCATCGCCGACGCGGCGTACGGGGATGCCGGGCGTCCAGGAGTTCATGACCACGGCCCCGGACAGTCCGGGCAGATCGGCGACGGTGACCTCGCGGTCGGCCTGCGGGACGCCGCTCGCGGCGAGCCGGCGGCGCAGGATCGCCATCGTCACGCCCTCCAGCCGGCCGGCCACCGGCCACACCACGGCGGAGCCGTCCCAGAACGCGAGGTTCCAGATGGTGGCCTCGCTGAGGCGGCCCCGGCGGTCGACGAAGGCGGCGTCGTCGTAGCCGTCCGCCACGGCGCGGCGCTGGAAGTACGCCTTCGCCGTCTCGCCGGTCTGCTTGACGGCGGGGAGGAACCGTTCGTGCTCGGCCACCGCCAGCGCCAGCGGGCCCTCCGGCGGGGTCGCGGGCGGCCCGGTGCGGACCAGGATCCGCAGTCCCGAGCCCTGCTCGGCGGCGTACACGGTGGCCCGCAGCGACAGATCGGGCGGGCCGGCCGCGACGGCCGCCCGCAGGCAGGAGAGCACGCGCTCGTCGTCCAGGTCGCGGCCGAACAGCTCGGCGGAGGCCAGGCGCAGCCGGGCCAGGTGCAGGTCGAGACCGCGTACGCGGCCGCCGCGGACCTGCATGGCGGTGAAGTGGGCGTCGCCGGCGAAGGCGAGCGGGGCGAGGTCCTCGGCGGTCGCCGGGCGGCCGTCGAGGTGCGTGGCCCAGGGTGTCGGCATGGCAAGGAGTTCCTTCCTGGTCGTCCGTGATCCTCGCACAGCCCCGATGCCGTGACCGGATCCGTCCGCATCGGGGCCCGATCCTGCCTTACGGCGGGGCGGCGGCGCGGCCGAGACTGGGTGCGTGAACAGAGCGCTTCTCGTCATCGACGTGCAACAGTCCTTCCTGCGGCGGCCCCTGTGGCGGGCCGCGTACAACCCGGGGATCACCGGGCCGGTCTCCCGGCTGGTGGACGTGGCCCGCGCCGAGGGCGACCTGGTCGTCTGGGTGCTGCACAGCGAGCCCGGCACCGGCGACGCCTTCGACCCGGCGCTCGGGTACGTCCGGCTCATGGACGGCCTGACCCCGCTGCCCGGCGAGGAACGGATAACCAAGACCTCGCACAACTGCTTCACCACCACCAACCTGCAGCAGATCCTCACCCGGCACGGCGTCGGCGAGCTGGTCGTGTGCGGCATCCGCACCGAGCAGTGCTGCGAGACGACCGCCAGGATCGGCAACGACCTCGGCTTCGGCGTCTCCTTCGTCACGGACGCGACCGCGACGACGCCGATCCCGCACCGCGACGCGCCGCCCGGGGCGTCGGTGGAGGAGATCCTCGCCGACCCCCGCACGCTCGGCGTGGAGGCGATCGTCGAGCGCACCGAGTACGCGCTCGCCGGCCGCTTCGCCACGATCAGGACGGTCGCCGAGCTGACCGGGGCGCCGAGCCCGGTAGGCTGACCGGATCGTGACCCGCGTCGCCTTCGTCCTCGTGCCCGGGCTGCACCTGCTCGACCTCGCCGGCCCCGCCCAGGTCTTCTCCACGGCCGGCGACCTCGGCCTCGGCTACACGCTGAGTTACGTCGCCGAGCGCGCGTCCGTCCCCACCGCGCAGGGGCTCACGCTGACGGCGGGGACGACCTGGCCCGAGCCGGCCGCCGGCGACCTGCTCGTCGTGCCGGGCTGGCGGGCGAGCCCCACGCCGGCCGGATGGGGCGAGCTCGGCCCGGCCGCGCTGGACGCGCTGCGCGCCCACCACGCGGCCGGGGGCACGGTGGCCAGCGTGTGCGCGGGGGCCGACGCGCTGGGCCGCGCCGGGCTGCTCGACGGGCGGCGCTGCACCACCCACCACGAGCTGCAGGACGAGCTGGCCGCCCGCTACCCGAAGGCGACGGTCGTGCGCGACGTCCTCTACGTCGAGGACGGCAGGGTCATCACCTCGGCGGGCATCGCCAGCGGCATCGACCTCGCCCTGCACCTCGTCGCCACCCGCCACGGCCCCGGCGCGGCCGCCCGGGTGGCCCGCGAGATGGTCGTCTACGCCCGCCGCAACGGCGACGAGCGGCAGGCCAGCGCCATGCTCAGGCACCGCGCCCACCTCAGCGACGCCGTGCACCGCGTCCAGGACCTCATCGACGCCCGCTTCACCGAGCCGCTCCCCCTGTCCGGCCTCGCCGCCGCCGCGGGATGCAGCCCGCGCACGGTCACCCGGCTGTTCACGCGGGCGACCGGCCTGACGCCGCTGGCCTACCAGCAGCTCCTGCGGCGCGAGCGGGCCGAGCACCTGATCGGCCAGGGCGCCACGGTAGAGGCGGCCGCCCGCGCGGTCGGCTTCCAGGACGCCCGCATGCTGCGCCGGCTGCGCGCCCAGCCGCGCCCATGGTAGGGCTTTCCCTACCATCCATCGGGGGACGGCGGCAATGCCGGGCTCGACGGCCCGTCCCTAGAGTCGGTGACGTACGGTCCGTCGAGCCAGAATCGAGCGACATGACCATGAAGAGGACGACCTTGATCGCAGGCGTGCTGGGGCTGACCGCGACGGCGGCCGGATGCGGGATCGCGGGCCCCGCGTCCCAGGCCAGGTCCTCCTACGAGGTGCCCGGCGAGGTGACGGGACTGCGGGTCGAGGTCGACTCGGGCACCGTGGAGTTGTTGGGCTCGGACCGGAGCACCGTGCGGGTGACCGAGCGGCTTCACTGGCGCAAGAACAAGCCGGAGACCCGCCACGAGGTGCGGAGCGGCACGCTGGATCTTGCCTACGACTGCCCCGACACGTTCGGGTTGGGCGCGGTCGGCGTCGAGTGCGAGGTGAGCTACCGCGTGGAGGTGCCGAAGGGCGTGCGGGTGGAGGTCGGCTCCGACTCGGGGGACCTGACGCTGACGGGGCTGTCCGGCGAGGTGCGGGTGCGCTCCGACTCGGGGACGATCCAGGCCGACGGCCTCGCGGGCGGCCGGGTCACGGCGACGTCCGACTCGGGGGACATGACGCTCGAGTTCGCCGGGCAGCCGGACGCGGTGACGACCGAGACCGACTCCGGCCACACGGTGGTGCGCGTGCCCGCGGGGCCGTACCGGGTGGAGGCCAGGACCGACTCCGGCGACAAGCGGATCACCGCCGCCAACGACGCGTCGGCGCCGCGCTCGATCAAGGTCTCCAGCGACTCCGGCGACCTCGAGGTGCTCACCCGCTGAGCCAGGCCGGCCGGGACAGGGCCATGGTGACGGACGTCCACCACGTCTCCCCCACCTGGACGGAGCCGGCGTGGACCTCCTCCTCGCGGAAGCCGAGCCGCTCGTAGAGCCGCCTGGCGCCGTGGTTGTGCGCGTAGACGCCCAGGGTGATCCGCTCGACGTCCGGGTCGGAGAAGGCGGCATCGAGTGCGGCGCGGACCAGGGCCTCGCCGTGGCCGCGCCCCCTGGACCCGGGGGCGACGAGGACCAGGCCGAGGCGGAGCGAACGGGGCGTGCCGTCGGGGCGGAGCATGACGTGGCCGACCGGCCGGCCGTCCGGCCCCGGCGCGACGAGGAGCCGGCGGGCGGGGTCGGCGGCGCGGAAATCGAGCAGTTGCCCGCCGTCGAACGGCCAGGTGAAGCCGGCTTTCCCGGACCACAGGACGAGCGCGTCGCCGCTGTCGATCCAGGAGGCGATCACGGCGGCGTCGGCGTCCGTGAGCGGGCGCAGGGCGGTCATGGCGAAGATCATAGCCGTTTGGGCGGTTCGTGCCCGGGCAGGCCGTATCGCCAGACGGCAGGAGCATCGCCGACCCCCCGGGGCGGTCCGGCGCCGTACGCACACGACCGTCCGCCGCCTGCCCGGAGCCGCCCGATGCCCTCCCGTCGTCCGATGCCTTTCCGCCGTCCGACGCCTTTCCCTCGCCCGCCGGAGCTCGCCTACGTCCTGCCGCTGCGCTGGGACGACGACGACGGCCTCGACGAGCTGACCGCGTACCTACGCCGCCTGTCCCGGCACGCCGCGATCGTCGTCGTGGACGGCAGCCCGCCCGCCCTGTTCGCCCGGCACGCCCGCCGCTGGCGCGGCCTCGCCGTCCACGTGCCGCCCGACCCCGGCCTGACCTGCGCCAACGGCAAGGTCGCCGGAGTGCTGACGGGCATGCGGCTGGCCGGCGCCGAGCACGTGGTGATCGCCGACGACGACGTACGCTACGACGCCGACGGGCTCGCCGCCGTCCGCCGCCTGCTCGGCCACGCCGACCTGGTACGCCCCCAGAACTACTTCTCCCCGCTGCCCTGGCACGCCCGCTGGGACACCGCCCGCACCCTGCTCAACCGGGCCGTGGGAACGGACTACCCGGGCACGTTCGGCGTGCGCCGCTCCTTCTTCGAGCGGATGGGCGGCTACGACGGCGACGTGCTGTTCGAGAACCTGGAGCTGATCCGCACCGTCCGCGCCCACGGCGGGGTCGAGCTGGCGCCTCCCGGCCTGTACGTGCGCCGCCTGCCGCCCGCCGCGTCCCGTTTCTGGGGGCAGCGGGTCCGGCAGGCGTACGACGACCTGGCGCAGCCGGTGCGGCTGGCGCTGTTCCTGTCGGTGCTGCCCGCCTGCGCCGCCGCGCTCCTGCGGGGCAGGCCGGGGCTGCCCGCCGCCGGGGCCGCCGTCGCGGTCGCGCTGGCCGAGGCGGGACGGCGGCGCGCGGGCGGCCGGCGGATGTTCCCGTGGGAGGCGTCGCTGTTCGCCCCGGTGTGGATCCTGGAGCGGGGCACGTGCAGCTGGCTCGCCGTCGCCGCCGCGCTGCGCGGCGGGGTCCCGTACGCCGGGCGCAGGCTCAAGGTCGCCGCCCACTCGCCGCGATGGCTGCGCCGTCAGGCGGCGGGGGGCGGGTCCGGCGCGCTGGAGGCGCGGAAGCCGATCGCCTTGTGCGTGCCGTCGCAGAACGGCTTGGTCGACGAGCCCCCGCACCGGCACAGCGCCACCGTGGCCCGCCCCGGGTCGATCGGCTCCCCGTCCTGAGTCACCAGCATGAACGCGCCCCGGACCAGCAGCGGACCGTCCTCGCACGGCGTCACGGTCACCACGTCGTCCTGTACCCCGTCGCCCTGTACCCCGTCGTCCTGCACGAGCGCCGACTGCCCCATGTGCACCAGCGGAAACGCGGGAACGCACCGGAGGCGGGCATTCTTGCATCAGGCAATGCTCTGCTACGGTGGCTTGCAGGTGAGCCGGGAAGTCTGGTCGGCGTCGTTTCGCCGTGCCCGCAGAGGAAGCTCACGATGACATCCGATTCCGCACACGGAGAGGGCACCTCGTCCCGAGTGCGCCCGTGGGTGTGCGGCACGGTCGTGGTCCTCGACCTGGTCGGTTCGTTCACCGGGCCGGACGTGCTCGTGCTGCGGCGGAGCCTGACGACGGCCCTGGCCCTGCGCGGCGTCCCGCTCGTCGTGCTCAACGCCCGCAGGGCGGGCGAGATCGACGCCGAGGCCCTGCTCATCATCGCCGCCGCCGGGCGGCACGCCCGCGAGGCCGGCGGCCGGCTGATCGTCGCCGCCCAGCCCGAGCCGGCCCGGCCGCTCGACGGTGTGGAGACGCGGGAAACGCTGGAGGAGGCGCTCGCCGAGCTGGTGAGGACGAAGCCGTGACCCGGTCTCGACAGGGCGGCGCGTGCGCGTTCGTCCTCGTTGCCCTTATTGCACTGTGCAAAGATGGACCAGGCCGCCGCGCACCGGTGCAGGCAGGCCGGCTAGACGGAGGAACGTCATGATGCACGCAGACGCGGATGAATCCGGTTTCTCCTGGATCGTCACTCAACAGGGCGGCGTCGCCGTGCTGAGCGCGGCAGGAGATCTGGACCTCGCCTCGGCCGACGAGTTCCAGCACGGGCTGTCGGAGGCGATCGCGCAGGCCGCGCCGCCGCTGGTCGTGGCCGACATGGCCGCGGTGGAGTTCTGCGACTCCTCGGGGCTCAACGCGCTGATCCGGGCCTCGAACGCGGTGGAGTCCGCGGGCGGGCGGCTGGTGCTCAGCGGGCTGCGTCCCCGGCTGTCGCGGCTCCTGCTCGTGACCGGGCTGGACAAGCACTTCCGCGCCGCCGAGGACGTCGCCGCCGCCGCGTCGCTGCTGACGAGCCCGGACGACGCCAGGACCCCCTGCGCCTGACGGCCCCCACGCGTCCCGCGTCACATCGCCGCCGCCCGCCGTGGGCGCGGCACCGAGGCTGGGCCGGGAGGCGGCGTGCGGGGGCGGCCCCGGCCGCCGATGAGCGCCAGGAGGCCGCCCAGCGCGATGATCGCGCCGCTCGCCCAGAGCAGGCTCATGAACGGGTTGACCGCGACGCGCAGCACCGCCGTCCTGCCGTCCTCGCCGGCGTCCGTCACGGAGACGTACAGGTCGTGGAGGAGCACGCTGCGGACGGCCGGGCGGGCGACCGGCGGGCCGCCGCTCGCGGGGTAGGTGGTCAGCGACGGGCGCAGGACGTCCACGACCGTGCCCTCGCGGGCGGCGCTGACCACGGCGATGATCGTCGTCGCGGCGGCGTGGGCGTCGCGCTCGACCGCTTCGAGCCGTACGGTGTAGCCGCCCGCCAGGACCGATCCGCCGGTCCACACCCGGGCCGTGGCCTCCTCGGCGTAGCCGGAGGAGGCGGCGACGGCGACGGCGGCCAGGGCGATCCCGGCGTGCGCCACGAGCCCGCCCGCGCGGCGCAGCCCCATCGGCTCGCCGCCGGTCCGGGCGAGCAGCCGCCCGGCGACCGCGGCCAGCACGAACGCCGCCAGCCCGAACGCGGCCAGCGCCATGACCGGCGGCGGCCCGGTGAACGCCAGTGCGGCCACGGTGCCGGCACCCACGCCCAGCGGCCAGGCCAGCCCACGCCCCACCCCTGCGGCGGCGCCCCCGAACCGCTCCCCCAGCGCCGTGCCGTCGCGCCACTCCCCCAGCGCCGTGCCGTCATGCCGCTCCCCCGCGGCCGTGCCGTCATGCCGCTCCCCCGCGGCCGTGCCGTCATGCCGCTCCCCCGCGGCGGTGCCGTCGCGCGGGTGGCGGACGCGGGCGGCGGCGCCCATCAGGGCGAGCAGGGCCAGCAGGCCGGGGACCAGGGTCCCTTCGTAGTACGGCGGTCCCGCCTCCGGCCGCTCGCCCCGCAGCAGCTCCACGGCCGGCGGGAGCAGGAGGCCGAGCAGCACCGTCCCGGCCAGCACGGCGAGCAGCGTGCAGCCGAGCAGCAGCAGCGGATCCGGGCACGCGGGGTGGCGGGGCTCGCGCCGGGCGAGCAGCGCGCGGGCCCCCACGAGCGTCACCGCCAGCACCCCCAGCAGGGCGGCCCCCGCGAGCGCGGTCACCGGCAGCACGGTCACCGGCAGCGCCGTCCCGGGCGGCGTGGCGTCGTTCGCGGCCAGGAACATCCCGAGCGGCACCAGCAGGAACGCGGCCAGCGCCAGCGGCGCCACCCAGGGCCGCATCGCGCGTGACGGGGCCGCGTGCAGCAGCGCGGTGGCCAGCAGCCACGGCATCAGGGCCCCGTTCTCGGCCGGGTCCCACTCCCAGGAGCCGCCCCACCCCAGCGCCCGGTACGACCACCACGCCCCGAGCACGATCCCGGCGGTCAGCGGCACCCAGGCGGCCAGCGTCCAGCGCCGGATCGTCCCGATCTCGGTCCGGCCGGTCACCAGGCAGGCCACGCCGTGGCCGAAGGGCACGGCGAGCGCGGCCGAGCCGAGGTGCAGCAGCGCGCCGGGGCCTGGCCCGTCGGCGGCGGCCGGGACGACGGGCCGCCCGGTGAGGGCGCTGACGGCGAAGAACACGGCGCACACCAGCATGACGGACGCCATCGCGACGGACCGGAGCCGGTCGCCAGGCCGGTGCCGCCGCCCCGCGACGGCGGCGACGCCGGTGAGGGCGAGCAGCCACAGCAGCAGCGACGCTTCGAGCGCCGACCACAGGCTCGTCACCGTGTCGGAGAGCGGCACTCCGTGCCCCTGGTGCCCGCTCGGCTCGTGCCCGATCAGCCCGGCCACCTGGAGCGCCACGGCCAGCGCCGCGCACCCGAGCGCGGCCCGCCCGGCCCGTACGGCGAGGGCCGCGGGACGGCCGCGATGCCAGGCGAGAGCGGAGACCAGCGAGGCCGCCAGCCCGCACCCCAGGGCGGCGGTGCCGAGCGCGGCGGTCACGTTCGCTCGATTCGGCTCGCGGGCACGGCTTCCTCCCGTGACGAGGTCGGCGGGGGAAGCAGTTCCATGATCGCGTCTCGGGCAAGCAGGGACAAGTTTCCCCAGATCGCTGGCGTGGCGAGCCGCCCGGCCCCGGCATGCGGCCGGTCAGGCGGGGCAGGCTACCGGATGGGGAGAAGCACGCCGGGGGAACGGGGGCCTGATGGGCAACGCCGGGGACACGAAGGGGCGGGCCGCCCGCCGCGACGCGGACGCGCCGCCGGACGGGCCGTGGCGGCTGCTCGGCAAGCTCATGGAGGGGTTCCTGCTGGGCGTGGTCGTCGTCAACCTCGTACGGCGCACGTTCGCCCGAGGAGAGCGCCGCCGCCCCGGCGGCGGGGTCAGCCGGCGATGATCCCGGCGTCGGAGAGCACGGCGAGGAACAGGCCGGTGCACAGCAGCGCGACCGGCCACACCTTCTGCGAGAGCGCCACCAGGATGCCGGCGAGCAGGGCGACGAGGGCGAGGATGCCGAGGGGGTCCATGGCGATGGTTCCTGCCCGGGAAACGCCTACTCACGCACGCCGTTCTCCTGCCGTTCCCGCGCGGCCAGCCGGGCGCGCTGCGGCTCCACCGTGTACGCGGGATCGTTCGCCGAGGCGACGCCCGCGTGGAAGACGCCGAACCGGGTGCAGGCGGAGCCGGCCAGCAGCGCGGCGCCCGCGACGACGGCGGCGGCCCGGCTGCGGCGGCCGGCGGTCGCGCCGAGCAGTGCCCCCGCCGCCGACAGCACCTCGCCGAGCCGGGCCAGGCGGCCCTTGCCCTGTTTGAGCGGCTCGGCGACCGGGCCGAGCCGGCGTTCCATGCGCAGGGCCGCGGCGGCCTCCAGCGCGGTGCCGAGCAGGGCCGTGCCGCGGGCCGGGCCCGCCTCGGCGAGCGGCGCGGCGAGCAGCCCGAGCCCGCCGGCCGCGGCCATGGCCGACCCGGCGAACAGCAGCGGCAGCTCGCGGTGCCCGTCGTGCCAGAGCGGGACGGCGGTGTCGGCGACCAGCACCGCCGTGTACGTGGCGACCGCCGCCCCGGTCAGCCCTGCCCCGGCGCTCGCGGCCCGGCCGAGGCGCGGGAACAGGCCGGTGACGGCGGTGACCGCGGCGAGCCCGGCCTGCGGGCCGTACGCGCTGAGGATCCAGGTGCCGACGCTCATCGGCGAGGTCACCTTGAACACCCGCAGCATGTTGACGAACCTGGCCGGCTTGCCGAGGTCGTGGATGAGGGCGTAGAAGGAGCCGCCGATCGCGCACAGGGCTCCCACCTTGCCGGCCCGCGCGAGCAGCGGCCGGCCGGTCAGCTCGGCCGCCTCCGCCAGGATCGAGGAGGCGCCCGCCAGGCCGCCCAGGAACAGGTAGCCGGCGATGTCGTAGTCGTGCCACGTCGGCTCGTTGAGCACCGGAAGCCCGTAGTAGGAACGGAAGTCGGCCTCAGGAACCATCGCCCGCTCGCCGCGCCGCCGATCACCCCGCCACCGGCCCTCACGCCTGTCGCGCCGCCCGTCGCCGCGCGGCTCGCGTCCGCCCGCCGAGCCCACGACGGCCTCGCGCTCGGGCCGCAGCGCGAGGTCGTCGTCCATGCGGACGTCGGTCTGGTCGCCCGGTCGGTCCTCGCTCACGTACGGCTCCCCCATGTGGCCGCGGCGATGCCGGCCAGCAGCACGGCCGCGGCGATGCCCGCCTGCCGCCACATCGACGGCAGGTCCCTCGTCGTCACCACCGGGTCCGGCGGCAGCCCGTACACCTCGGGCTCGTCCAGCAGCAGGAAGAACGCGCCCGTGCCGCCGACGCCGTCGTCCGGGTCGTGGCCGTACAGGCGGGCGGAGTCCACCCCCGCGGCGCGCACCTGCTCCAGCCGGCGCGCGGCGCGCTCGCGCAGCTCGTCCAGCTCGCCGAACTGGATGGAGTCGGTGGGGCAGCTCTTGGCGCAGGCCGGCTCCTGGCCGACGCCGAGCCGGTCGTAGCACAGCGTGCACTTGGCCGCGACACCGGTGCTCTCCCGCTTGCCGATCACCCCGTACGGGCAGGCGGGCACGCAGTAGCCGCACCCGTTGCAGACGTCGTCCTGGACGACGACGGTGCCGAACTCGGTGCGGAACAGCGAGCCGGTGGGGCAGACGTCCAGGCAGGCCGCGTGGGTGCAGTGCTTGCACACGTCGGAGGCCATGAGCCAGCGGAAGTCCATCCCGCCGACGCCGGGCTCCTGGCGGCCGAGCGGCTCGGGCTGCTCGATGAACGCGACGTGCCGCCAGGTGTCGGCGCTCAGGCTCAGCGTGTTGTCGTAGGACATGCCGGTGAAGGTCATCCCGTCGTCCGGGACGTGGTTCCACTCCTTGCAGGCCACCTCGCACGCCTTGCAGCCGATGCAGACGCTGGTGTCGGTGAAGAAGCCCATCCGCTGCGGGTGGGTGGTGTAGCCGCTCGCGGTCGCCGGGTCGGCGCTCATCAGATCTCCATGCCGGTGTGCTCGGTGACGCCCGCCCGGAGCTGCTGGTCACGGACGAGATAGGTCAGGCCGGGGCCGCGCGGGCGGCGGCCCGGCCGGATGTCGGCCGAGAACGCCTTGACCTCCTGGATGTGGGAGTTCGGGTCGAGGGTGATCGACGACAGCTCGTTGGCGGCGTCGCCCGTGACCACCCCGTTGGGCCCGAAGTGGAACGGCAGCCCGATCTGGTGCACGACCTTGCCGTCCAGGTGCAGGGCGGGCATCCTGCGGGTGACCAGCACCCGCGCCTCGATGGCGTTGCGGGCGGTGACGATCGTGGCCCAGTCGCCGTGCACGAGCCCGCGCTCGGCGGCCAGCTCGGGCGAGACCTCGCAGAACATCTCCGGCTGCAGCTCGGCCAGGTAGGGCACGGTGCGGCTCATTGCCCCCGAGGTGAAGTGCTCGGTCAGCCGGTAGGTGGTGACGACGTACGGGTAGAGCGCCGCGCCGGGGTCGTCGCCGCTGGGGTTGGCGCGGTTGTGCTCGTGCGGGAACAGCATGCGGGCCGGGTTGCGCTGCTGGTCCGGGTGGAGCGGGTTGCGCACCGGCGAGTCCTGCGGCTCGTAGTGGACGGGCAGCGGGCCGTCCACCACCCCGGACGGGGCGAACAGCCAGCCCTTGCCGTCGGCCTGCATGATGAACGGGTCGATGCCGGAGAGCGCGTCGTGGCCGGTGGCGTCCGGGGCCGGCCGGTAGTCCGGCGGCTTGGTGGCGTCGAAGTCGGGCACGTCGTAGCCGGTCCAGCGGCCCTGGGCGGCGTCCCACCAGACGAGCTTCTTGCGCTCGCTCCAGGGGCTGCCGTCGGGCCGGGCGGAGGCCCGGTTGTACATCAGCCGCCGGTTGTCCGGCCAGGCCCAGGCCCATTCGGCGGCGATCCAGTTCTGCTCCTCGGCGGGCTTGCGGCGGGCGGCCTGGTTGACGCCGTCCTTGTAGACGCCGCAGTAGATCCAGCAGCCGCACGAGGTGGAGCCGTCCGGCTTGAGCGCGGAGTAGCCGGGCAGCGGGTCGCCGTGCTCGTTCCAGCCGTTGATCTCGGCGAGCACGGCCTCGGCGACCGGCTCGCCGTGGTCACCCTCGACCGGGTAGTCCCAGGTGAGGTCGAGCACCGGCGCGTCCATCGGGTCGGTGGAGCCGGCCAGTTTCTCCCGGATGATGCGGCCCAGGTGGTACATGAACCACAGCTCGCTGCGGGCGTCGCCGGCCGGTTCGACGGCCTGGTGGTGCCACTGCAGCATGCGGTTGGTGTTGGTGAAACTGCCGCTCTTCTCGGTGTGGGTCGCGGCGGGCAGGAAGAACACCTCGGTGCCGATGTCCTCGGTGCGCAGCTCGCCGGTCTCGATCTCCGGGCCGTCCTTCCACCAGGTGGCCGACTCGATGAGGCTGAAGTCGCGCACCACCAGCCAGTCCAGGTTGGCCATGCCGAGGCGCTGCATCTTCGCGTTGGCCGAGCCGACGGCGGGGTTCTCGCCGAGCAGGAAGTAGCCCTTGCAGGAGCCTTCGAGCTGGGCCATCACGGTGTCGTACGTGCTGTGGCTGCCGGTGAGCCTGGGCAGCCAGTCGAAGCGGAAGTCGTTGTCCGCGCGGGCCGACGGCCCCCACCACGCCTTCAGCAGGCTGACCAGGTAGTTGGGCATGTCGGCCCAGTAGCCCTTGTGCGCGGCGTCGGCCATGAGGAAGGCGTTCAGCGTCTCGTGCCGGTGGGCGTGCGGCATCGGGATGTAGCCGGGCAGCAGGTTGAACAGGGTCGGGATGTCGCTGGAGCCCTGGATGCTGGCGTGCCCGCGCAGCGCCTGGATGCCGCCGCCGGGCCGGCCCATGTTGCCGAGCAGGAGCTGCAGGATGCAGGCGGTGCGGATGAACTGGGAGCCGTCGCTGTGCTGGGTCCAGCCGACCGCGTAGACGAACTCGGCGGTGCGCTCGGGCCCGGAGTTCTCCGTCAGGTGGCGGCACACCTGCTCGAACAGCTCCGGCGGGATGCCGCAGGCGCGCTCGACCAGCTCCGGCGTGTAGCGGGCGAAGTGGCGCTTCAGCACCTGGAAGACGCAGCGCGGGTCGGTCAGGGTCTCGTCGCGGCGCGGGGTGCCCTCCATCGAGTGGCCGATCGCGCCGTGCGTCTCGGAGCCGCCGGCCACGTGCTCGTCGTAGTCGGTGTCGTAGGCCTCGTCACGCCGGCCGGAGGCGGCCACGGTGAGCATGCCGTCGTACTGCCAGGTCTCGCTGGAGTAGTGGCGGTGGGTCGCGTCGAAGCCGGAGAACAGGCCGTCGAGGTCCTCACTGTCGCGGTAGTCCTCGCGCAGGATGGTGGACGCGTTGGTGTAGGCGAGGACGAACTCGCGGAAGTACAGCTCGTTGCTCAGGACGTGATTGATGATCCCGCCGAGGAAGGCCACGTCGGAGCCGGCCCTGATGGGCACGTGCAGGTCGGCCAGCGCGCTGGTACGGGTGAAGCGCGGGTCCACGTGGATGATCACCGCGCCGCGCGCCTTGGCCTCCATCACCCACTGGAAGCCGACCGGGTGCGCCTCGGCGAAGTTCGAGCCCTGGATGATCACGCAGTCGGAGTGCTGGAGGTCCTGCATGAACGTGGTCGCGCCGCCGCGCCCGAACGACGTGCCGAGCCCGACCACGGTGGAGCTGTGGCACACGCGGGCCTGGTTCTCGATCTGCACCACGCCGAGCGAGGTGAGCAGCTTCTTGATGAGGTAGTTCTCCTCGTTGTCCAGCGTGGCGCCGCCCAGGCTGGCGATGCCCATCGTGCGGGCGGTGCGCTTGCCGGCCTTCTCCCACTCCCAGGTCGCCCGCCGGGTGCCGATGACCCGGTCGGCGATCATGTCCATGGCCTGGTCGAGGTCGATCTCCTGCCAGTCGGCGCCGCCCGGCGGCCGGTAGAGCGCCTGGTACATACGGCTCTCGCCGGTGGTGAGCTGGAGCGTGGCCGCGCCCTTGGGGCACAGCCGGCCCCGGCTGACCGGGGAGTCGGGATCGCCCTCGATGTGCACGACCCGCTCGTCCTTGACGTAGACGTTCTGCGCGCAGCCAACCGCGCAGTACGGGCACACCGACTTGACCACGCGGTCGGCCGTGGCCGTACGCGCCGTGAGGTGGTCGGTGCGCGCCGACCGCACCGCCGCGCCCCGGCCGGTCCGGTCGGGGCCGGTGAGCTGCCGCAGGAGCGGCCAGGAGCCCAGCCCGCCAGGTAGCTTCCCAGGTAGCTTCATCGTCATCGGCCCGCTTCCGCGGCCCGCTCGCTCCGGGCCCTGCTGCGGACCCAGGCGTGCACGTCCTCCCGTGCGACGGGGTTGACCTCACGCGGGTTGACCAGGCGCTGGGTGCGGGAGCGCAGCATGCCGGGCCGCTGCCGCTGGGCGCGGGTGACGGTGCCGCCGCCGTCGGCCGGGATGCCGGTCGCGACGAGGTACACCTGCCCGGCGGGGACGTCCAGCCGCCGGGCGATCTCGCCGTAGCCGTGCCCCAGGCCCAGCAGCCGCAGCACCTGCTCCTTGCTCGGCATGTCACCGCCTCCGCCTCGTCCGTCTCGTCCGTGGGTCGCAGATCGTCCCGTTCCCGGCCGTAGATCGACGGAAAACCATCGACCCGCCCGTACGGGTGCATGTTCCGGCAAAGCGGCGGGGTATAGATGCCGCGTGACGGCGGAGACGGGCGTACGGGTCAGGCCGGTGGCGGGGCACATCGGCGCGGAGATCGACGGAGTGGACCTGGCGGAGGGGCCGGACGACGCGGCCGTCGCGGCGATCAGGCAGGCGCTGCACCGGTGGAAGGTGGTGTTCTTCCGCGGGCAGCGGCTCGACCACGCCGGGCACGTCGCCCTCGCCCGCCGCTTCGGCGAGCCGATCGTCCTGAGCCGGCGCGGCTCGGCGTCGCCCGAGGGGTTCCCCGAGGTCGAGACCACCGCCGACCGGCTGGAGCTGGCCGGCCGGTACGGCATGGAACGCGAGGAGTGGCTGGAGCGGCGGCGGCACTCGCACCTGCGGGGCTGGCACTGCGACCACGGCGCGCGGATCGACCCGCCGGCCGCGACGATCCTGCGGGCCGAGAGCGTGCCCGCGTACGGGGGCGACACGACGTGGGCGAACCTGGCCGCCGCCTACGCCGGGCTCTCGGAGCCGGTGCGCCGCTTCGTGGACGGCCTGCGCGCCGAGCACCGCCTCGGCGTCGGCTACCAGCCGCGCGCCCGCGACGACGCCTACCTGCGGCACCTGCTCTCCCACCAGATCGCGACCCTGCACCCGCTGGTCCGGGTCCATCCGGAGACGGGGGAACGGGTGCTGTTCGTCAACGGCTACTACCTGGAGCGCGTCGCGGAGGTCTCCAGGCTGGAGAGCGGGCCGCTGCTGGAGCTGCTGCTGGGGCAGGCGACCCGCCCGGAGTACACCGTGCGCTTCCGGTGGGAGCCGGGCGACGTGGCGTTCTGGGACAACCGCGCCACCATGCACCTCGCGCCCGCCGACACCGGGCATCTCGCGCAGCCGCGCGTGATGCACCGGGTCATGCTGCACGGCGAGGTCCCGGTCGGCGTGGACGGCCGCCCCTCGGAGCCGATCGTCGGTCCCCCGCCGGGGACGTGGTGACCCCGGGCCCGGTCAGGACCGGCCGCGGCCGGTGAGGGCGTCGCGGATGCGGTCCACCAGCCCGGCGCCGGGCATCAGCAGGCGGTTGACCGGCGGGGTGTCCGGCGCGGAGGGGTGGGGGCGGGTCGGGGCCGTCTTCTTGGCCCGCTCGACCTTCGCGCCCAGCTCTTCGAGCTGTTCCTGGTCGCAGGCCGCGCGCAGGCGGGGGAACAGCTCGTCCTCCTCCTCGCGGAGGTGGTGGCGGACCTCGGCCATGAGCCGGTCCAGCACGGGCCAGAACCGGTCGTCGCCGGGCTCCAGGTGCTCGAGGTCATTCATCGTCCGCTCGGCCGCGGCGTGCTCGGCGATCTCGTCGTCGGCCAGCTCGTCGCCGCCGGGCACGTGCTCGCGCACGGCCGGGTAGAGGTACTGCTCCTCGGCGACGGAGTGGCGGACGAGCTCGATGACGACGTTCTCGGCCAGCAGCTTGGGCCGCTCGCCGATGGCGCCCCGCATGTCTTCGAGCTCGGAGAACATCTGCTCGACCTCGCGATGGTCGTGCGTCAGCACCTCGATGACGTCACGCTGCTCGGCCATGTCGGCTCCTTCTTCGTGTCCTGGGGCAGGGCTCTCCTCGTTCCCGCAAAATGTCCGGTTTATTTGGAATTATCCGAGGTAGTGGCCGCACGACGCCCGGCCGGCAGGGCGGGCGAAGACGCGACGTTCCGTGGGAGGTGAACATCATCCTCGTCGTGGCACTGGCCATCCCGATCCTGGCCCTGATCGGCCTGATGCTCATGCAGGTCCTGGAGGAGACGCTGCTGGACTCCTCCGCCCCGGCATCCGGCCCCCGTACCCCCGAAGGCGTCTCCCCCGGAACCGGCTCCCCGGCTCCCGCGGACGTCGAACGCCCCGGCTCCCCCGCGAGCACCCCAAGCACCCCGAGCACTGCTGGCACCGCGAGCACTCCGCACGCCCCGCGCCGGCGCCCGCGACACCGGGCGACGCACCGGTTGCCGATCCCGCGCCCGCGCCGTCCCGAGCGGCGGGCCCTCCATCCCGTCCTTTCGCGCCCGTCGGACCCGGTTCCCGCGGCGTCGGTTCCGGCGGACTCGACTACCGCGGACTCGGACTCCGTGGATGCGGTTCCCGCGGTCCCGGTTCCGGTGGCCGCCGAGAGCGGCGCATGAGCGCAGCCCGGGGTCGCGCCGTCCGCGCGCCCCGGGCTCACGCCCGCCCCCGCCTCCGAGGCCGCCTCCGAGGCCGCGTCCAAGACCGCGTCTAAGGCTTCGTCAGGCGGACCAGGAAGCCGTCGTGGTCGGTGTGGCTCAGGCCGTACTTGCCGGTGCTGCCGAAGGTGAGGTCGTTGCTGAAAATCACGTGCTGCACGTCACCGTCGCCCTTGCGGACGTGGCCGGCCGGCACACAGTTCTGGGCGTTCTCCGGGTCCGAGGTGTCGTACTCGAGGTTGAAGTCGCCGCCGACGACGGTCCGGCCCGAGATCCCCTCCGCCGACCTGATCGCCGGCACCGCGCTGAACATCAGCGCCCGGCACTGCGCCAGCGCGATCGGCTCGCTGGACGAGCTCAGGTGGGTGGCGCACGCCAGGTGGTCGCCGATCGCGTACGCGCAGGCGAACGTGCGCTTCTCGTTGCCGCCGTCCTGCGTGGTGTACTCGCCGGCCCAGCCGTTGACGCCCTGCCAGAGCGCGGCCGGGACCCGGCCGAGCACGGCGTTGCCGAAGCTGTCGCCGTTCGTGCAGGTGATCGGCGCGCCGGTCTGCTTGTTCAGCGCCGGGTAGAACAGCGAGTACGTCCAGTCGTCCGGCCACGCCTCGGCGAGCGACGGCTGAAGGTAGGCCGGCAGGTCGCCCGCGCAGATCTCGTTGAGCGTCACCAGGTCGGGCGCCAGGTAGTAGATCAGGTCGCCGCCCTCGTAGACGGCCTGACCCCCGGCATAGCAGCCCGCGTGCCCGCTGTTGCAGAGGTTGAGCTGGAGCTCGTGGAAACGGCGGGCGGCCAGTGTCCCCGCGTGCCCTTCCCGCGCGGCGCCGGCGGGGGTGGCGGCGCGGGCCCGGCCGGCGCGGGCGCGGGCGGTCTGCGCGGCGGCCTCGGCGCCCATCGGCGCGACGGCGCTGACGGGCAGCGGCCCGACCGTGACGGGGGCGGGCGCGGCGGCCGCCGGGGGAGCCAGGGCCAGGACGAGCCCGCACACGGCGGCCACGGCGGCCGTCAGGCGGCGGGCGGAACGCGGGATCCTCACGGGGGGTCGCCTCCTTCCGACGCGATCGATGGTGTCCGGCGGGAGGGGCCGTGCGGTAGAGCCTTTACCTCTGGCCGCAAACACGACAAATGCCATATTTCGGGTTGACGGTCCAGTGCGCCCATGGTGTCGTACGAGGTGACAGGCGCAGTCAAGGCGTGAGGGACCGGATGGGGACGCTGAGGATCCATTTCACCGCCGGCGACCTGGCCCGCGTCACCCTCGCCGACCAGCCCGACCCCCTCTGGGAGGTCGTCTTCACCCGCTTCCGGCTCCGCGACCGGGTGCGCCCGCTGACCTTCCGTCCCTGGTTCTCGGCCCTGCACGCCGAGCCGGCCAGGACCGCCCGCATGCGGTCCGGCGCGCAACTGCTCGACGTGCTCGCGCCTGCCGGGCCGTACTTCCCCGACTTCCTCACCCCGTACGAGGCCGGCCGCGGCCTCGGCCACGGGCTGGAGGCGCTGCGCCGCACCCCCAGGCGGCGGCTGGCCACCGAGCTCGGCCGGCTCGCCCGGCACCGGCCGCTGCCCGGCTGGGCCAGGCCGCTCGCCGAGGGCGACACCGGCGCGGTCGGCGGGCTCGCCGACGCCCTCCGCGACTACCACGCCGCCGCCGTCGCCCCGTTCCAGGAATCCATCGACGCCGCGTTCGCCGCCGACCGCGAAAGCCGGGCGAGGGACGTGCTCGGCGGCGGCGTCGAAGCGCTGCTCGCCGGGCTCGGGCCGCTGGTGCGCTGGACGCCGCCCGTCCTCGAGGTCGACTACGTCGTGGACCAGGACCTGACGCTGGGCGGACGCGGGCTGCGCCTCGTGCCGTCGTACTTCTGCCAGCGCACGCCGCTGTCGATGGCCGACCCCGGGCTGCCGCCCGTGCTGATCTACCCGATCCAGCAGCGGCACCGGTGGCGGCCGGCCGCCCGGCGGACCGGCGCGGGCCTGAGCGCGCTCATGGGCGCCAGCCGCGCGGCCGCGCTGCAGGCGCTCGACCACGGCGCCACCACCACCCAGCTCGCCCGCATGCTGGGCGTCTCCCCCGCCACCGCCAGCCGGCACGCCACCGTCCTGCGCGAGGCCGGGCTGATCGAGACCCGCCGCGACGGCACCGCCGTCCTGCACACCCGCACCCCGCTGGGGACGGCCCTGCTGGATGGCGAGATCACCGCGAGCCCGCCACCGGACCTGGCGGCCGCCAGGCGAAGGTGATCACCCGGCGGCCGCCTTTACGTTGTAGATCAGCTCAGCGGTCGCTGGAGACGGCGCGGTAGTGCAGGTCCTGGACGTATGGCGTCGCGCTGATCGTGTACGGCGAGACGACCTTCGCCACCGTCGCCGAGTTCCGGGTGACGGTGGCCGAAGCGGTTCCCGGCTTGAGCGGGAACGTCCGGGCCGACACCCCGGCGGGCGCGTCGTAGGTCTGCGTCGTGCCGCCCACCGTGACCGACACCCTGGCCGCGGCCGTGAGCATGCTCAGCACCTCGACCGTGTCGCGGGCCGCGGTGCTGCCGCCACGCAGCTTCATCAGCTTGGTCTGCGCGTACGCGGGCGCCGCCGCGACCGGCTGGACGCGGTGGGTGAGGTAGGCCACGTCATTCGTGATCTTCGGGCAGCCGAGCTTGTAGCAGGTCAGGTAGTAGGCGTTGATGTCCAGGTAGGTCCATCCGGCGTTCCTGGAGGGGGCGAACTGGGTGTTCTCGGAGTAGTCGTTCCAGGTGGTGAGCTGCACCCAGTCGGCCTTGCCGTCGATCGCGCCCTTCCACGTGGCCCGTAGGTTCTCGGTGTTGCCGGCCTCGTCGAAGACGCCCTGGTTGGGCCGCTCGTCCTGGACGGACACCGGCTGCATCCAGATCTTGCCCAGGCCGTGGGCGGTGGTGATGTTGGCGGTCAGGTTGGCGTTCGCCGCGGGGTTGCGGCCGCCCCAGTTGGAGAAGCCGTAGCTGATCGGGGCGAAGGCGTCGCGGTTCTTGCCGAAGTCGAGGAAGCAGGGCACCAGGGCGACCTTGATGCCGTGCGCGCTCTCCATGGTCTTCATCCAGTCGGCCCACCAGGCGGCGCTCCGCCCCTCGGCCTTGAACGGGGCCACGACGAGGCGGTCGTCGGCGAGCCGGAGGACCGACTTCGAGCCGGCCAGCTTGGCGATGGCCGCGGCGAGCGTGGCGGCGTCGACCGAGGCCAGGCCGTTCGTGTCCGGCATGAGCACGATCTTGAAGCCGGGGTCGACCGCCTCGGCGGCCTTGACGAGGTTCTGCACCCGCGTCCAGTGCGCGCTGGTCACCGACAGGATGTCCACGGTGAAGCCGTCCAGTCCTGCGGCGATGGCCTGCTTGACCTCGGTCTTGAGGTCTGCCAGCGCGTAGTCGCCGGTGAGGGGGGCGCGGCCGGCCGGCCGGTCGCGCAGCAGCCCGCCGTAGGCGGCGTGCTTGCCGCTCTCCCCTTCCGGTTTGAGGTAGTTGCGGGCGTAGTAATCGTTTTCCGGAGCGGCGTTGTCGAGCGAGACCGGGTAGGGCGTGAAGTAGTGCGCGAACACCTTCTTGCCCGAGGCCCGCAGCGCCGCCGTGCCCGGCAGCGTGAACGGCAGCGGCCCCGAGGTCTGCTCGTCCCCGGAGCCCGGCGTGTAGGTGACCGTCAGCTTCGGCCCGCGGTCGCCGGTCTCGCGGGAGGACATGAGCACGGTCGTGGTGTCGGAGGTCCCGGTGAGCGCGAAGTCGTAGGTGCCGTCGCCGTCCACGGCGGAGGAGACGTCCAGCTTGGCCGTCGCCCCGGCGGTGAACCCGGTGTGCGAGCCGGCCACCTCGGAGGCCACGGTCGGGCGAGTGTTCCAGGTCGTGGCCGCCTCGGTCCACGAGCCGGTGACCTCGCGGGCGGAGATTGTGGTGGCGGTCGTCCTGGCCGAGACGACGTCCAGGGTGACCTTGACGTCCTCGGCGTCCGCCGGGATGCCGATGACCTTGAAGCGGGCCAGGGCCAGGCGCTGACCCGCGGTGGCGCTGCCGCAGCCGGAGCCGCACACGCTCAGCCAGGTGGCGGTGGCGAAGCTCTTGGCGGGCTCGGCCTGGCTGACGAAGACGTCCTCCGTCGCGGCGAAGGTCACGCTGACCGGCGCGGCCGCGGACGCCCGCGCCGGGGCGACGGCGACGGTCCCCAGCGTGACCAGGGCGGTCACTGCCGTGAGCAGCGTCCGATGTCGGTTGATCATTGAGCTCCTTTACGTGGCGGCGTCGTCACGGGCCAGGATGGAGCAAGATCGAACAACACTCGGTGGTTTTGCGCAAAAACCTCATTTTGGAACGTCACCATATTCCGTCGGCGACAATCCGGTTGCGGAGCGTGACCGTCCGTGTTCACCTGACCGGGTGACACCGGATCGCCTGCTTCATGATCTGCGTACGATGACGGGCCGGGGCATCGCCGCCGGCGAGCTGAGGGCGGCGATCTCCGCGGCCATCCGGCCCTGGGTGGGCCACGACGCGCTGCGCCTGGTGGGCACCAGCCCGGCGACCGGGCTCGGGCAGGGGTCGTTCAGCTTCTGGCACCGCTACGAGGAGGAGCTGGTGCGGTCCCTGCTGGCCCACCGCTCCGCGCACGGCGACCCCTGCCGCCCGTCGGCCCTGGCCGATCGGCCCGCCCCGGTCGGCATCGCCGGCGGGACGGCGGAAGGAGCGGGCGGCGGGACGGCGGGAGAGAGCGCGGGGGCGCGGACGGCGTTCGTGGCGGGCGGGGCCGCCGCGGAGCTCCGGCTGCTGCTGCGGGACGGCCACGGCGTGTGGGGGCTGCTCGGGCTGGTGCGGGCCGAAGGCTCCCGCCCGTTCTCGGCGGACGACGCGCGCCGGGCGGTCCGGCTCGGCCCGGCGCTGATCGCGCTGCTGCGCCGGCACGTCACGGCGGGCCCGCTCGCGCCGACGGTCCCCCCGCTCCCCGCCGGGCTGGTCATCGTGGCGGAGGGCCAGGGCATCCGCACGGTGACGCCGCAGGCCCGGGCCTGGTTCGACCGGATGAGCGGCCCGGACGGGCCCGGCACGCCGGGCTGGCTCATGCCGGCGCTGGTGACGGCCCTCGCGCTCGACGCCAGGGAGAACGCCCGGGAGAACGTCGGTGGCGGGCCCGGCGGGGGGCGCCCGTTCGTGTGCGCGCCGCCCGCCGGCTTCGGCCGCTGGCTGATGATCGAGGCCCAGCCCCTGGACGCGGCGGGCGAGGGCGAGGTGGCCGTCGTCATCCAGTCGCCGGCGGGCGCGCTGGTGCTGCCCTCCTTCTGCGACTGGTACGGCCTCACCCCCCGCGAGCGCCAGGTGCTGGAGCTGCTGTGCCGGGGCGCGGCCCCGAAGCAGGTCGCCCGGGTGCTCGGCGTGTCGGCGCACACGGTCCACGACCACCTCAAGGCGTTGTTCCGCAAGACCGGGGCGGGCGGCAGGGACGAGCTCATGGCGGCCTTCACCGCCTGACGCCATCCCCAATGTTGGGGGGCTGTCCCGGACGCCCGCCTTCCCGACCATGAAGGAGCGACACCAGCCACGAAGGAGGCACTCATGACCGCCACCCAGATCACCCCCGAGGCCCGCCGCCACGTCGAGCGGTTCCTCGACTTCTCCGGCCACGTCGGCGGCCTCGCCGAGGACGACGTCCTGGCGCTGCTGCGCGAGCAGGGCATCGGCACGCTGCAGGAGCTGGTCGGCAAGGCGCTCGCCGCGCCCCGCTCGGCCGCGCCGGCGCGGATGGACCCCGCCCGCGTGCTGTCCCGTTCCGCCGGGACGGAACAGCCCGTCACCCACCGGGCGCCCGCCATGGCCGTCGTCCTCGACGGCGTCGAGCACGATCCGGCCGACCTGTCCCGCTACGACGGCCGGCCGCTCACCTACGTCTACGGGGCCAACCGGCTCGTCGCGCTCACCGACGACAGCGCGCTCAACGGCGCCCTGTGGGCGGCGGCGGAGCTGCGGGCGGCGATGGCCGACCCCCGTCCGCCGACGCAGGGCGAGGTGCAGATGTTCGAGCACGTCGACTACGGCGGCGACTGGTTCTGGCTGGCGGCGGGGCATGCGTACAACGACCTGAGGGGCGTCCACCACGGGCCGCTGCACGTCCACGACTGGAACGACGAGATCAGCTCACTGGGCGGCACGAACTGCGCCGTCCGTTATTACGAGCACATCAACTTCTCCGGCAGCTCCTTCTTCGTCCCGCCGAACACCGATGTCCCCAACCTCGTCCCCAGCGGCTGGAACGACCGGATCTCCTCCGTCTGGAACATCGGCTGACCGGGGCCGTTCACCGCCCGAGAGCGCCTTTCGCGCTGCCGCGGACCGCGCCGGACAGTAGTTCGCCCAGCTCGCGGGGCAGGGGCAGCCGTTCCAGCTCCTCCAGCGGCACCGGCAGGGGCAGCCGCCAGTTGGGGCGCAGGCCGTCGGCGCCGGGGATGTTGGGGCGGTCGGGCGCGGTGAGGGCGTCGTCCAGGGTGGCCGTCAGCAGCAGCGACGGCGCCTCGGCCAGCCGCCGGTAGGCGGCCAGGACGGCGTCGGCGGCGCCGGCGTCCGGTTCGAGGCCGCCGTGGGCGGCGAGCGCGCCGCGCAGGGCGCGCGAGCCGTCCTCGTTGGGTTCGAGCCCGAGCCGGCGCTGCTCGGCCAGGTCGCCGCCGTCCCACAGGCCCGCGACCGTCGGCAGGTCGTGGGTGGTGACGGCGGCCATCGCTCGCTCCGGCCAGGAGGCGGGGTCGTCCCGCTCGAACCAGAGCAGGCGGTAGGACAGCAGGTCGCGCCCGGCGAGCGTCTCGCGTACGCCGGGCTCGACCGTCCCGAGGTCCTCGCCGACCACGGGCGCGCCGGCCCGGTGGCTCTCCAGGGCGACGATGTCGAGCAGGTCGCCGGCCGGGTAGCGGACGTAGGCGCCCCGTCCTGCGCTCTCGCCCGCAGGGATCCACCACAGGCGGAACAGGCCCATCACGTGGTCGATGCGCAGCCCGCCGGAGGCGGCGATGGCGGCGCGGACGCTCTCGGCGAACGGCGCGTACCCGGCCCGGCGCAGCTTCCACGGCACGAACGGCGGCAGGCCCCAGTCCTGGCCGGCCGCGTTGAACTCGTCGGCGGGCGCGCCTACGCTGACGCCCTCGGCGAGCAGATCCTGCCAGGACCAGGCGTCGGCGCCGTCCGGGTCCACGCCGACGGGGAGGTCCTGCATGATCGGCAGCTCGGCGGCGGCCGTGGCGAGCTGCCGCGAGACGAGCCACTGCAGCCAGGCGTGGAAGCGGAGCCGGTCCGCGTGGTCGCGGGCGAAGCGGGCCACGGCGGGGCCGTCCGGGCGGCGGTACTCGGCCGGCCAGGCCCGCCAGCTCGGCCCGTGCCGCTCGGCGAGGGCGCACCACGTGGCGAACTCCTCCAGCGCCCGGCCACGGCCGGCCCGCCACCGCTCGAAGTCGCCGCCGGGCGGCGCGGCGGCATAGATGCCTTCCAGCGCGGCGAGCTTGAGCCGCCAGGCGGCGTCGCGGTCGAGCTCGGGCCGGTCGTTGAGCGCGCGCCCGCGGGCCGCGGTCTCCTCGTCCAGGACCGCCGCCGCGCCGGGCACGTCCTCGATCCGCAGGTAGAGCGGGCTGTGGAAGCGGCGGCTTGCCGGATAGTACGGGCTCGGCTGGACGGGGACGACCGGCGCGGTGGCGTGCAGCGGGTTGACCAGGAGGAACCCGGCGCCGTGCCCCGCCGCCCAGCCCGCGAGCCTGCGCAGGTCGGCGAGGTCGCCGACGCCCCAGCTCGTACGGGACCGCGCCGCGTAGAGCTGCACGGCCCACCCCCAGGCCCTGCGGTCGGGCAGCCGGCAGCGGCCGGGGCTGACGATGAGCCGGTGCGCGGTGTCCTCGCCGGGGCGGCGCAGCGTGTGGTAGCCGTACGGCAGGTCGGGCGGGAGCGCGCCGTCGACGCGCAGCTCGGCGCCGTCCTCCAGGACGAGGTCGGCGATCCCGATCTGGTCGCCGCGCCGCATCACCAGGGTCTCCGGCTCCGCAGGGCCGCCGCGCCCCCGCGCCCGGGTCCCCTGCTCCCCAGGACCGCCGCGGCCCCCGACCCCCGGCTCCCCCGGGCCGTCGCCGCCGAGGTCGGGCGGGGCGCCGATGACGGCGCGCAGGGCGGCGACCGTCTCGGGCGGCACCCGCTGGTGGCGGCCGGCGGCGTCCTCGTACTCGTGGTCGATCCCCCACGCGTCGGTCATCGGCTCAGCCTCCCAGGATCGCGACGGTGTCGGGTGGCAGGGTCAGGTCGTCCCCGGACAGCGTGATCCCCGGATCGGACGCGGCCAGCAGCCGGGCACGGCCACGGGCGGGCACGACCCGCGTACTGTCCCCGAGGTTGGCGGCGACCAGGACCGGCCCGCGCTCGACGGACACCAGCCCGGCGGCCTCGTCGCAGTCGGCGCGGACCCGGTCGAGGCGGCCGTCGGTGAGCGCGGGCAGCCGCCGCCGCAGCGCGATCAGCTCGCGGTGCCAGGCGAGCAGCCCGGCGTGCGGCTCCTCGCCGGGCTCGTCCCAGTCCAGGCGGGAGCGGTCGAACGTGGCGGGGTCCTGCGGGTCGGGCACCTGTCCGGGCTCCCACCCGAAGGCCGCGAACTCCCTGCGCCGGCCCTCGCTGACCGCGCGGCCCAGCTCGGGGTCCTCGTGGTCGGTGAAGTACTGGAACGGGGTGCGCGCCCCCCACTCCTCGCCCTGGAACAGCATCGGCGTGAAGGGGGCGGTGAGCAGCAGCGCGGCGGCGACCCGCAGCCGTCCCTCGCTCATGAGCGCGCCGGACCGTTCGCCCCGCGCCCGGTTGCCGACCTGGTCGTGGTTCTGGGCGCACACGACGAACCGGTGCCCGGACAGCCCCGCCGGTGACCTCCCGTGCACCCGGCCGCGGTGCGGCGACCACGTGCCGTCGTACACCCAAGCCTGGCGCAGGGCCTTGGCGAGCAGGCCGAGCGGGCCGAAGTCCGCGTAGTAGCCGTCGCGCTCGCCGGTCAGCGCCGCGTGCAGGGCGTGGTGCCACTCGTCGGCCCACGCGGCGTCGAGGCCGTAGCCGCCGCTCTCGCGGGAGCGGACGAAGCGGGGGTCGTTGAGGTCGCTCTCGGCGATGAGGAACAGCGGGCGGCGCACGTGCGCGGCCAGCTCCGCGACCTCCTCGGCGAGCCGCTCCAGCACGTGCGCGGCGGAGTGGTCGGCGATCGCGTGCACGGCGTCGAGCCGCAGGCCGTCGCAGTGGTAGTCGCGCAGCCACATGAGGGCGTTGTCGATGACGAACGCGCGGACCTCGCCGCTGCCCGGCCCGTCGAAGTTGACCCCGTCGCCCCAGTTGGTGGTGTGGCGGCCGGTGAAGTACGGGCCGAACTCCGGCAGGTAGTTGCCGGAAGGGCCGAGATGGTTGTAGACGACGTCCACGACGACGCCGATCCCGTGCGCGTGGCAGGCGTCCACCAGGCGTCTCATGCCGTCGGGGCCGCCGTAGGCGTGGTGGGGGGCGTACAGCGAGACGCCGTCGTAGCCCCAGCCGCGGCGGCCGGAGAACTCGGCGACCGGCATCAGCTCGATCGCGTCCACGCCCAGCGCGGCCAGGTGCGGCAGGCGCTCGATCACGCCGTCGAAGGTGCCCTCGGGCGAGAAGGTGCCGACGTGCAGCTCGTACAGGAGCGCGCCGGGCAGCGGGGTGCCCCGCCAGGCGGCGTCGGTCCAGGGGAAGGCGGCGTGGTCGACGATCCTGGAGGGCCCGTGCGGGCCGTGCGGCTGGTACGCCGAGCGCGGATCGGGCCGCGGCGGGCCGCCGTCCAGCGCGTACGCGTAGTCCGTGCCCGGCCCGGCCTCCTCCACCGTGCGCTCCCACCAGCCGCCGGCGGCAGGCCGCATGGGGAGCCGGCGCTCCCCGAGGACCAGCTCCACCCGTTCGCGCTCAGGCGCCCACACCCGGAACTCGTGCGCCAACCGTGCTCCCCCACTCGGCATCCATCCGCGGCGAACGCCTGGCGCCTCCGTCCCGGTGCGGGCGGAAGGCCGGGCGCGCCGGTTCCTACCCGCTCCCGCCTCCGGCAAGCCCCTCCTCGATCTGTCGGTGGTGATCTCTAATGTTCGTGCCCATGACGACTGCTCAGCAGGCGCCCGAGCGCGCCTGCCCACCCCCCGACGAGATCTCCGCGAGCCCGAGCGGATGGGACGCCGTCCGGCAGGCCGTCGCCGCCGGTGTCGCGGCGGCGACGGCC